>JAWDMM010000057.1:0-8296 GCA_046536595.1 Nitrososphaeria archaeon | reverse complement strand
CTCCTACTCCTTTATCATAGAGTGTCTCTACGATTTCCCTTGCTAGTCCTTCTCTAGCGTTCTTAAGCAAAAGAGAACGCTTATTGTAAAGTTTTTCAAGCTTCTTGCTAGTTTTCAAGCCGTGCCTTGCAAGCCTCTTTTCTTCTATTGAAATGCGCTTTGTTATCTTCTTGAATTCTGAAAGCACTGAACCTCCTTTGAAGAGCATCCACGAGCCATCTTGAACGGCAACGGTTGCAAGGTTTATAACGCCTAGATCGATGTCCGCCTTCTTTTCGCCTTTTGGTTTATTATTTACTTTTACACTCACAGGAATCCTTGCGTACCACTTCCTCCTTGCATTATCGTAAAATATCTCAAGGGTACCTTGCTTGCCTACCCACTTGAGCTTGCCAATGAACTTGAGCCTTATCTTGAAATCTATCAGGAATATTTCGTTTCCTTCAATTTTGTACCTGTCATGTCTAATCAGCAAAAACAAATCATCTTTCTTTTTGTGAGGAGGCTTAGGCTTCATCCACTTAGGCAATTCACCTTCTTTCTTCTTTTTGCTTAGCTCGAAAAAAGATTTTCACGCAAAAGCGTTCTCTCGCGTTACTTGTTGAACGTTTGCCCCGTGCAATACAGCTTTGAATTTTTCATAAACGACTTTTTCTGTTTTTCCGAAATCGACAGGCTCGTGCTTTTTGTACTGCTCAAGCCTCAACTTATTAACTTCGTTCCAGCAATCAACGAATGCCTTTCCGAGAGCCTTTAGTTTAGCTTTTGTTTCTTTTCCTGCAATGATGCGTACTGTGTTCGATCGGCGCATGCTTTTGTTATTTTATCCTATTAAGAATATAAATACTTTAGCCTTTTCAGAGAAAACACGTTAGCAAAGTATTTCAGCATCCTCGCCTCTTCTAGAGGCGAGGCTTCTTAGTGTTGTGAAGCTTTACCCATCCTCAATGCCCACTTCTGCCTTATCCATTCACCCCTGTTGAACGCCTTGATGCCTGTTGAGCCAATTGCTATATCTACAGGCTTATCCTTGCTATACTTTACTCCTAATGGTATATTCAGTTCCTTCTGCCTCCTGCATATCTGTGTGTAGGAAGGTATCCTTGCCCCCCATTCTCCTAACATCCTGACACAGTCTGTCTGTATGGCAGTCAAAAGTATTCCCTTACAGCAAGTATTATGAGTACGAGCGCATCAGAATACATGTATGGCTTTTGCCCTTGTTCATCTTCTTCAGCTGCTTCTACTGGTCAATCAGGAGGCTCTTGCTGAAAAATACGTCAACCGTTTTTTTCATTAACCAGCTTCTTGTTATACTCTGGCCAGTCAGTCATAATTTTACATAATGCAACTTGGTTAAATTAAATAAAAAATATCATGCAATGTTGTCAAAATAATGCAACAAGTCATATAAGGGGGCTATCCATCCCTCGTGCAAGGGGACTTTCGCCCCTTAACCCCTACCAATTAAAAGCATGTGCAGATCAAAAATGTAATTTGTTTTCAACATTAAAGCTTATAACTCAGATACTCATATATTGATAAAATGGAAGGAATATTCTTGTCAGTCATAAACTCTACAAAGAGAAGGCAGGAAGCCTTAGTCTACGCTATTTTTGCGCTAATTATTTTTGCCATAATCACAGCGTTCGTCAAGGCTTACGGCGCGGACAACTTTTTTAACTCTTCGCTTTACGTTTTAGTTGTGACCCACAGGGTCCAAAGTCTCAACGAGCTTTTCATAGCTTTTGCAAAGTATGGGAGGGAGTATTTCTGGATACCGCTCTTAGCCCTGATGTGGCTTTTCGGAAAGGGCAACGTGAAGTTTTCCGCTTACGTTATGTTCGTATCTTTTCTGTTTTCGATAATTTTCGGCATCACGTTAAAGGACACTTTGCAGGTTACAAGACCGTTTTATTACTTCAGCTACAGCACACTGATACCCAAGCCGAAAGATTTCAGTTACCCTTCTGGGCACGCGTTGATAACTTGGGCTGGGGCTTCCTCTACATATTTTTATTTAAAGAAAAAGTACTCTTTGCTTCTTAGCCTCGAAGCCTTCATTGTTTCCTTTTCGCGCGTGTACGTCGGGGTTCATTGGCCCATGGACGTAATAGGCGGAGCCTTGCTAGGATTTAGCATTTCAATGTTTTCGACGTACTTTGCAGAAAGCCCCGTAGGAAAGACGATATACAGTAAAATCGAAAGGTTCAGTATAAAAAAATAAAATATAATAAATAGCGACGTTTATACTTTTGATCTCCTCATTATTGCGTATATAGCCAGGATTATACCCAGTATGGCTAAAATTATGGTGGTCGCGAAGTACTCTGCAATTTGAGTGCTGAGCGTGTCTTTAACTGAAATTATGCTCGAGTTAAGCGATGAAATTTGCGAAGCAGTTTGCTGTGCCAAAGCCTGTAGTTGGTGAGTCGTCTCGAATTGAACGCTTGCCTCAGAACTTACCCCGTCGCTTTGAACCGCTATAACGCTTAGCGTGTGCGTGCCATCTGGATATGAAGTGGCATTGAGGTTAAAAGAGTAAGTTCCTGGAGCCGAGAAGCCCTTAACTAACGATCCATCAACATAAACGCTAACGTTAACTACTTCCTGCCCGCTTACCGTTATGTTCACAGGAATGTTGTTAGAGTATGGTACATCGCTCTGTGGGTACTGAATCGTTATCGAAGGTGGAGATGGGGATAACGAGGATATGGTGTAGCTACTACCGCTAAGTACAGAGGACTGAAGGCTCAAGTATGAAGCTGAGGAGTCTACGAGTTTCACCGTGCTGTTTACCGCATAAACGCTTGTTGCCTTTACGCCATCAAGGGTAGCATTCGTGTTCACTAAGTAGAGGGGTCCATTTATGCTAGAGCTAGTTATCGTAACAGTTCCTCCTTTTATATAGTTGGTCCCGTAGAATTGGTCTTCTGAGAACGAAGCGTTGCCTTCAACGTTTATAGTGTCTCCTCCTAGGAAGACATCGTAAGATAGCGTTGCGTTAGAAACTGTGAGCGTGTCGTCCTTTAGCGCTAAGTTGCTCGTCTGAACCGGGTAGCTTAAAGTCTTTCCTGAGAAGAAGTACTGCGGGTTTACGAAGAACTGTTTCTGGGCTGAAAGCAGTGAAGTTGTAGGAACTCCGTTCCACGAAGTCCCGCTAACATAAACGTCGAACGGGCCCGAGTATCCTTGCGCTCCGATAAAAACTGTGCCAGTTGTGGCGTTATATTGGAACGGGCTGTACGAGCTTGGCAGCGTTATCGTGCCGACCCACTCGTTCAGGCTCGGGCTGTAAGTGAGCGGAACTCCAGATGACAGGTAGGTGCCGTAGCCAGATTGTACATCGTTAGAATAGACTGCAGCTACGTACATCCCGTACCTAACTTCCGTCCCGTTCATGTATGTGATGTTCGCGTATATGTTCAGTTTACCTCCTATGAACTTCTCGCCAGTAACTGTTATCTTCGGAACCGATGAGGAAGGCGAAACGAGTATCTGCCCGTAATAGCTTCCAGTTATGTTCATGCCTAACGTGTAGGATTCGTAGAAAGAATTCAGAACTACGTAATAAAGCCCAGACTGAGCGTTCGATGGAACTTTAAGATATCCGTTATAGTAAATTCCGTTGAAAGGAATGTTTGCCGTTGACACAACTTTCCCGCTTGGGCTTACCAACTGGGCCGTAATGTTGGAGCCGTCCATCACGTTTTCAAAAATAGAGTACCCGGTTGCTGAGCTAACGTAAGAGAGCAAAGAAAGTGGCGGAAATGGAGTTCCCTGCATTATTATATAGCTTCCCGGAGATGCCGCTCCTGGCTCTATTACTGTTTCGGGCAGTATGAACATGGTCTGAAGGTCAACGCCGTTCATTATAGGCAGGTATCCGAAAGCGCCTACTCCTTGTAGCAGGACGGGGCCGTTAGGATATGTTGCGCTCGTTGTCCCTGCCCATAGACCATAAGCGCTATTTATCAGAACTAAAGGTATTGTCTCAACCGGGTTGTAAACGTTCTTCATAAAGTTGTACGAGTACGTCGATATGTAATACGTCCCGTTAAGCGGGGCTGGAGAGCCTGAAAGGTAATTTAGTTGAACAAGAATAGGACTTCCGGGCATAAGTAATACTGGGTACGGCGTCTGTAGGTTAACGTAAGTAACTAAGTAACCGAGGAATGCTTCGGCCATACCTTCCCCTGTGAGCCCTGACGACGAACCCTGTACGTTAACGTAAGCTGGTCCGCTTCCGTTAGGTGGAACTTTGATTTGGGCTATCCAGAGCTTATAAGTAGAGTTGTACTGCATAGGAACCGTTACTAAAACCCCCTGAAGCGATTCTAATGAAGCTGTAAACGAGCCAGTAGTTATGGTTAAGCCGTTGCTAGTTACGTTCGCTAAAACCACGATTGTGGATCCAGGTGAAAATTCGTTGTTAGGTTGAGGCATGAATGATGAATTGAAAAGCGTTACGGTTACGTTCATAGTGTTTGCGGTAGTCGCAGAACTTATGGCTTGCGCAAGAACTCCTACGTTCGGGTATCCTAAGCCGGTAACCAAGTTATAGCCAGAGTGGGCAGTCCAAGGTATGTTGTAACCGAAAGTTATCTGCTCTACAGAACCGGTTGAGTATCCCTTCTGATAAAGGAAGGGGTTTATGAGGCCAAGTGGATGATGTACCTTCTGCATGACTAGCGTTAAAAGACCGGCAAGCAAAGGCGAAGCCTCACTTGTCCCGCCGAATATCCCAGTTACGTTACCTGAATAGACGACCCACGTTCCTGGGAAGGGCGATGCGCTCAGAGATATATCAGGCACCATCCTGCCGTAGGGGTAACTTAATGGAATAGTCAATTCGGACTGGTACCATGGTAAAGGCTCGATCATGCTGACGCCCCCAGTTGAACCTCCGTAGTTTACTAAGTAAGGTATGAATCCGTAATTGGACCACGCTGTCTGTAAGGTTGAATTGCCTGATACGTAAACTGTAGTACCTCCAGCAGCCGTGACGAAGGGGGATGTTGAGGGGTATCCTGGAGTCCCGAGGGGCCCCGCGCTGTATCCGCTACCTCCTGCGTCGCCGGTTGAGGCTATGAACGTAATACCTTCTAGAGAGCCCAAAGCGTAGTAGTAATCCGCAAGCTGGAGGTTTGCAGTGTAGAAGGCTGGTCCAAGAACCGAATAGTACCACTCATAAATGCTCCAGCTTTGGGACACAGTCTGAACGACGTGCTGCTGGTCGATGAACGCTATAGGGAAGAATACAGGAAGTGCCCCGTTTCCTATGTAGAGAGTTATGTTTGCGCCTGGGGCCATGGAATGCGAAAGCTCAACGTCGCCGGAAATTTCACCGTCCCATCCCGTTAAAACTCCTAGGTTTGGGTCGTAAGGCCCTATAGGAACTACATTAAAGCTAGGTGGGTTGGGAAAACCGAACTCTTTGTCGTAAACCTGAAGCACTTGAGTTATGTACGGATCACCGTACCAGTCAAGTATTCCTATTGTATAGCCAGTGCCGTTTATCCCAGATTTAAGCAATCCTGTTACGTTGTACGCATTCCAAAGTTCTTTGGCTGAAATGCCAGTTATTGGGAAGGTCATGTTCGGCTGCATCGTCCTCATCAGCCCCTGAAAGTCCTTTTCAGTTACAAGAGTGTCAGGATGTCTCAGGATAAGTCCTGTAACGTTAGATGCGTATACAAAAGCATTTATGTTCGGGTTTCCTACCAGAGTATAATAGCTGTACGTGCCGTTTGAATAGAGCACTGTTGAAAGGCCTAGGTACTGCTTTACTTGTTGGACGGTCCCTTGTATCAAGATAGCTGAATCCATAGCCGTAAGTAAGATCTTAAAACCTTTGTCCTTTAGGTAACTAATAACTTGATTATATTGGCCCACAGGCAGGAAGAGTTTCTGAATCTGAGAATATGTAAGGAAATGCTCGTATTGTGAAGAGGAAGGATTAGAAACCTGCTGAACCATAGAATAGAGGAGCCCCGTGTTCCTAAGAGGTATGTACACTATAACTAATAAGGGATAGTTTGACGGAAGGCTTCCGACGTTTTTGTAGCCAGGGAGGGCTGCAACCGTAGAAGGCATCTGCTGATTGGTAGATGCGAAAGATGGCGTTACAAATCCCACAAAGGGCAGCGTTGCTACAAGTAGTACCAACAAAACTTTATAGTTCATCAGATTTTTATTATTTACAAAGCAAGATATAAATGTTTACGAAGGGTCATCTTATTAGATTAAATGTTAAAAATCTTATAAAAAAGAAAGATAAAAAAAATAAATTTTAAAATATTTAAAGAACTTTACTTCTTTCTTACCAAAAGTACCAGTTCTAGTACTATTATGATGATCGCTAGCACTGCAACGACTAACAGGTATGTTGATAAAGAGCTTACTGTAGACTGAAGAGAGCTAACAGCTGACTGCAGAGACGAAACGCTAGTCCCTATCGAAGTTACTGATGAACTTATTGAAGACGATGATGAACTGATCGTTGACACTGATGAGCTCAAGCTACTTATAGCTGAGCTGAGAGAGCTGTAGTCAGATGAAATCGTTGTCTTAAGGTCACTTACCAAAGTGCTTATGCTAGCAAGGGATGACATTATAGAACTGTACTGTGTTGTCAAGGTTCCAGAGAGGCTTGATACTGAGTTGCTAATTCCTGTAACTGATGCATTAAGGCTTGATAACATTGAGCTGAGAGAGCTGTAGTCAGATGATATTGTATTTGAGAGGCTTGATACTGATGTGTTAAGCGATTTTATCGCTGCGACAGTGCCGGCCTCTGTGTTAGTAGTTCCCGTTACGTTTAACCATGCTGTAGCTATCAAATCGTTTCCTACAAGTTGCACAGCGTGTAACATTGGATAACCAGCCGCAGTTATTGAAGCGCTAGCCGCACCATAATTATTCCCGTATATACCAGTTATGTATGTAGGTATGTTATCGTAAGCTAACTCATATGATTCATTTGCCGCACCGAAGTAGTCACTTTTGAAACCTGTCATATTACCTTTTGCACTTCCTACATCAAGCCCGTTAAGGCTTACCTCGACCTGTGAACCGAGCGGTGCTGTCGATGGCGATAAACTTATCGAAGGAACAACTGTTATAGTGGCAGAGGCGTTTGCTCCCTTTGTGTCGTTTACGTAAATGTAGTGTATTCCGCCAAAAGTTGGCATGGGTACGCTGACGCTTGTGCTGAAGACTCCGTTGCTCCCAACAGGTACGTTAACTGCTAAATAGCTTTCTCCGTATGCTGAAGTTTTGTTGATGAATAATCCTACCCATGTAACGTTGGCGTATGTATTTGGATCAAACGCATAACCGCTAACAGTCACAGTGCTTCCTGGAGTAAACTTTGTTGGCGACACGACAACTTCAGTAACGGGCTCCCCGCTAAAGTAAATGTACGCTAATGGGTCTGAAGCACTAACGTTGTATGCTCCCTTTGCTACGACTGGAACTGAGACAGTTGCGTTAAAGAATCCAGAAGCGTTTGTCTTGAAAGTGCCTAAGGTTATGCTTCCAAAAGTCAAAGTAACCTGTGAATTTGGTGCAAAGTATATTCCTGAAATTATCATGGGTTCAGTTTCATAGAATGGTACATTAGTAACTGTTCCGTTAAGCGCAACCTTGCCGCTTGTTGTTGGTATTATTGTTTCCCAGCTCGCTGTGGTTGGGTTATATTCGATTATCTGATAGAAAGCTCTTCCGATCTCTGTATATGTTTGGTTATTGCTGTAGCCAGACATATAGTCATGGGCAGTTACTGTTACACTTCCATTTGGTAAATTAATTAGTGATACATCAGAACTAGACTTGGGTGTCTCAAGCTTTAGTTCTGGAGCTGTAAATGTGTAAGTGAAAGTACCGGTTGAGGATGCTGTAATGTTAACAGAAGATATATTGTAAGATTTGTAGCTTATTGTCAAGTTTACTATGCCCGATGATGAGAAAGCATAACCGTTGACAGTAACTGTCTGCCCAGCTGGACCGCTGGTCGGCGATATTGATATTGTCGGCAACACGTTTACTTGCGCGATAGATGTTGCGACTGGTGCTGTTGACCCAAAGTAAGCTTTTACGTAGTACAAGCCCTGCGGTACCGTAACTAATGGTATTGCACCTATGATAGCCTTTTCACCTACCATTAAGGTAAGGCTTTGTCCGTTAGAAGCAGTTACTGTAACAGTGCTCGGTGTTGAAGAGTTGATCAAGCTTGTTGGAAGTGAATACAGTGGTACATCGCTGCTAGATATCTGAGCATAACCGTTGGTTGATA
>JAWDMM010000056.1:0-8326 GCA_046536595.1 Nitrososphaeria archaeon | reverse complement strand
GCGGTTAAGGTTCCAAAGGAGACACTCAGGATCGTATACGGCATAATAATAGTGCTGGTTGGAATATATATGCTCTTCAAGGTTGGTGTCATCTGATCAACATCAACAAAAAGATAGATGCTGAAAATTTCGCGATGTCCTTTTTAGCTTGTAGGAAGTTTATCAATCATGCCGTCACAATAAGTAATCAAAAAATACGAAGCCGATGGAGTGCTTTTTACGAAGAGGATTATATAATAGATAAAGAAGAGATGATAGCCCATGTTTTTGAAAAAGTTAACCCTAACGGATATTCAAGGGAGGTTCTTAGAAAAGTCAAACAGCTTAGCCTTATCTGAAATAATTGAAAACTGTTTTTGCAATACTTGAAAGCTATGCGCCAAAAAGCCTGGTGTACTCTTCGTACATGCATCTGTCCTGAATCGCTGTAATGCCCTTGGTTTCTGCCTTTTTTGCAGCTTCATCGTTAGATATACCTTTCTGCATCCAGATCACTCTGACATCACCCCTTTTAATGGCATGTTCTGTTATTGCGGGCACCTCTTCCGAAGGCCTAAAAATCTGAACTATTTCGACCTTATGCGGAACTGAAAGGAGATCAGGATAGCTTTTTAGCCCCAAAATTTCTTTTGCCGTTGGATTAACGGGAAAAACCGTATAGCCCTTTTCGATCAAAAACTTGGGGACTATGTGGGCCCATTTTCCTGGATCCTTTGAAAAACCCACTGTGGCTATGTTTTTGTAATTTTTAAAGACGCTTATCAAAAGTTTATCAGAGATTTCAACCATAAAAAATTTAGATAACCATAAAATTATTGTTTTTTGGTAAAATTTTTTCATCAGCAAAGAGCCGTCCTGTTATACTATTTATACTATAGCATGACTACTGATTTTATTTTAAAAATTTCCAGAAATTAAAACAAATATTGTACATAAAGTAAATCGATTTTGATTTTAGGCCCTTTTATAATTTAACTCATGCAACCTACTATAATTTTCTGATCTCCTCCCCACCCTGAACAGTAGATCAAAACTTTTGTTGATTTTTATGGTGCTTTTGCTACTATATCAGATTTTAAATGCGATCTTTGTTCAAAAAGCTTTAGTCAAGGCTAAACAAGTAATCAAATTGCGCTGATTAACCTAAATTAACCTTACTATAAATGATAGACTCATAAATACATAATAAGTACTTGTCACTAATGTTAGATGACAGGATGTTGTTTATAGCAATAACGTTAAAAAGCCATCCTGCACTAAAAAAGAACTGCTAGGTTTGCTGTTTATTTTATCAGACATTTTGTTTCGCAATGCGTTAATTTAATACGTCCACGCAGACAGAGTCTTTGGTAAAAAGATGAAACTCGTGCGCCGTCAGAGAATTAATCGCGCTTAAGATTTCAGATAGAAAAGCACGAGGGGTTTGTAATCTGCTTTCTATTCTTAACTATATCGTTTAAGGCTTCTATCTTTTCCCATTCAATATTGACTGCGATATAGCCTACAGCTTTCTTTTCCTTGATGAATACGTTGACTACCCTGTTTGTTTTAAAGCTCCCAATCGTGGCTTTTTCCTCCCATCCTTTTATTATGCCTGCAGACTCGATATGAAGATCAAACACATCCGACCATACGGTTGAGAAGAAATCATAAGTTTCAGAATTGCCTAGCATGTTTCTTGCAGCAAGAATCCCCGTGTACTGGGCGTTGTTCCAGTGCTCTATCCTAGTCTTTTCTCCAAGGTAACTGTTATATAACAAAGCGACGTCGCCCGCAGCATAAACGTCCTTCATGCTTGTCATCATATGTTCATCCACTTCTATACCATCATTAACCTTTATTCCTGAATTCAAAGCGAGCTCTACAGATGGCTTAATTCCTATTGCTACAAGAACAGCTTCTGTCTTGAGCTCTTTTCCGTTTTTTAACTTTACCGCTTCAACATGTTTTGAACCCTCAATGCTCTCTACGCTTGTCCCAGTAATCACCTCAACCCCCTTTGATCTCATGTACTCTTCTAGATAAGAAGAAAAATCTTCATCTGCAAACCTGCTCAGTAGCATTGGTGCTGCTTCTACAACGGTAACTTCCTTATTAATCTGTTTCAAAGAGGCTGCAGCTTCGACGCCTATGAAACCTCCTCCTATTATCACGAAACTTTTTGCTTCGCTGTTTCTTATTATCGAGGCATCTCTGAGAGTCCTGAGATAGAAAACGCCTCTTTTGTTCTCCCCAGGTACACCAGCCTTTTTTGGTTTTCCGCCTGTAGCTATCAGCGCCTTCTTAAAACCTATCCTGAGCCCTGAAGAAGTAACTATTTCGTTGTTTTCTATCTTTTCAGCTGTCTCGTTGAGTAGCACTGTTATTCCGTTGCTGCTGTAAAAATCAGGTTTTTCAAAGAAAGGAGCGTTCTTTTCTCCCCTCAAGAACTCTTTGCTCAAAGGCGGTTTATCGTAGGGCAGATCTGGTTCTTCTGATATAAGTATGATTCTTCCTTTTCCTGCTAACTCTTTTAAAGCAAAGTATCCCGATACTCCACCGCCTATTACTGCGTAATCATAATTCATAACCAAGTTGATTCATTTTAATTTGCTGACGTACAATTAAACTGTTTCTCTTATTTTTTAAAACGCTTAAACTATCGATAAGCCCTTTTTCTGGTTTGCATTTTTGAAAAGAATTTTTTAAACCATAAGTACATAAATAAAAATTTCCTGAAAAGAAATAATAACATCGTTATAAAAAACAGTTCATGGTAAACGATAGAATTCTGGGCCCAATTTTACTTAACAACCCAGTAAGAAGGTTGATAGAACCGAAGGACAGAGTGATTAAAAGGATAAAGCCGTACATTAAAACTGGAATGAAAGTTCTGGACCTGGGTTCAGGACCGGGTTATTATACGGCTGAGCTGCTCAAGCTAGTGGGTCATCAAGGACAGGTAGTGGCTATTGACCCAAGCGAAAGCTCCATAAGAGAGCTTAAAAAGCTTAACAGCGACAACCTGATTGCTGTTAAAGGATCGGCCACAAGTATACAGTTTGAAGACGAATACTTTGATTTTGTATTTTCTAATTTAGCCCTGTGTTGCATAGCGGATTATAAGAGTGCGCTTAACGAAATCGTAAGGGTCCTAAAGAACAATTCTTATGCATACATGAGCATTACCAGACAGTTTTTCAACGCTAAACCCGGAATCAGTGACGAAGAATGGGATCAAATGCTTGAAAGGTTTAAAGTTGTAAAAAGCTCTTCGGGCTTAATACAGAAATGGACAATAGTTCAAAAAACTATCCCTTAATCTTTTTAACTGATTTTAAGCTTTGTTTTAAAAGCTGTACTACTCTACGCAGCAGCTCATCATTGAAATGTCTCTCCTGAAAGACTGTGCTGCCAGCTTTATCGATTCAGAAATTGTGGGAAACACATGAACAGTATCTATAATGTCTTCAACCGTTAATCCAAGCTTTACCGCATATACGCCTTCGATTATTATTTCTGAAGCGTATGGAGAAACTACGTGAACTCCTCTTATACTTTCGCCTTTATCAACCACCATCTTTATGACGCCGCATTCTTTTCTTATTATCCTTGCTTTTGCAACAGTTGAAACAGGTAAAATTTTATAAGTGCAGTCTTTGCATTCGCTTTCTTTAAGCCCAACCGATGCAACCTGTGGTTCAGTAAAAACGACAAAAGGGACCGTTTTAAGGTCTATGCTTTTTTCCGCATGTTCGTACATGTTCTCTACAGCTGTAGCCCCTTCTTTTGCCGCAACAGTTTCAAGCTTCAGCCTCTGATCAACAACGTCCCCAGCTGCGTAGATCCTCGGGTTCGAGGTCGCAAGCTTCTCGTTAACCTTTATGCCCTTTGTCGAATACTCAACTCCAGCGTTTTTTAGCGCAAGCTTTTCAAGGTTAGGGGTTCTCCCTGTTGCAACAAGCAGGATGTCGTGATCGACTTTTTTCTCCTGACCCTCCGTTTTTATGTACAAGGTCGTTTTTTCAACTCTATCTACTGAAGCGCCAGTATAAAATTTCATGCCTTCTGCCTTTAACGCATCAAGCATCGTTTCTGAAACTTCAGGCTCTGAACCATACAGTATGCTAGGCATCGTTTCTATAACTGTTACTTCTGAACCAAGCCTCAGGAACGCTTGCCCGAGTTCAAGACCTACAGCTCCAGCCCCCAGTACAGTTATTTTCGAAGGTAAATCTTCGAGGTTCCATATATCGTTGCTGGTTAAAAAACCTGAGTTTTCAAGTCCCTTTATCTGGGGGACGCTCGGTCTGGAGCCTGTTGCAATCAGAAAGTTATATGCTGAAATTTTTTTTACATTATCCCCGTTTGTCACAGCAATAGTTTTATCATTTATAAAAGAAGCGTAGCCTCTGTGGTATTCCACGTTCTCGTACTTTGAAAGCACGTCTTCGTACTTGGCTTTTCTTTCGCCTTTAACCAGCTCCCTCAGTGAATCAATCAGCAGTTTAAAGTTTAAAGTTCCCATAGAAGAGATTCCGGGAAAAAGGGGGTTTCTTGTATTCCTGAAGATGGAAGCCCCTTCTATCAAGTATTTAGAAGGAACACATCCGACGTTAACGCATGTGCCTCCAAGAGGGCCATACCCTATCATGGCTATCTTTGCTTGATGCGAAGTGATTTCTGAAGCTCTTATCGCGGCAGAAAAAGCTGCTGCGCCGTTGCCTATTATTGCCAGGTCGTATTCTTTCAGATAACTTCCCTCAATTGAGCCCTGTACTTTGATTTGGCTGAAAAAACGGGGAGCTTAACTAGCTCTTCGGGATTAACAATGGCATCATCCAGCAGAACTTCGGCTATCCCATCTTTTAGGGAAACGCGGGCATCTTTAACACCTTCAGCGCTCAGAAGCCCTTTCTTAACAGTTACAGCACAATCATTACAGCTCATTCCAAATACCCTTATTATTACTTTTTTATTCATGGTTTTTATAAAATAAACCAGGTTTAAAAGCGAGGTAATTTAAATTATTAAACCAGCTTTAAATAATTAAAGTGAATACAATTAAACGTGTTAAAAAAAGCATGCATGATTGTTTACGGCGATAAAGAGATCTGTATCTACCCCGCACAAAAGATCATGAGAGTTCTGGGAAAAGAATACTCGCTTCTCATAATAGGCTTGCTGGGCAACAAAGAAAAATCTGGTTTCAACGAAATTGCAAGAAACGTAGGAAATCCGAGGCCCAATCTGCTTTCAAAAAGACTTAAGGAGCTCGAAGAAGCTGGACTTGTTTCGAGAAAAGTAATCCCCGGTATTCCCGTGAAGACGGAATATTCGCTTACTGAGAAAGGTAAGAAATTAAGAGATCTTTTAATTCCAGTTTTTGAATGGATCGAAAGCGTTCAGAACATGCAAGATTTAAAACATAAAAAAGCTTAAAGTTTTTAAAATTAATTTTTAACATCAGCTGTCGTTATCGTAATCATAATTCCGCAATAATTTGCATATAATTTGTATATTATTTTGAAAAACGTTAATATAACATCGTTATAATATCTGATATGACAAAATGAAAACGTCAACAGTTGCTCTAACAGTGATTGCGGTGATCTTCATAATAACTACTGGAGTTTACGCTTCTATGTACTACTCTTCGATGTCAGCCTATTCAGCAGAAATTACTGCAAAAAATTCTGAAATAAGCACCTTAACAAGCCAGGTTTCGTCTGACAACAGCAAAATAAGCTCTCTTTCAAGCGAGCTTGCAGGTTATATGCAACAGGGAGCCCTTGCAACCGCGATGTCTCACTGGAACAATATAGCTATAGAAAACACCAGCCTGATAATGCAGAATTATGCTCCAAACGCTGCATTAAAGTGGGTAGGAGGCCCGCTCAGCGGGACATATTCAGGGACATCTCAGATAAGCTCTGTATGGAACAAGTTCACAAACCTTTATGAAACAGTTTACTGGTATACAATAGTGCCGCCTCAGGTTATGCAGGTAAACTCATCGTACTATATGGTTTCAGCCCCCGTTCAGTTTTTCGTAGCGCCTACAAGCAACCCCGAAAACATATTCGTTCTTAACGTTACCGAGACCCTGGGACTCGCAGCCAGCACAAGCGCTCCAACCGGATTCCTGATACAGAATGAAGTATGGAAAGTAAAGCCACTGCCTTTGACAGATGTAATAGCTGGATACCCTGGACAGAACGTTCTCATAAATGACGAACTTCTTGCTAATGCATACGCGCACTGGAACAATATAGCTATCGAGAATACCAGCCTTATAATGCAGGAGTACGCTCCTAACGCACAGCTTGTGTGGCTGGGTGGACCGCTTAACGGAACCTACAACGGAGTAACAGCTATAAACGCAACCTGGACAAAGTTCGTTAACTTCTATGAGTATGTCGTATGGTACGCTGAAGAACCGCCTGCATTAAGCGTATCTGGAACGTCTGCAACGGTGAGTGCACAGCTTCAGTTTATAGTATTCCCGTTCCCAACTTCGTCAAACCCAACGCCACATGCAATACTGCTGAACGTCAACGACACGCTGACTTACCAGTTCAGCTCTGGAAGCTGGATGCTTGTACATGAGACCTGGAAAGTTGCACCTGCACCAATAAGCTCAGCAGCCCCGGGATACAGCACTCCGGTGTACTCTTAGAATGGACATTAAAGGTATTTTTTTGAATTTTATTTTTTATATTAACTGCTTTAAAAAAAGTAAAATTAATATAAAGTTGATGAACCATAAAAGTGAGGATTGGAGTTTGAGTCTACGACCCATATGTTCTGGTGGATATTTATTGGCTCAAAAGGAGGCGCCATGAGGGTGAAGATAGTGATAAGCCTTAAAGATTTTCCGCAGAATGCGTATCAACTTGCACAGAACCTCGGGGTTAACTACAGAACTGTAATGCATCACCTTAGCATATTAGAAGAAAATGGTATAGTAAAGTCTGAAGGCCCAAAATATGGAAAGGTTTACTTTTTGACCGACCTTTTTACGAAAAACTTTGAACTTTTCGAGAAAATAATTAAAAAGGGGAGGAGGACATGATAGGAATATACTGGTCTATAAATATAGTGCTTTCGCTAATGAGCACTTTTATAGCGGCAGTCGTTTTCGTTTTTTATGCTGGAACAGCGATAAAGCAGAGGTCAAGGTTCACCATGGCATTATTTGCTTTCTCGTTTGCGTTTCTGCTTCAGAGCGCTGTTTCAACTCTTATTTTTTACTATTTTGCACATTTTTACAACGCTTCTGTAGCTATACCGCTTATGCTTTTAATGATTTTAGAGCTGGCTGGGCTTGCTTCTCTTCTTTACGTGGTTCAATCATGACGTTTTTGCCTCATTTCTGGTATTGTATATCTGTTCCAGAAAAGTTTGTATAGCTTCAGACGATCAGGTATGTCCCTTAAACCAGGTATCCATGGAAGCAGGAGAATTATCAACGTAAATGCGCCAAGGATTAGTTCATTGTAAAGCGAGTGCCACCATGGCATTGTGTCACCCCACGCTTCGAGCAAATCATAGGGTAGCATCCAGTACGCCCCAATCTGCCATGGCTCAACGTTGAACTTCAGCATGCCGAAATATTTTTCGTTAAGCCTATACTGTATACCCTCAACGTTATGAATTAGACCCATGTCTGACATGAGCCTTATAGTGTAAGTCTGATCAAGACTGCTGTGATCGTACGTTTCTATATAGAGTGCGCCGTCATATAGCCCAGATTTTGCCATTAACGTAAGCTGTGATACAGCAACCTCCACAGGGTTGCTGGATTTTAAACCCAGCTGAATCGAACCTCCGTTTGTAAAAAATGAATACGCACTGTTAAGCTGGTTAATCCTTTGAGTGCTGTTCTCGGAGAAGTATTCCTGCAGATAGTTCTTGTCACCAGTAGAGTTCAATAACATGTTATATGACCCTATAACGTAAACCTGGCTTGTGTTGACATAAGATATCTGATCACTGCTGTCCGTATAAGGGTTTACATCACCTAAGGGAGAGAACTTGGAATACGTTGCTGTTCTAGACGTATTGTTCAGTTCCTGCAGAAGCGTTACCGCAAACGTGTCTGGATAGTGCTGGGCAGCCCATTGTGCATTTAAAGCCGGTACGAAAGGATAAGCCCAGTTAGTGCCGTTTTTATGATTAGTCCCTTTTACTCCTTCAGCTTTTAGCTATAGAACATTATGTCGTGCCAGTCCATGGCAACGATTACAGGCTTTCTGAACGCCCCCATTTCCTTCATCTTCTTTATTACTTCTTCATTGTACTTTAGAACTCGCTCTGGGTCCTGTTGCTTCAGGTTGTTCCTTAC
>JAWDMM010000055.1:0-8374 GCA_046536595.1 Nitrososphaeria archaeon | reverse complement strand
TCAGGAAATAAAGTGTACCATGGACCGATAACAAAGCAAGGAAGCAGTTACTTAAGGTGGATACTAACTCAAGTTACGTGGGCAAACATAAGGAAAGAGCCTAACGGAACAGTTGGCAACTTCTACTCTAAGCTAAAGAAGAAAAAGGGAAGCGCTAAAGCAATAGTTGCTGCGTCTGCAAAGATGCTTAGGATAATTTACTGGGTGCTTAAAGAGCACAGGCCATATCAAAGTTAATGGGTCATGACCGCAAGGTTGGGGTTGGGGTAAGGCCTCGATGAACTAATTGCGGGCTGACCCGTTAACAAGGTATCGGAGGGATTTGACACTGGGGATTGCCCCGAATGGGTAAGTGATATATCCCTCATGAAATGACAGAGATACGCTAGCTCACTCTATAAGCCATTACTAAAAATGCTAAATGACATCGTTCTAAACAGCATCACAATTATCATTGAAACGCTAACACAGGAAAAGCATTGCCGATAAATTAATAAGCAGCTCACATGGGTACCCTGACCTTTCGGTCAGGGCTTTTCTGTTCATAGACACGCTTGCTTTTACATGAAGAATAGTTTATGCTCCATCATGCTACTTATAGAGGCTCAACAATCTGAAGTCTCTCTGCGTTGCACAGGAGAGCCCCTTCTGAATTCACTCGATCGGAGCGCTGGCCTTCTTTGGGACATTGCGTATTCCCTAGATCGAGGTCTACATGGCTTTCGGGCAGTTTATGACTGTAAAGATCGAATGTAGAAGGCTTTAAAAAACATTTCTATAAGGGGCTATTTACAGCTCACGGAAGGGGACTTTTGCCCCCTTAACCCTCTAAGGTTAAAAACTGATTTTGTTTAAGCTTGATACGTTTTTTTCTTAGCTTTTTTATAGCTAATGATAAATATACAACGTTTATAAATGCAGCTATAGCTAACCCGAAAGCAAGCACATAGTAATAGCCTGAACCTCCTTCTCTGTACCCTGTCCAGGAGCTTAAATAAGTTACTATATAGGATCCGTTTTCGGTATAGATTTCAACAAAAGGAGGAGGGTTTTGACCACCAACTATAAAGAGCGGTGTCAGGCTTTCAGACCAAGTTGTATAAACTTCAGCCCCTTTAACTATCTTAAATCCATTAGCAAAAATTCCATATAAAATGACTTTTCCCATGTTTTCAAACACCGACGAATTGTATGAATAAGATTCAAATGCCATGACGTACTGAACGCCGTCTACCGGTTGCCCTTTAACTGGCAAAAACCCTTCTAGTGTCTTAGACTTATTGTAATCTGTAACGCTATAAGTCCAGCCTTTATCTGTTTTGATAAGAGAGATCAAAATCAAACTCCCGGCTTCTATATTACCAAAATGCTGCTCTATGACGTACTCCTGGGGATAAGATTCGGGATTGAGTATGTACATTCCACTTACCGTCCAGTAGGTAGAGTTTTGATAAAGAGATACAGAAACCTGTATTATTGAGCCATTTCCAACCATAAGGCTTTCTACGCACATTACTGTTTTATCAGTCCTGTTTATGAGAGGAAGCTTTAGCATAACGCTTATGTTATAAACATTTTTCCACAGAACTTTTTGGCCGTTGCTGAGCGTAAAGCCGTTATGCACTACGACGCCTACAGCCCAGCTCCCAGCTTGCTGATAACTCTGTGCATTAACAGAAAAAGGCTCTATAGTAAAGATAAAAACCATTAATAAAACATATGCAACCGGTTCGACTTTATTGTTCATGCTTTGCAAGCATCATCGAAAGCAGAATCATCAGGTATCCAAGCACAGCAACAACAGTAGTGAGAGTTATTGGAATTATAAATTGAGAAAGGGTTGATGATAAGATAGACGGCGAAACGGCTACGAAATACATGTAATAACCCCCCAGCGCGCCAGCTAAAGCTAACAGGATGCTGCTTAGCAACACGCCAGCATATGAAAGGTAGAAACCGATCTTTGCTAAAGCTTCGTTTATGTGAGCGTTTTCATCTATTTCTATGGTTTTTATCAACGCGGAAACAGTTCCGAACCCTACAGGACCCGCTATAATGTAGATTAAATATCCAAACAAAAACCAGATACCAGGTCCTCCTTTTTCAATTATAGGTAACAAATAGTTGAACGGCGGATAAGGAATTACAATAAGCAACGTCCAGATTAACGCTGTTAAGCTATGGGAAAAAGAGGCTAACCTAAACAACCTATAAACGGTCAATCTAAATTAAAAAAATAAAATCAGTCTTTTAAAGATATGCTCAAAAACGCAATAGCTCCTATGATAACTCCTAGAACTGTGATTATTACAAAAGCTCCTACAGGATTTATAAAATGCGAAAGCAGTAAAACATGCACTTGGCCTTCGGTCAAACCCTTTCCCCCTACAGCCGGTGGCAGGAGATCAGCTTCCCCAAAGTATCCAGCAATCATTAAAGACCATGTTGCAGCCATTACACCTAAGTTAAAAAGTATAAGCTGTAGCCATGCTAAAGCGTTCGTTATGCCGCTAACTACCTTGCCTTCAACGGTTTCAAAGTGCTGATATATAAGGCCTATAGCCGCATTGCCGAGTACGCCGACTATAATGTAAAGTATATAACCCACTGTGAACCATGTCCCAGCGCTACCTGCTGCCATGACCATCGCTACTGAAGGCTTTATCCATGGTAGCACAATTGGAATTGTCCAGATAGCTGCGAATATGCTCTGAATTACTGCAGCAATTATGAATCTATGTGACCATTTTTCATTTTTTTGATTTGACATTTGTAAGAAAGTTTATGGACATAAGAATTAAATGTATCTATAAAATTAAATATTAAATAAATGACAAAATATTAAGATAATATAAAAAAATTGATCAAAAACTTTCTATAAATTATCAGATATTGAGTTAAATTTAAAAAATATTTACAAAAAGTTTATCAAAAAATAAATCAACACAGTCATCAATGGAAAATTTCAGGCTCAAAATTAGAGAAATTCACTTAACATTATTACTGTATTAAAAACGATTAAAGGGAAGAGCTACAAATTAGTTATGATGACATACCTAAGAAAAGTGCTTAAGATCGGCAATTCATCCCTATTTATAACGCTGCCAAAACCCTGGTGTGAAAAATACAACATCAACGAGGGGGACATCGTGGAAGCTCTTGAATCGTATACTGGTGAGTTAATACTCGTACCAAGAAAAAAGGAGGAATCAGAAAAAACTTTTTATGTAAACTTAGAAGGATTTCAGAGTTCATACGTAGAAAAGATATTATCATACGCTTATATCAACGGATACACGAAATTAAGAATATCGTACAGTGACAAAAAATTGTTTGAGGATCTGAAGAATCTTATAGAGTCAAAGTTCATGGGACTGATACTTGTTTCAGAAAACAAAAACGAAGCAGTCTTTTCTTTCGCTCTTGATATAAACCAGGTCGATTTTTATGAAATAATAAAAAGGATGGATAGAATTACAAGCTTCATGATCGATTCAATTTCTGACAGGGATAAAGTTAAGGTTATGGATGCCGAAGTTGACAAGTTGTATTTTCTTCTTATCAGGATGCTGAGGACAGGGCTTACGGATTCAGCGATAGCAAAAAAGCTAATGCTCAGCCCTGTGCAGTTCCTTGATTACCGGCTAGTGCTCCATTTTATAGAAACGATAGGTGACGAGCTCACAAGTATAGCGGGAAAGATCAGTAGCGAGGAACTCGAAGCTGTAAAAAGGCTGAAGGAAATTTCAATAATGGCATTTCTTGGTGATAAGAAGGTAAAGCCCTCTGACATAGAACAGGTTTCAAAGAAAGCATATTCAGCCCTTGAATCTGCAGGCCCGCAAATCGCCCTTAACATATCAAGGATCATAGAAATGGCGAAGGATATAGCAGACCTTTCAGAAACCTTATATCTTGTCTGATTTTTTATTACATATGCTTGAAGAAGGAAAAATATCTGAAGGCGATTACGTTCTGCTAGTGCACAAAAACAAAAGCTGGCTTGTTAAGGTAAAAAAGGATAAGAAGTTCCAGACCCATCTTTCAACGCTAGACCTTACAGAGTTAATAGGAAAGGAATACGGCTGCAGGACACAGGATGGACTTTACTATGTGTTCAAACCAACTCTGATAGACTATATAATGAAGTTTGAGAGAGAAACTCAGATTGTTTATCCTAAGGATGCTGCTTATACGCTTCTTAAATTAAATATAAAACCCGGTAGCTTTGTTCTAGAACTGGGAACAGGAAGCGGAGCCATGACTGCGTACATTGCAAACTTTGTAAGACCTGAAGGAAAGGTCCATACTTTTGACGTTAACGAAGAGTACATAAAGGTTGCAAAAGAAAACATATCAAGTTTGGGACTTGCTGACTTTGTTGAATTTAAAATATTCACGCCTGAAATAAAGGAAAATTATTATGATGCCGCGTTCGTAGATTTAGGGGATCCTTGGGAGTTGGTTGAAGTCGTCTGGAGATCGCTTAAACCCGGTTCCATTGCGGCTTTCCTTCTTCCTACATATAATCAGCTTGAAAAGCTTTATTCCAGCATGGAAAAAAGGTTTTTTCCTGAAGAGACGGTTGAAATATTTGTAAGAAGGTTACAAGTGGCAGAAAACAGGACAAGGCCGCAGAACTTTGTGGTTGGACACACAGCTTTTCTTACATACTGCAGAAAGGTTGTTTAGGTTTTTAGCCAATTTTCTTCAAAAGTTCTTTGCCGCGCTTAACAGCTTTCTCCACAACCCTGTCTTCATCTATATTAAGGCTTTTACAAAACGAACGAAAGCCTCGCCTCTTCTAGTGGGGTGCTGTGTTGAATAATTATTTATAGCGCGGCTGTCAATTCCTTAAGTATGTCCACAAAAGACAGCCGCAATAATAATAACAAAAGATGGGGTAATAAGTTTATCGACAAAAGGAACTGGAAAATTTACAATGAAGAGCTTGTAGTGAGGGGTGAGTTTTTGCTGCCGATAGATATGTTTGACAACTGGTATGAAGAATTGGATAAGATGAATGAGGGCAAGAAAGGTAGGCCTTATGAATTTCCTGAATCTTTCATTAAAATCCAGGCTGTATGGCATCAGTGGGTTGATTACAGGGGACTTGAGGGTATAGCAAGGTCACTGGAAAAGTTATGCTTGATACCTTACCATGATGATTACACAACCATATGGCAAAGAGTACACGATATGAGGCCTGAAATAAAGCTACCAACTTACGAAGTTGAAGCTGGCTCAGACGGCACTGGGTTTAAGACTGGCAACGCTGGCGAGTACAGGACTTATGTGTATGGAAATTTAAGGAGAAAGTACGTTAAGGTAATAATAACTGCGGATATAAATTCAAAGAAGCTGATCGCTGTTGACGCTAAGATAGGCGAAGTATCCGAGCCAAAGGTAGCTGCGAAGCACATAAAGCTGTTAAAAGAGAACGGGATTAAGTTGAAGAAGTTCTACGGAGATGGTGCATACGACACTAATGAAATATTCAATGTAATTGGCGATGCAGAATCAGCTATAAAGATAAGGAAGAACGCTACAACTTATCGTTGTAGGGGAAGCAGGAGGAGAAGACAGGAAGTTAGGAAGTACATGAAGCTAGGCTATAAAAAATGGGCAAAGAAGATTAAGTATGGGCTGAGATGGGCTATAGAAGGGATATTCTCATCTATAAAGAGAAAGTTCGGAGAAGACCTTAGGGCAAGAAGTGTAATTGGTTTGCTAGCGGAAGCTATGCAAAAAGTTTGGGCATACGATGCAATGGTCAGCTATGCTAAGAACGCAATGCTAATGGCATGAACAATTAAAGCCTATTGGTTAAGATAAAAAAGAATTATTCAACACAGCATATTCAGATCTTAAATTGGCTTTAGCGTCGTTATCTAAATTTTTATATAAATACGTTCAGCTTGAAGTAGTTACCTTAACTATTATGTTAACAGGTCCAGAATATGATACAGCCGGAGTTGCGACAGTTACGTACAGAGTTTTTGACTGCCCTGGACTAACTTCTAAAGGTAAAGATTCTGAAAGGTACGTTGTAGGTATTGCAAACCCTGTTGTGTTGGTCGTAACGGACTGTACATAAATAGGAACCTTGCCTTCATTCGTTATGTTGAGTTCGTAATCAAAAAAGCTGTCAGCCTTTATAGCGAACGTTGAGCTCGGTTGCAAAACGCGACCAACTATCACTGCGCCTGCGCCTGGAGGTTGGTAGACTATCAGGTTTATACCTTTTACATATACTTCAGGCGTTGTGACATAGTTCTGGTATATTACGCCGCTTATTATTAGCAGTATAGCTACTACCGCCGCTAAAGTAAAAATATCTTTGTTCATCTTACTCACCTACTGCGCTTTTTCCATCCTCTTTCTTTACTATTCCAGTACTTTCAAATAGTAATGAAATCTCGTTAAGCTTTACCGCAGGGGGTTTTATCCTTAGCTTGTAGGTCAGCTGAAATACCTGAGGTGGGACTACTGACCACTCTTTGTGCTCTGAAGCTCTAATAAAGGCATCACGGGGTGTTCCTTCATAGGCAACTTTTCCATCATAAAAGACAATGGCCTTGTTGCTATAGTCAGCCGCTTGCTTTTCGTTATGGGAGACCATTATCACCGTTATTTTATAATTTTTATTAAGATCCTTTATGTACGATAAGATCTCTTCTCCAGTTTGCTTGTCCAACCCTCTTGTAGGCTCATCTAGCAACAGTATTGCTGGGTTATTAATCAAAACGCTGCAAAGAGTTAGGAGCCTTCTCTGCCCTACGCTTAGCATATGCGGGCTTGTGTCTTTATAGGAATAAAGACTGAACATCCTAAGCAGCTCTTCTGCTTTTTTTTCAGCCTCTTCTTTGCTTTCCCCTCTTAACCTAGGCGAAAAAGTCACTTCGCTCATAACAGTTGTGTTAAGTATCATCTGATCAGGATCCTGAAAGACATATCCCACAATCTTCGCTATTTTTGCCATATTTAACTTTGCTACATCAGCACCGTTAAGTATAACATTGCCTTTCGTAGGCTTCTGTAAACCAGCTATTATTCTTAATGCCGTTGTCTTCCCAGATCCGTTGGGGCCCATTATCGATGCAATTTCTCCTCTTTTAACGGTAAAGTTTATCCCCCTTAAAGTAAATTCTTTACTTCTTTCATACTTAAACCATACATCGTTAAACTCTATTACGTTTTCTGTCTCATTAGAAAGTAAAGTGTCAGGGTCTATAAAAGGCAGGTTTTTATCCCAAAGCTCATCAACCACAGGTTTGTTCATGGTTATAAATTCATCAACGTTTAATGGCGCTATCTTAGCTGTCGGGTTCACCATCTTATGTATCGCAGCTATCTGAGGCTCTTCGATACCATAAGACTCAATGTTGCTCATGAGCGCTTCTCTTATTGGAGCATCCACAGCAATTTTTTTGTTGTGTATTAGGACAAGCCTGTCAACTAGCCCAAGAACCCTTTCTACTTTGTGTTCAGCCATTATTATTGTTATCCCGTATTCGTCCCTCAACCTTTTTAACGTGTTAAAAACTTCTTCCGTGCCAAGCGAATCGAGCATGCTTGTAGGTTCATCAAGGATCAGAAGCTTTGGTCTCATTGCAAGCGCACCGGCTATAACAAGTCTCTGCTTTTGGCCTCCTGAAAGCAAGAAAGTTGGCGCTTTCCTCTGCTCCCACAGGTTAACTTCTTTAAGCGCCCATTCCACCCTTCGAGCTATCTCTTCAGGGGGAACAGCCATATTTTCAGGACCAAAAGCTACATCATCTTCAACTATAAGAGCAAAAATCTGGTCTTCTGGCACCTGATAAACAGTGCCAACATACTTTGTTATTTCTTTCAGCTCTGCTTCTTGAGTGTTAACGCCGAACACTTTTATAGAACCCTCTACATTTGCTTGGATTACATGCGGTATAACACCGTTTATAGCGTTAAGCAGCGTTGATTTTCCTGAGCCTGTTCTTCCAACGAGAAGCACAAACTCCCCCTCTTCTATTTCTAGGTTAACACCATCAAGCGCGGGTTCTGATTCTAAACCATACGAAACACTTAAGTTTTTAATTTCAACTGCTTTCATTACTAACTCAGCACCTAAAAAATAGTTTATAGTTATTAATAAATATTTTTTTAGATACCGCCGACTATGACTTTCTTTATGTAATAAACTAAGGGCGCAAGTATTATACCTACTATTATGCCGCCTATTCCGTTTGTTAAAGTCTGAAAGAGTACGTAATGCAACGTATACAGGTATCCTTCAACGAAGGTTGCCCAGAACCCTTGGTACCAGAAATTATATGCTATCATTACAATGAAACCTACTACAGCTCCATCCAAGAAGTAAAGGTACGGAATCTTGCGC
>JAWDMM010000054.1:0-8712 GCA_046536595.1 Nitrososphaeria archaeon | reverse complement strand
GACAGGTTCAGCATAATTTCGGAGAGACCTGCAAGGCTCGGGGAATACTTTGTGGCCCACACAGGGGACGGAGACGTCCTTGGCATGGTAGAGGAGAGCATCATAACGAGCGCGATAATGGAGAAGGCAAGAGACTACATAACTGCAAGCGAAGCTGAAAAATTTGCTTCATCTAACGCAAGGGACAGGAGCTATACTTCGCTGGTAAGGGTTGTTGGCCTGGTTGATTCCCTGAAAAAAGGCAAGCCTGAAATGCCATCTCTTCCGCCTGAACCGGGCACTTCTGTTGAAGAAGCTCCAGAAGATCTGCTTAAAGCAGTGTTCAGCTACGGCATTCAGATAGGCTCGCTGCTCAGAAAGCCCTCAGTGAGGGTTGGAGTGAACATAGATGCTGTTGCTTCAAGGCATTTGGCGATACTCGGCGCAACTGGGAGCGGAAAGTCAAACCTCCTGGCGCTGATAGCGAAGGAGGTTATGAAGCTGGGAGGAACGATGCTGATATTTGACTATCACGGTGAGTATTCTTCGCTTATAGGCGCTGTTAAGGTAAGGGCAAAGATAAACCCGAGAATCCTAGATCCGG
This sequence comes from Nitrososphaeria archaeon, assembly GCA_046536595.1. Classification (GTDB taxonomy): domain Archaea; phylum Thermoproteota; class Nitrososphaeria; order Conexivisphaerales; family UBA164; genus CAYFFZ01. The sequence continues at coordinate 8,129 of JAWDMM010000054.1, read as the reverse complement.
ATGAGCTGGCTGACGTTATCGAGATAAGGCGTAATGCTTCAAAGCAGAGGGAGACCCTTGCAAGGGCTCTTACCCCAGAAGTTAGAAGTTCTGGAGATTTCTGGAAAGATCTTGAAACAAATATTCAAAACGATGACGTGGGGCTTGCTGCAAGGGTCATTGAGATAATCGAGAGAGCAAGGAGAAGGATGGGAAAAATTCTTGATACAGAAATAGGCGATCCGATAAACATGGTAAAGCCAAACAGGGTAAACGTAATAGACATGCTCGATCTGAACGAAGCCCAGTCAAGCCTGATAATATCTTATTATGCAAGAGAGATACTTGATCAGAGGAAAGCTTACAGGCGCAACGAAACCGAAAAAATACTGTTCGACACGCCAGTAATACTTGCTGTAGAAGAGGCCCACGCTTTTCTGCCTGAAGGGGAGGAGAGCGACGCTCACGAAATAATATCAAAGGTTGCAAGGGAAGGAAGGAAGTTCGGGGTCGGGCTAATAGTTGCTTCTCAGAGACCAAGCAGGCTGAGCCAGGACGTCCTCAGCCAGATGGGTTCCCTTGCAGTATTCAGGATATCACAGCCCAGGGATCAGAGCTACATCGTGGAGTCATCTGAGCTCGTTTCTGAAGAGGTAGCGGCCGGGCTCCCGTCTCTCAACAGCGGAGAAGCGATACTGCTCGGTCAGTGGGTAAAGCTTCCGACAGTCGCAAAGATAGACATGGTTGAAGAAAAGCTTGTCGGTTCTGACTACAAGGCCACAGAGGAGTGGGCAAGGAAGAAAGAGATGTCCGGAGTTGCTGAAGAGCACACCGACGAGCTGATCCTGCATTGACCATAGCGCACATTTCAGACACCCACCTTGGGGCGATGCCGTACGGCCTGAAGGAAAGGTCTGACGACTTTTATGACGTCTTCAACGAAGCTATAGAGATAACAATAAAGGACCACATAAAGATAGTGGTTCACTCCGGAGACGTATTTGACTCTCCCAAGCCTCCTGGTCTTGCTGTAAAGAACCTCTATGCGGGGTTAAAAAAGCTCGAGGACGCAGGCTCCAGGATGCTCTTTGTCCTTGGAGAACACGACATAAGCAGGATGAAGGATGTCCCTTACCCTCTTCTCCTTGGAGAAATGGGCTTTGCAACTTATGTGGGAGACGGAGTGCCGCATGAAATAGAAGGGATAAACTTTATCGGGTTCAGCAAACACAGAAGGAGCGAAATAGACCTGCTCAGGAAAAAGCTTTCGGAACTTAAGCAGAACCCTGGGAAGAACGTGCTTGTTCTTCATCAGGGGCTGACAGAGTTCAACAAGTATGCAGGTGAAATACAGACCTCTGACCTTCCAGTCTGGTTTGATTACTACGCGATGGGTCACATTCATGAACCAGGGATAAAAAAGTTCGCTGATCTCAGAGGACCTGTAAGCTACGCAGGATCCACTGAAGCTTCAGCGGGGTTTAACGTTGTAGATCTGAGCGGTGACGAAACAAGGGTAGAGAGGGTGAACCTTGAGACTGCAAGAAAAAGTTTCAAGTTTGAAATAAAATACGATGAGCTTCAGAAGCACATTGAAAGAATACTGAAAGAAATATCCGGGCTGAGGAAGAAGCCCATTGTAACTGTGGTCGTTAGCGGGAATAACATAAGCAGGACAACGGTGAGCTCTGCACTAAGGCCGGTGAACGAGGCTTCTTTTCTGCTTCAGGTAAAGTTTGAGGAAGAAGAAACTAAAGGGCTGCTGGGAGAAAAGCCTTCCGACCTGAAGACAGAGATGCTTAAACAGGCTGAAAGGATACTGGGAAAGGATGGTGTTTTTGCGATAGAGGAACTCCTTCCCCTGGCGGATGACGCTGAAGGAATGGCAAACAGGCTCTGGGAAGCTTTTGAAAAGGGTGAGCTCGGATGATAGAGAAGATAGACCTGTTCAACTTCCTTTCGCACAGGAACACAAGCATAGAGCTCGAGGACGGCGTCAACGTATTTGTCGGGAACAACGGATCAGGAAAGTCATCGGTCGTTGATGCGCTGACTTACGCCCTTTATGGAAAGCACACCAGGGATAACAACATAAATATAGTTTTCCGGGGCTCATCGGGGGGCTATACAAGGGTCATTTTTTCGGTCAACGGAAGGAGGTACACAGTTGAGAGGAAGTTCGACAAAAACGGCAGGCTTGCTGGAGCAGTTATAAGGGATGAAAAAGGGATCGTTGTCGCAGGAGAAAGGAAGCAGTACGGTGAATCCGTTGAAAACACGGTTGCCAGAATACTCGGGCTTGATTACGATAAGATGAAGGTTGTGGCAATAATACAGCAGGGCGAGCTTGACAGAATAATCAACTTTACTCCAAAGGATTTTAAAGAGCTGATAAACAGCGTGGTTGGCATCGAAGTCCTGGGCAACGCATTTGAAAAAATGGGCACGGCCATAGATCTTTTTAAGAAAACCTTTGCCGAGAGGTACGGTTACGGCGTTGACAGCCTGTCTCAGCTGGAAAGCGATACTGAGAACCTGAAACAGCAGATAAAAAAGGCAATGGCTGAAGCTCAAAGGCTGCAAAACGAGCTAGAACCTTTACAGGCTGAAAGGGATAAAGCTGAAAACGAACACAGCATTATGGTTGCGCTGAAGACAAAGTTTGATGAGCTTAGGAACCTTGAAAGACAGTTCACCAGGTACGTCACAGAGAAGAGGGCAGAGCTGACAAAGAAAAAAGCCGAGCTCGAAAGAGACATACCCGTTGCGGAAAAGTACCTTTCATTCATAAGAGGCGATGCGAAGCGTAAGCTGGAGCAGGCCGAAAAAGAGCTGGAGAACCTTGATAAAGAGGAGAAGAACGTTATAAAAGCGCTTGAGGCTGCATCCAGCGCTTTTTATAGGGCTAAAGAGCTTGAGAAGGAGATCAGGGATATCAACGATGATATAAAAAGCAGCGAAAAGAAGATAGAACAGCTCAGATCTTCTCTGAAGCCAGTCGACCAGGCTCTGCTCATACCAGAAAAGGATGTTGAAGATGTTCTTGATAAAATCAGGGGTCAGGTTGAGGAGCTTGAGGAGAAAAAAGCAAGGCTTGAGGAGGTTCTGAAAAACTATCAGGAACTTGAGAGCAGCGGCGTCTGTCCGGTGTGCGGTTCACGGGTTGAGGGCGAAGATCTGAGTAAGAGGAGGCAGCACATCGTTGACGAGATAAATGGAGTGGTAGATCAGCTAAAAAAGCTTAAAAACGAAGAAAAGGCGACGAAGGAAAAGCTGAAGGCCGTGAGCGAAGCCCAGAAGACCGTCATAGAAAACAGGGGGATAAACGAAAGGATCTCCATGCTATCTGAAAATTTAGAAAAGCTGAAGAAGCGCTTTTCTGATAAGGAGAAAGAGCTTGCAGAGTACACAGAAAGGTCAAAAGCTCTGGACGAGCTCAGCAAAAAGTACAGCGCTCTTGAAAACAGAAAGAAAGAGCTAACAAAAACCAGAAATGAGCTTTCCAGAGCCCTTACAGAAGCAAATACATGGCTATCTTCAAAGGGCGTATCATCGGAAGAGCAGATAGGCGCGTGGCGCGAGGAACTGTCTAAGCTCGAAAAAAGCGTATCTGGGCCTGATGAATCGATAGACGAAAATGCATGGGAACTGCACGAAAGAATACAAAACCTGAAGCATGAAACAGAAGGGTACAGCGATGAAAAGTTTGCAAAGCTTGAAAACAGGCTCAGGGAGCTGAGGGAAAAGGTTGATAAGATCAAAGCAGAAATCGTGTTTCAGAATACGAGCGCTACAAATGCTGAAGAAAGGCTGCGGCAGCTCGAACCAGTACGCGAAGCCATGAAAAAGGCAAAAGTTTACGTGGAAAGGTTTGAAAGGATAAGAAACGAAATATTTCACAGGGACGGCGAGCTCGCAAAGAGCATGAGGTTCTGGGCCGTCAGGAGCATTTCAGCATTCTCAACAGATTACATACAGCTTTTTGGCACTGGCATCTCTGAGATAAAGATCAGCGAGGGCGAATCAAAGGTGGGCATAGAGTGCTACACAAGCTCAGGTTTTCAGGATATCAACGCGATGAGCGGAGGGGAAAAGGTCGCCATAGCTGTTGCCATAAGGTTTGCCATAGCAAAGCTCCTGAGCACCGGCAACATAGACTTCATAATCATGGATGAACCTACGAACTACCTTGATGAAGAAAGGAAGAAGGCCTTTGTCGACCTGGTCAGGAACATGGGACAGGCAGTGAGGCAGCTTGTCATAATAACCCACGACAAAGAGATATTTGAGAACGAAAGCGTGAACGCAGTCTTCTCGTTCGAAAAGATTAACGGGGAATCGCACGTTACAAAATCATGAGAAGTTTTTAACATTATGAAAGTTAATTAGGCAAAAGTTTACTTCAACAAATTATAGCTTCTTACGAACTGCAATAAATTTACAGGACTGACAGAATTTGAATATTTGCCCAAACATAGCTCTGACTGTGGAAAACGACGGAATTTTCGGGGATGATCGCGCCCCAAATAAGGCACGATTATGAACCGAGAAGCTCCAACCGCGATGTTGGGGCGTATATGTTCATCTTAAGTTTTTATTATAAAAAGTTCCTTAAATATATTTACAGGCATTGGGTTTCAAAAAAATTTAGTTAAAGTTGTAAATTGAAGCAAATTATGTAAAGCCTGCGTTTTGGAATTAAGCATAAAAAATAAGAATGATTGTTTGGGCCCTATTCTGGAGGTATTTCCTTGAATATCATGCTTACGTCGAGCCCTTTCTTACCGTAGTACCACTTTGAAATCGGGTACAGAAGGGCTCCCATTATCCAGAAGAACAGCATGAGACCCCATGAAAGCGTGTTTATGCCATAATAAGGCAGGAACAGGAACTGGTACGAAAGGTAGGCGAATCCTATGGCCACTATTATTCCTGAGATCACCAGGGGCAGAGAGTGAGATCCGGCTTCAGACTTTCTCTTTATGCCGTAGATTATCGCAGTTATGCCGACGAACGCGAAGAAAACCATTCCCAGAGCCGTAGTTGAGTACAGGTACAGCCAGTTCGTGTAGGACGTTATTATTATCATTATGGCGCCCAGAATTCCGGTTATGGCAAGAGAGTTCACAGGAGAGTGGAACCTTTCGCTTACAGCCGCAAACCAGGAAGGCAGGAGCCTGTCGAAGCTCATTCCGAAAACGTACCTTGATATTGAGAGTATTGTCTGCTGGACTGAAGCCAGGTACCAGAACGAGAACGCTATGTTCATTATCCATATGTAAGCCGGATTGCTCCTGAAAAGTATGGTTGCTACCGTGAGCATGTTCGGAACAACGCCCATGCCTGATAGTGATGAAGGCCAGGAGAGCATTGCCTGGGTGGCGAAGTTAAACCCTAGCATGTTATAGTAGATCTGCTGGAACAGAGCCAGGAATATTCCGCTGAAAGAAGCCGCGAAAATGGTTCCCATCCACGCTGCCCTCTTGAGGTTTTTGAGCTCTCCTGAAAAATCAGCGGCGTTATTTATCCATGGTAGCGCGTACGCTGTGAAAGGCAGAAGAAGAAGTATTGCTGGCCATGAAATAACCGGGCCTTTGTACTGCGATGCTATTGAATTGTAAGATGAATTATAAGAGTTCAGGAAAGAGTTTATGGAGCTTATGCTCCCCGCGCTTCCAAGCGCGAGATACGGAATTACCATCATGAAGGTTCCTATAAGAGCTATCAGCACTATTATTCCAAGTATCAGAAAACCGTACTTCGGGTAAAATATGTCTATCAGAAGGAGTATGATCAGCATTATGAAGGAGAAAGCTATCAGGAAACCCGTGGACATCATGAAGGAAGTCATTGAAAGCAATGATGAAGAGCCGGTTGCAACCGCTATCGTAGAAATTGACGGGGCAAGAGAAAGCGTTATCATCCAGTTAAGCACTATTGCTATGAAAGGAAATCCCGTAAACGTAAAGCCAAAGATAAGAAGGCCTCCAAGCACCGGGCCTAGAGTTCTGCTCACCCAGACGTAGTCTCCGGCTGTTCTTCCGACGCTTTTAACTATAAAGTAATATATGTACGCTTCAAAGAGGACAACGAACGTCATCAGCAAAATTGCTAGCGTCACGTAACCTCCTGGATTTCCGTTTGGCAAAAAGCTGTCAGCCTCGTTCAGCGTTATGAGCCCTGTTCCAAAGCCTATTTCTCCTAGGTTTATCAGGAATATGTTCCATGGGGATATCGTTCTTACAAGCCCTGTAGAGTTCCTCAGAAAAACGCCCTCAGCTTTATCAGCCATTTGTAGTTTATATTAATGGTTGGCATGATTTAAACTTTTCGTTATAACGTCTTTAAACCTGTAGTTTTTATCGAATGCTTTTGAGCATTTTTTGAGCGTTTTAAAAAATGATAAGCCGGCCTGCTGCAGGTTTTGACAGTTATGATAAAATAAATTTTGTTTTTTAAAAATATTTTTGCGAGAAAAATTTAAACGCTTATATCCAGCTTTATATCATTTATACGCAAAGCATGAGCAGGTTAAGGCTGTTTTTTGCAACTGATCTTCACGGTAGCGATAAATGCTTCAGGAAGTTCCTCAATACACCAAAAGTTTACGGAGCAAACCTAATCATAATAGGGGGCGATCTTACAGGAAAAGCTATAGTGCCCATAATAACTGATGAAGGTATAGAGTACGCTGATTACATGGGTCAGAAGGTGGTCATAAAGAACAGGGATCAGGAAGAGAACCTCATAAAAGAAATATCAGATTCGGGCTATTATCCGCTCAAAGTTTCGCAGAAAGAGTATGAGGAGCTTTCAGCAGATAAAAAGAAGCTCGATGAAGTCTTTCTAAAGCTCATGAAGGAAAGGCTCGAAAGCTGGATAAAGCTGGCAGAAGAGAAGCTTTCGAACTCTGGAGTAAAGGTCATAATGAACGCTGGAAACGACGACGCCCTGGAGCTTGACACTGTGCTCGATTCTTCAGGCTTTGTAATCCACCCTGAAGGAAAGGTCTTGGAGCTGGACGGTTATGAAATGATAAGCACCGGATACGCAAACGTTACGCCATGGCATGCCCCCAGGGACATACCGGAAGAAGAGCTCGAAAAGAAGATAGAGGATATGGCTTCACGTGTAAAGAACATGGAAAAAGCGATATTCAACATACATCCTCCACCTTACAACACAGGGCTTGATATGGCTCCAAAGGTTGACGAAAACCTCAGGCCTGTTGCCCTTCCGGGCACAGTTGTTATGGTACCTGTAGGAAGCGTAGCTGTAAGGAAGATGATAGAAAAGTACCAGCCGATGCTCGGGCTTCACGGTCACGTTCACGAGTCACGGGGTGCAAAAAACCTGGGGAGAACGCTGATAATCAACCCGGGAAGCGATTATCCCTACGGAATCCTGAGGGGCGCAGTGATAAACCTTGAAGACGGCAGGCTGAAGAGCTACATGCTCACAACGGGGTGAAGAAGGTGCCGCTGAAGGACGTAAAGGAAGAGGCAGAAAGGATACTGAGGGAGGCTGAAAGGAGAAAGATAAGCCTTAAGCTCCTTGGAGGGCTAGCGATATGGTACACCTGTCCCTCTGTAAAAGAAGGGCCTCTTTCAAGGGATTACGGCGACATAGACGTTATAGGGTTCAGCAAACAATCAAGGGAGATCTCAGCCCTCTTTAAGGACCTCGGGTATAAACCAAGAGAAAGGTTCAACGCGCTTTACGGCTTCAAGAGGCTGATATTCAACGACCTGGAAAACATGAGAAGGGTAGACGTTTTTCTTGACAGGTTTGAGATGGCGCACAAGTTTGACTTTAAGGACAGGATAAACCTGTGCAGGAACACGCTTCCGGTTACAGACCTCCTTTTTACAAAGCTTCAGATTGTAAAGATAAACGAAAAGGACCTTAAAGACATCGTTGCAATATTCCTTGACCATGAATTCGGGAAAGAACCATGTGAAAACATAGAGCCAGATTATATAACGAAGCTGACTTCGGAGGACTGGGGGGTTTACAGAACCTTTACCGGCAACCTGAAAAAGGTTCTGGATTACGTTAGCTCTCTGAGCCTGAGCGAAGACAAAAAAGAAAATGTAAAGAAGAAAGTTGAAAGCCTTTTAAACGAAATAGAAAAGAAGCCAAAGTCCATG
>JAWDMM010000053.1:0-8877 GCA_046536595.1 Nitrososphaeria archaeon | reverse complement strand
GAACTTGCTTTAACGCTTCCCTTTTTCTTCTTGGGGTAAGAAGTTGCCAACTGTTCCGTTAGGCTCTTTCCTTATGTTTGCCCACGTAACTTGAGTTAGTATCCACCTTAAGTAACTGCTTCCTTGCTTTGTTATCGGTCCATGGTACACTTTATTCCCTGATGAGCGAGTTGATGGAGCTAGGCCTGCGTACGAAACCAAATGTCCTGAGTCTGGAAACCTGTTAATGTCCCCTATTTCGCTAAGTATGAAAAGCGCAGAGTAGAACGATATTCCTGGAATGCTCATCAAAAGCTTTGCATCTTCATTGTCATTTGCAATCTCCTTTATTTTGTTTGATATTTCATCTATTTCCTTGTTTAAAACTTCAAGGACGTTTAAGTAGCCGTTTATCTTGTAATCATTCAGCTCCCTTAACGTTTTAATGAATTCTTTTGTGAAAGGAGATGCATTGATCTTTATGTTGTACATCAGCAAATGAGCATGTATTCTGTTCTTTATTATTGACCTAACTCTGACAAGGCTTGCCCTGTACCTGACCATCTCCCTTAGCTGCATCAATTCCATAGGAGGTATGTAGCTTTCAGCTATATATCCTCCCCTTAGCAGGTTTGCAAGCGTAAAAGAATCTACCTTATCCGTCTTTACCTTTGATTCAGCTATTGCCTTAGTCTTTAGCGGGTTTGATAAGGTAACGTCGTGCCTTTCAGATAATATCCTATATGCCCAGTACCATGTTGAAGAGCTCTCTATTACTATGTCCGATCCAAACGGTATTGAGTCTGAAAAGTTCCTTAGGCTATCTGGTTCAGACTTTATTTTTACTTCATTTAGCACAGTGCCATTTTCATCCATTACAGTTGCATTTATCGTTGCCTTATGAAGATCCAATCCAACGTACATATGTTTTATGTCAACTGATTTCCTAATATTCTTAATCCTGCTCACATATTACTAGTTTACCGTTTTATGAACTATGTAGGCCTAATTACTTTGAAACATTCTTCCTTAACGACAGTGAGTAGTATTTTGTGTTTATCATCAATCTTATTATTTCTTTTAGCCTGAGCGTGGGTTCCCAGCCCAGCACGTTTTTTGCTTTTTTATAATCTGCCACATAGTTTTCTGATTCTATGGGTCTAACCCAAACAGGATCAATATAAACTCTGGAAACAGTTTTGCCTTTGTACATAACTGAGCCTCTTTCCTCCTTCCCAGAGCCTGCCCATGATATCTGTGCGCCAGCCGTTTCTGTAGCCATCTCTATCAGCTCTCTGACTGTATGCTGTTCTCCCGTGCCTATGACGAAATCGTCCGGTTTATCCTGTTGAAGCATAAGCCACATTGCATTTACAAAGTCCTTAGCATAACCCCAATCCCTTCTCGCATTCAGATTACCCACGCTGAGGTCCTCGTAGCTGCCAAGCATCATCTTTGCAGCCCATACTGCAACCCTCTGAGTAAGGTTATCTTCGCCCCTCACTTCGCTTGTATGGTCAAAAAGTATGCCATTTGATATAAACATGCCATATGCCTTTCTGTAGATAGAGCAAAGCTGCATAGCGGCAAGTTTTGAAACTGCAAAAGGTGAAAGCGGGTTAAAGGATGTCTGCTCGTTCTGAGGCGCTTTTTCTGGGCTCCCGAATATTTCAGCGGAGGATGCGAAGAATATTTTGCTGTTCAGGTTAAGACTTCTTACAGCCCTTAACAGGTTTTCAGTTCCCAGTACATTTACCTGCAGCGTATATGCCGGGTTCCTGAAACTTTCCAGAACATGCGTCTGAGCAGCAAGATGATAAATTTCATCTGGTTCGTAGCTCTTAAGAGCAGCTTCAATATCTTCATAGTTAAGAACATCGCCTTCAAAAAATGAGCTAAAATTTTCAAAATATGAGTTTGCTATGCTGTACCTTCCCGGGTTTTCCCTTATAAAGCCAATAACCCTGTACCCTTTATTCCTTAAAAGCTCAGAAATAAGCACACCGTCCTGACCAAGAGCGCCGGTTATAAAGGCAACCTTCATCGTTTATAAATTAGATTTTCTTAAAAATAAACATTTAGATGTCCAAATGTACATTTTATCGTTAAAAAGCAAAAAATCTCCTTAGATATCTAAAAGCTTCGCCGCTTGTGGCAGAGATAAAGTCATTAGGCCAGAACCGATAATAAAGGTTTTATGTTCGCTCTTTTTTATGCAGCTCAATAGCACCCGTTAAAGGGGTGTAACCTTCTTGACCTCGGAGCCATCGTCCTTCAGGGCGGTGAGGAGGTCAGATATAATCTATGTCTATCTTTGAAAGTTCATTTTCAATGAGTTTAAGCTCTTCATCCGAAAGCTTCCAATCGGCAGCTCCTGCATTCTCTTCAGCCTGTTCGGGAGTTTTCGCTCCGGGTATTGCAATCACGCCTTCGTGAGATATAACCCAGTTCAGTGCAACCTGGGACACAGTCTTTTTCTTTCTTTGTGCTATTTCTCTTAAAACTTTTAGGAGACGTTCTATTTGTTTCATGTTTACAGGTTTGAATACTTCGTTTCCGCTCCTTATTCTGTCCCTCGGTACGTTTTCTGTGCTATACTTTCCGCTCAGGGCACCTTGAGCAAGGGGGCTCCAAGCGATTATGATTATACCGTTCTTCCTGCAGTATGGCATTACCTCTTCTTCTATCTCTCTTTGGAGCATGTTATAACGAACCTGATTTGAAACTATATCTGTCTTTGAAAGGTAAGACCTTGCTTCTTCAAGATCTCTTACTGCAAAATTGCTAACTCCTATGGCCCTTATTTTACCCTGCACGTAAAGCTCCTCCATAGCTTTCATTGTTTCTCTTAGCGGTATCTGTTCCCACGGATCAGGCCAGTGTATCTGATACAGGTCTATGTAGCTTATGCCTAACCTCTTCATGCTTAACTCAGCTGATTTTAAAAGTTCATCGTGCCTGAGATGAGCTCCCGCAACTTTTGTGGCCACGACCATGTTTTCCCTCCCTATATCTTTTAAAGCCTTCCCTACAACTGTTTCTGAATGTCCATTGCCATATATTTCAGCTGTGTCAACAAGGTTTACTCCCAGCTCATATGACCTTTTTATTGCCTTGATTATGTTATCATCCATAACGTCTTGACCCCATGCGTCCCCGCTCGCCTGCCAGGTTCCTATTCCTATTTTTGAAACTTTTAACCCACTTTTTCCTAAGTTTATGTACTCCATATTTTTAATAAAGAAAGCATGTAATATAACGGTTTTTAAAATTTTTTAATAAATTATTTTTAAACCATTTCCAAAATATGTAAGCAGAAGCTTCATAAAAAACAGTAAAAGCCGGGACTTACATCAAACGTCTTTTAGACCGATCTCGTTTGCTAGCTCAACCAGGCTGTTCCTGCTGTAATTAACCCTGGGTTTCATCTTTTAGCACCAGAGACGCCGTCCGTTACAGTAGATCAAAACTTTTTTAGTGCAGGATGGCGTTTTGCCGTTTATGGACATAAACAATCCTGCGATCTAATAAAAGCGCATTGTACATTAATGAAGCTTTGGAAAAATCTATGGATATTTTTTTTGAAACTGTGCAGACAGACTATAAGGAACAACATGAAGCAGCAGGGGCATGATAATTTATGGGCATAAAAATGAAAAATTCTGGCGCGTTCAAAAACCTTTCATAGTTGCCATGGACTGTCATGATGTATTGTGATCATAAAGTCTAGAGTTAAGGGAACAACAAAAAAGGGGATTGGCTTATCAGTATATAACCGCGTCTTTTGCAATTAACTATTAAATTTAAGGGATTTGGAAAATCAGCATACTTGATTAACCTTCTTGACAGTTTAAAGTGGTTTTAAAGAAAAGCCGCTCATAAAACTTGTTAAGTTGGCAAATCAATCATAAATCAGACAAAAGTTTTGATCTACTGGTGAGGGCTGGGTAGTTTACCGTATTCAGAAACAACAACTTTAATCTTTTCCCTTAATGATCTTTCAGGTTCAGCTTTTGAAATATAAGCGCGTTTGTCTTTTAAAGAACAGGTCTTGAGCGCTAAAGAAGTTTTATCCACGCTGTATGATCCTTCAATAAGTGGAACCAGCCTTAAGCAGTTAATTTTTCAATTGAAACTCCAGTCGTATAATTTTTTTAATAATATTTAGTTATTTAAAAAGTTTAAAAATTAAAAAATTACGGAATAAAAAAGTTTACTTTTTAAAAACAAGGACGAAAACGAGACCTAAGATAAATGAGACGAAGTAGCTCACATCAGCTCCCCCAAGAGCTATAGCGAAAGGCCCTACAAAGTTTATCATGTCGGATGTTGCTGCCTGAAGGTTCATAAAAGGCACTGAAACCAAAAGAGAAAAGAAATAAGCCGTTAGCAAACGTATGTTGGCTTTTTTTGCTGTAAAGTCATTGTTTAAAATTGCCCCGATCATAACGCCTATCCATGGAGTTATCCAATAATCAAGAAAATAAAGGAAGTCTTCAAAATAACCAACAAAGTTGATTCCCCCGACAATTGCGAGCGCTGTACCAACTATAGCGCCTAGTATTAACCCCCAGTGTCTCTTAGCTTTCTCGTAGAGGGTTAAAAGTGCTAGTGAATTTGAGTAAAGGTTTAAGACGTTTGCTGAAAGTGCCCCCAGAAATATCATCATCACTGAAACCGCAAGAGAAAGAATTCCGTACCTGTTCATAAAACTAAGCAGCACAGTAGGCAGACCGCTGTAGTTGCCCGTAGCCAGCCCTGTTAACATGCCCACTGCTTCCATCCAGATAGATGCTACAGCACCTCCGAGCATCGCGTACAACAAAACCTTTATCCTGCTGGTAGTTTCGGGAAGGTACCTGCTGTAATCGCTAGCGTAAGGCGCCCAGGACATTATGTAGCTGAATACTGTTGCAAGGGCTATTGCGAAGCCTGTTGGACTGAAAGGAACGTTAACGGGCAGTACCGGCTTGGACATTATCGCCAGAATTAAGGTTAAAGCAAAGAAAGCTCCTAATACATATGATAGTAAAAATTCAGATCTGTGTATTATATCATACCCGAATATAGCTATAACTATCTGTGAGAAAGCTGAGACAATTATATACACAGTAAGCGGTAAAACCGGATAAGCATAGTAAAGCACATAACCTGAGATTATCGCGTTTACCGAGAACCAGCCCAGCGTACTTATCCACTGTGCAAGTGAAAAAGGTATGTTCCCGATGTTGCCAAAGACCCTTTTTGATACCATCATCTGGGGAAGGCCAAAGCGTGGCCCTTCTGATGCAAGGTAGCCAACAAGAAAAGCTCCGATCAGGTTACCAAGCAAAACAGCAACCCATATCCAGAACCATGAAATTCCGAGCGTTATAAGTATTGACCCAAGGGCATAATCTGCTACAGTAAGGTTGCTAGAAAACCAGAGCGTGAACTGATAAAATGGCCTTCCGTGTCTCATTCCAGCAGGAATCTGCTCAACTCCGTAGGTTTCCATTCCGAACATAAGTTCGGAAAAATTAATATTTAACCTTTACGAACTTTTGTTCGGATGAAAAAAGATATAGAGGAAAAGATTATTAGGCTGCTTGAGAATGGAGAGGCTCTTCAGAGCAGCATATACAGAGCGCTTGACGTTTCAAAGAGCAGGGTGTCCGAAGTGCTCAAGGACCTTGAAGAAAGAAACATAATAAGAAGAGAGAGGATAGGGAAGAATTATGTTGTTTCGCTTAATTCATACATAAGGGAATCGAGAAACCTGCTTAAAATAGGGATAATAAGGTCATCGGAATACGGGTACATAATACCGTTAAGAAAAATAATTAAAGATAAAGGGTATGAGCTAGAAGTTAGGATATATGAAAGTGGGGTTGAAGTAATGAAGGACCTTGTGATGGGAAAACTTGATTTTGGCATCTCGCCGGCAATATCCCAGATATTCTTTGCATACGCAGGTTTTCCGGTTAAGATAATAGCCCCTGCTGGATCTGGAGGAGGATACCTATTCAGCACAGCAACCGACAGAAAGCCAAGAACCCTGAGCAGCAGGCTTTCTACAATGGAAATGATACTGAGGACCGCTGTCAACAGCTCTCTAATAAGGGATCCTTCGTCTGTCGATTATTTTGATGATCCAATGAAAGCTTTAAACGAATACCTGAACGGGAAAGCTGATGCCATTACCGTGTGGGAACCTTTTGCAACCATTTTAAGATCTGAAGGTAAAAAGGAAACTTTCAGCTACAGCGAAATAGAACATTACTGCTGCACCCTTTCAGCGCATTCCTCGTTAAAAGAGTCAGTCGTTGAATCATTCAGGAAATATTTCTTCGAAAGCATAAACATCTACGAAAAGAACAGGAGCGGGTTTGCATTCTCTTACTCGGCTCTGCTTGATTTACCTTATGGTCTTGTCGAAAGAACGCTTAAACATTACACATATCATCACGACGTGGATATAAGTATACTGGAAAAACAACTTTCATATGCAGGAATAACTGTGCCAAGCCCTTCTGTTCTGAGGAGCGTTATGCTCGGAAGCTGAACTTCTTATAAGTTAATGTCAATCCATTTTTAATCAGCAATAAAAGGTTTTAAAGAAATTAAAGGTTGTACCTGTCAAACACTTCATTTACTTTTTTCAGCGCGTTTACTGTATCCGCAGGAATGCCGTTATGATTTAGGGCAGCTCCCAGAGCTGCTATTCCTTCCGCAACAAACCTTCTCTGAGCTGTGTAACCCATATGGCCTATCCTTATTACCTTGCCCTTTAATGGGCCCCATGAACCCGCCAGCATAACGCCAAGTTTTTCCCATGCAAAATCGATTATCTTTTCGGGACTTACCGGAGAATAAACTGCGGTTACGGTAGGAGCTGAAAACGCTTGATCTTTAACGAAAAGTTTCAAGCCCATGGCTTTGATCCCCTCGATTGTTGCTTCTTTGGATGCCAGATGTCTCCTGTAAACTGATTCAGGTCCCTCTCTGAGGATGTCCTTAAGTGATCTGTTAAGCGCAAGAATATCGTTTGCGGCTGGCGTGTATGGAAACATTCCCTGTTTTAAATACTCATCCCAGACCTTTATTCCCATATAATAGCCTCTATAATTGTTTTTCTCTATAGCTTCCTTGGCCTTTTTAGAAACAGCAATAATAGCAAGTCCAGGAGGAGAGCTGAAGGCCTTCTGGCTAGCCATCAGACATATGTCTATGCCCAGAGCATCGCAGTCAATGGGCAACCCTCCAACAGCTGAAACCGCGTCAACGATGAAAAGAGAACCTTTTCCTTTTATTCTTTCAGAAACTGATTCAATATCGTTGATCAAACCTGAAGGCGTTTCAACATAAACAAAAGTTACAGCTTTATAGCCTTCAACGTTTTTTATAAGCCGTGCGTCAAAAGGCTCATCATAAGGTGAGTTAACTGTATCAACCTTTGCGCCGTACCTCATCGCAAGGTCAGCGAATGATTCGCCAAAAACTCCGTTTGAAAGAGAGAGAACCCTGTCTCCTTCTCTAACAGTGTTAGCGATCGAAGCTTCAAGCCCGAGCATCCCTTCGCCGCTCATTATGTAGACGTCGCCGTTCCATTTTATCAACCTCTTTATCATTTCAACGGTTTCGTTGTAAATCCTGAAGAAACCTTTGTCAAGGTCAGGGTTGATAGACCTGAGCATTTCTCTTAAAACATCCGGATTCATTTCAGTTGGTCCAGGAGTCAATATCGTCATATACTTTCACCCGTTATTTTTCTGACATCTCCTATATAGTTTCCTCAAAATATTTTCCTCTAAATTATAGTTACGGATGTGAAGAGATTATTTTTATGTTCAAAAAACGTTAACTTACGGTGCTAAGGGGGTCGAAGTCCACTCAGCAAGTTGAAGATAACCCCTTACAAAGCGAGATAAATTTACAGGTTTGACAAAATTAGAACATTTGTCAAAACACGGCTCTGTCTGTGGACTGCGGGATCAACACGGTTTTCACGATTGCGAATCCTGCTGAGCATCCCTCATGTTAAAACGTAGCTGTAAACCTGTAAGCACTGACCGTAAGCTCAGGGTAATCCATTATTATGAACGTTCAGACCAGCCTAAGAACAGATTAAATAGAATTTCAGGACTTTAACCTTGCTTAAAGGTTTCCCGTTTTTCTGGCAGTTCTGGTATCCTTGGCTCACTTGCGAACCTTACTGGCTCGTTTTTATCGTCTAGTATCAACCTTATAAGGGAACACTGAGGAGGACACGGAGTCTTCGAATATGGAGCCCTGAGCAAGCTTCCCGTTTTCAGATCAAAGGCTGCTTCGTGAAAAGGGCACACTATAGCGTCTTTTTCGAGCTTGAAGCCTTCCGCTGTGATCGGTCTGCCCTTGTGCGGGCAGTAATCCAGGTAAGCAACAACTCTCCCGTCGCTAAGCTTCAGGCTGAAAGCTGGATAACCATTAAACTGAAACTTTTCCATGAAAGACCAGTGTGATAAAAGCTAATAACTTTGATGCAGAATTTTTGGGAATAAACTACCCAGCCCTCACCAGTAGATCAAAACTTTTGTTGATTTTTATGATGTTTTTTGCTATCTTACCAGATTATAAATATAATCTTTGTCCAAAAACTTTAGGCAAGGCTAAACAAGCTATCAAATTGCGCGGATTAACCTTATTATGCTATAAAAATAGCGCTTTAAGCCAAAAATGACGCATGGTCTAAGCTAGTGAAGTTATCTCATTATGTTTAAAATAAAAGCTATCTGAAGATCGTAACGTATACGTTAGAGATTAAAGCTTCAATCATTAATAAAAACTTAACATGCTGAACCGTTACCTTTTCCCTTTTATAGTTAATAAAAACCCATATGTTGTATAAAAGAACTGCAAGGTAGAAGTAAAGCTTCCTTA
>JAWDMM010000052.1:0-8931 GCA_046536595.1 Nitrososphaeria archaeon | reverse complement strand
ACAATTTACGGCAGTATAGACTACTTTCCTCCGGAGGCTGATAGGTAGATGAGCTTCATACCAATGATAATATGGTTGATAGAAGATCTTCTTTATCTTATAATATTCCCAGGATTAGTAACTATACTTGTTTTAGTTATTGTTATAATATGGCTTGAACGTAAGATAGCTGCTAAGGTCCAGATGAGGTTTGGGCCTCTCTGGGTTTCAAAGAAGATAGGCGGTGCACTTCAATCGCTCGCGGATCTGTTAAGGTATAGCTTTCAGGAAGTTATAATACCTGAGAAAGCTGACAAATTGGCTTTTATACTTGCGCCAGGCCTTATGTTCGCGTTTGCAACAATAGCGCTTATATTTATACCAGTAGGCCCATACTATTCTGCTCTTTTCCCAAGTTACTTCACAATACTTTTTTCTGTAGCGCTGATAATAATCACCCCTATATTTGCAATAACCGTAGGATGGGCTAGCGATAACAAATTCTCTTTTATAGGGGCTTTGAGAGAAGGGTTCCTTCTTATATCTTATGAAGTTCCTTTCCTTCTTTCTGTTGTTTCTATGATTATTATCTTTCGAACATACGATTATATAAGCGCAGTACAAAGTCAACTGAATTTCTTACCTGGCATAATTCTGAATCCTCTGGCGGCGCTAACGATGCTTATAGTTATGATAAGAACTACGGGCAGGTTCCCATTCGATATAACAGAAGCAGACAGTGAGTTAGTGCTTGGTCTTTTCACAGAATATTCAGCTCTTTTCTTTGGCGTTGGGATGGCAACGCCGTATGTAGAGCTTTATAACTTTAGCCTTATTTTCAGCCTTCTATTCTTAGGAGGCTGGTGGCCTTTAAATGTAAACGTAATGAACCCATTATATGGTCTATTTTTGCCTGGGTTAGTAGTTGTTATAAAGGCTTTCATCGTTATGGCTATTCTTGTGTTCCTAAGAGCTGTTTATCCGAGGTACAGGTTAGACCAGGCTGTCAGGTCTGGTTGGAGCTATGTTCTGCTCCTATCAGTACTTTCCGTGATTCTTTCTGTAGTTGAGGTGATGTTTTTAAGATGAATGAAGTTAGAAAACCTAGGGATCCAGTTACAGGTCACTTAAAAGCTCTCGCAAAAGGATTCAAGTATCTTGTAGAACCCAACAGGATGACTTTAGATTATCCAGCCGAGACAATGAAGTTGCCACCTAATTATAGGGGTTTCTTTACGGTCGATGATAAAAAATGCATAGGTTGTAGCATGTGTGAAATGGTTTGCCCTCCAGAAGCGATAACCATGGTGCCCAGGATAATAGGTGAAGGAGGCAAAACTATACCTGCTCCTGAAGGTGAAAAAGAAACAAAAGGACCTAAAAGGACTAAAAGGCCCGTAGTAAATTGGGGGAAATGCATTTTCTGTTACTTCTGTGTAGACGTTTGCCCAGTGGACGCATTTATACCCACGCAGGTTCATGATCTGGCTTTTGAAAAAGATAACGAATACAGACCTTCATACGAAGAGTACTTAAAGCCGCCAGAAGAACCTTATAAAAAAGCAAAAAAGGTTGTCTCTAAAGCCGATCTTAAAAGAGGTGTAGGTTATGAGCCCGCTCCTTGAAATATTTGCAAGTTCTGTAATAACTTTGGGAAGTCCTTTCCTAGACATTGCTTTGCTGGTGCTGGCCGTAACTTCAATAATCTTTGCTTATCTTACTGTGACATACAAATCTCTAGTTTATTCCTCAATATTTTTGGCATTTGTTGGTCTAGTTAACGCGGCATTTTTTATGATACTTGGTTATCCCCTTCTTGCATTTGTACAACTTATAATTTATGTAGGTTCAGGAGTTCTTTTTATTATAATTTCAATAAGCATGCTCAAGGAACCAAAGCTTACGTTCAGGCCAAACATTTACTCGTGGGTTATAACGCTCTTCATATTTGTGCTCATAGTAGTCATAGGCATTAGTGTTGGGATAGCACCTTCAGAACTTACGTATCTGGGCATTTTTCCTGCCGTACATTATCTAGTTGAGTACTGGTTTTCAATATTACTGCTCGTGCTAGCGCTTTCTATGGCTTTGATTGTTTCAATAGCAGTTTCGAGAGGTGAAAAAGAATGATAATAATAGGTTTATTTTTGGTAATTATAACGGCAGCAGTACTTATCGGCGTTGGTGTATGGGGAATGGTTTATAACAAAAACCTGGTAAAAATGCTACTATCGCTTGAGGTCTCTTTTAATGGGATAACTTTGCTGGTCCTTTATCTAGCTTCAACTACAGGCGTTCTTGGTATTGTAAAACTTGGCGCATACATAGTTTTTCTCGGAATAGCTTTGGCTATAGGAGAAATCTCAATCATAGTTAGCGTGATACTTTATATGTTTAAGGAAAAAATGTTAAATGAAATATCTCAGGATGAGGTGAGGAGTGAAGAATGATGGAAGGACAGATTTTAACCTATACGCTTGCTGTTCCATACCTGGTAGGCTTTGTACAGCTGTTACTTAACAAAAAGGCTTCAGGCAAAACTCACGCAATCATGAGCGCAATTTCGCTTTTAGTCCCTGCATTGGCTTCAGTGGTAGTATTTGGGCTTTATGGCACATACTTTTCTTACCCGCTTCCTGTAATGGGACTTGGATATTTTATGTTGTTCATAGATGGTCTTAACTGGCCTGTGGTTGCTGGAATAGCACTTGTTACGGTCCTGATAGCAATATACTCTTACCCGTACATGGAAACGCGTTTCCGTGAACTTGGTTCAGAAGATTGGGGAATATATTACTTTTTATATGTTTATTTTTCTGTATCGCTTCTTGGAATAGTCCTTTCAAATAACTTTATACTTTTCTATCTATTCCTCGAAGTTTCTTTGATCACTTCTTTCCTCTTGATAGCTCTTTATGGATATGGAAATAGACAGAGGATATCTATAATATACCTTATATGGACGCATTTAGGCGGTTTTCTGTTCCTGGTAGGTTCGTTTATTTATGGACTTATATTGCACACATTTAACTTTTACCCGCCACCTATTCCCGTAGGTCTGATGTTGCAGGTCTTAGGACCCCTGGCTGCAGTAATTGTGACACTTATAGTTCTGGGCATGTTCATAAAGATGGCAGTATTCGGCGTGCACATGTGGCTTCCTTATGCTCATGCAGAAGCTCCCACGCCTGTTTCTGCTTTACTTTCACCCGTAATGATTGGCATAGGAGGATATGCAATAATAAGAATAACATACATACTATTTGCGCCTCTCTTGTTAAAAGCGCAGATAATCCTGCTTATTATGAGCGTAGTTACTATAATTTATGGAGGTTTGATGGCTTTAAAAGAAAATGACTTTAAACGCCTGCTCGCATACTCCAGCATAGCCCAGATGGGTTATATGCTTATGGGCATAGCAACTCTGTCTCCAATAGGTATTCTTGGTGCGCTTTTGCAATTTTTTGCTCATGCTGTAGGAAAATCCATATTATTCTCTTCAGCTGGCGTTTTGATATCAAAGAACGACAATCTAAGGGATATAAACAAAATGGGCGGTCTGGCTAGAAGTATGCCTTACACTTCATCTTTGGCATTGCTCGGGTTTATGGATATATCAGGGTTACCACCAACTATTGGGTTCTTTAGCAAACTTCTTATACTCATAGCTGTAGGAATAGAGCTTGTAAAATTGGGCATTCCAGGCATGTTACTGCTTGCATTTGTTCTTCTTGGGTTTGGTCTAACTCCTGCTTATGCGTTCCTTGCCATGAAAAGGATATTCTTTGGTCCTCCGAAGATAAAAGGTGTAGAAGGCGGTAAAGCAATGCTTGTACCCATGATAATTATAGCAGCTATTGGAGTCATAACATTCGCTTTTCCTTCTTTAATCTTAAACCCGGTTTCGGGTTTTCTACACGCTATGTTTGTTTTAGGTGGGGTGATTGGTTAAGATGATCGGATACATTTTGTTCCTTATATGGTTGCTCCCGATGGTAGCAGCAGGACTCGGGCTTGTTTTAAAAAAGCAAGCGCCGTTCTTTTCAATAGCAACGATAGCTCTTTCTTTTGTTATATCAGCCATGTCGCCTTTATTAGTTAAAGTACCCTCTGTAATATCTTATCCATGGTTTATTTTGCTTGGTAATCAGATAAGATTTGGGATTCTTGTCGATGGATTATCGGTGATAATGGGATCAGTTGTAGCTTTTGTTTCCCTTCTTATAGCAATATATAGCTACAGATACATGTATGGAGATTGGGGGCACACAAGGTACTGGTATTTCTTTTCTTTCTTTGTTGGATCTATGCTTTTGCTTGTCTATGCCAGCAATCTTATAGTACTGCTAATAGGATGGGAAGGCACAACCCTTGCTTCCTATGCTCTAATAGGCCACTGGTATACCGACGAAGATGAAGAAAGATGGGTTGGTGATAAAGGAAGGTATGCTCTGGGTGTTCCTATGTGGTTTACTCCAAGTCAATCAGGAGTAAGGGCAATGGTTGTCACAAGCTTTGGAGATATAGGATTCATAACAGGCATAGGCATGCTCTACAAGGTTTCAGGAACAACAAGCATACTTGGTATAGAGAGCAAAATAGTTGAAATAATTAGCGCCCTTAACAAAAGCGGATTGCTGCTTCCTTTCCTTATAGCGTTCACTATGGGAGCATTCGCCAAATCAGCCCAATTCCCCTTCCACGAATGGCTTGTAACTGCCATGACGGGCCCATCCAGTATAAGTGCTCTTATACATGCAGCAACGATGGTCAACGCAGGGGTTTATCTGCTGTTGCGTTTTGTTCCAATGCTCATACAGGGTGCTGCAGCTGCTGGGCTTTATTCCAGCCTTAATTTATTCTTTACATATGTGCTTATAATAGGTGCATTTACAGCTTTTATGATGGCAAGCATGGCGGTTGCGTCAAACGAACTAAAGCTCATTCTTGCATATTCTACCGCATCTCAAATAGGGTATATGTTCATGGGTATAGGCGCAGCTTACTTTATTTCAACGCCGTCAATTGCTCTTTTCGCGTCGCTTTCACACTTTATAAGTCAAGCTCTTTTCAAAGCGGCAATGTTCATGGCTGCTGGAGTTTTGATCGAAGAATTCTCTTCAAGATATATAAAAGATATGGCTGGAGCTTATTCAAAGATGAAGCTTACTACAATAGCCTTCCTCCTCGCTTCACTATCTCTTTCCGGAATTCCGCCATTCTCGGGATTCTGGGATAAAGACCTTATACTTGAAAGCACAATGCTGTCTGGTAACATTATAGCTTACATTTTGGGAGCCATAGGAGCTTTTCTGACCGCGTTTTATATTTTCAGGGCATTTACAATGGTTTTCATCAATAAAGGCGATGAAAAGTTTAAAGAAAAAGAAAT
This sequence comes from Nitrososphaeria archaeon, assembly GCA_046536595.1. Taxonomy (GTDB): domain Archaea; phylum Thermoproteota; class Nitrososphaeria; order Conexivisphaerales; family UBA164; genus CAYFFZ01. Next base: position 3,560 of record JAWDMM010000052.1, on the reverse strand, counting down.
TAAGGAAGCACATCCGGTAATGCTTTGGCCTTATTTTGTGCTAGGTCTTCTTTCGCTTGTTTTTGGAATTTTCTGGTATTTTCCGAACGGTGGTCTTGCTTCAATGATGTATTCTTTTGTGTACAGACAATCTATTCCTAAATTACCAACAACATCAATCTTCTTCAGCCCTCTGGACGTCGGAATTTCTGTAACTATAGCTTTAGTAGGCCTTTTGACGGCTTTCTACATATATGCTAACAGAAGAGAGGTTGTTCTGAACAGCGGTATTTTAAAGAAACTAAGGGACTTCCTTTATGATAGGTGGTACATAAACTCAATTTATTATAGGGCTTTTGTTTATGCGCTGAACAACTTGGCTTCTTTTATGAGGAAAAACGTTGAGTTTGGGCTGTTTGACAGATTCTACCACAATCTAGTACCAAGGTTTATAATGGGAACAGGAGAGAAGTTAAGGAAATTCCAGCATGGCGACATAGGGAAATACCTTCTTGTTTTGCTGGCTGGGGCCTTGTTTTTGTTAGTTATAGGTTTTATAATGGTGGTGTTGATGTATGGTTGAGCCAGTTTTTATTACTATTGGCGTGCTCATAACGCTTTCATTAATTTCGCCATTTTTATCAGGCAAAAAATTACTCAATTACTCTGCTTCAGCTATCTACACGCTGCTTTTGATTTATTTGGCATATGTTCTGTATAAAGGAATAGGCTTAGGGAAATTTAAAGAGTTAACGCCAGGACTGCTTTCCTATGCGGTTCTAGGCGTAAGTCTTATAGCAGGAGCTCTTACGTCTCTAAGCTTAAGCAAACTAGGGAAAAAGTCAGGGATAGCTGTCTCCCTAATAAGCGCTGGAATACTCGCTAACTTTGTACTCAGTTCAACGCTTAACCCGTTTTATATAATAGCGGCGTGGGGTCTACTATCTGTTTCAAGCTATGGTATTGCGGCAATACCTAAGGATAAGGTCTCGCTTGGGAATTCTCTAAAGTACGCCTTTATGGGTGGTCTTTCATTTCAGTTATTGCTATTAAGCTTCATTCTTTACTATTTATTTGCAGGTTCTGTACTGGGACTACCTATAGTTATAGGTGCTGCGCTTCTGGTAACAGCCATAGGGTTCAAGATAGGGGTAGTACCATTTCACATGTGGTTACCAGATGTTTATGGAACTTCGGACCCAATTGCAGTTTCAGTGCTTTCATCATTGATGAAACTTGGTCCTATAGCTCTGCTTGTTAACCTTTTTAGCGTTGGGCTTGTTTTTCTGACAGGGTCTCAAAAAGAAGCGCTTCTAACTTTCCTTATGTTACTAGCAGTTCTTACTATGACGTGGGGGAACGTAGCCGCCGCGGTTCAGAGGGACGTTCAGAAGATGCTAGCGTATAGTAGCATATCCCACATAGGGTTCATGCTTATGGCTATTTCAGTCATAATTGCATCTTACATTTATGGAGTATCCGCTACACTTGCTTATATCGCACTGATAATATATCTGTTTTCATACTCTATATCTAAAGCGAGCGCATTTAGTTATATGAAAGGTTTTGACAACAGGAGTTACGAATCTATAAAAGGCGCAGGAAGGACTTACGCCGGCGTCTCAGGAATGTTCTCGGTTTCTCTTCTTAACCTGCTTGGTTTACCTCCATTGCTCGGTTTTTGGGCAAAGCTTTTCGTCTTTATGTCTGCGGCTAATCCAAACATTTCGCTTTTCTACGCAGGTTACATTCCGTGGTATGCCCTCGTTGGCATAATAAATAGCGTAATTTCTGCTTTCTATTATGTGAGAGTTTTGCAGAGCCTTTACACAGAAAGCAAACCAAATGCTGTTTTTGAAGGACTAAGGTTGACTATAATAGTTTCTTCCGCAATTCTTATTATAGGAGGAATAATTCTTCCAACATTATTTATTTAAACTTCTTATAGTAATTGTTAAGAAAGTAAGCCATCTGTCTAAATGCTCCGGCCCTGTGAGATATTTGGCTTTTTTGGTCTAGATCCATCTCCGCATATGTAACGTTAAAACCTAAAGGTATAAAGATAGGATCAAATCCAAATCCAGAACTCCCTTTTTGGGTTAAAGAAATCGTTCCGTCTACTTTTTTAGTAAAGAGAAAAAAATTCCCTGATATTTGAAGAACAACGGCTGATAAAAAGTAAGCTTCTCTATTGCTTACTTTTTCCATGAGCTTTAAAACACCTTCTATGCCTATGCTTTTTAAAGCGAATGCAGTATAAGGTCCGGGAAAATTTTTCAACGCTGGAATAAAAAGGCCATCATCTTCAACCACAAAAGCGCGTTTTAATTTTTTATAAGCATTTTTTGCAGCATAAAGGGCTACGTTTTCAACATGATCATCCTGTATTTCTATTTTTTCAATATGAAGAGGAGCTGCGGTTAGTCTTATTCCATAACTTCTAAGGGCGGCGTTAGCTTCTTTAATTTTATTGATATTTTTAGTTAAAAACATAAAGTCCATAAATGGTACATAATATGTGGCTGTTTTCTGTATTAAAATTTTATCTTGATGAGCATTAGTTATAGAACAAATTTTTATTTGAAAAATGGATAAGTCTAATGTTAATATTGAATTGTTTTTGCATGTATGTTTTTGATAATGCTATTTATTACTGCGTTTATTGGCTGTGAAGGGCAGAAAACCAATTCTTTCATGAAGCTATAAAATTTAACATAATGTAAAAAACGCTTAAGAATTTATGAAGAAGAACGGTCTAGCTAGAAATTAATTTAAAAACATTGAACTTTATAACTTATACTGAATGCTATTGCCTTTTATAAAATGACTTAAAGGCTTTTAGCCCGGGGCGGATTCGAACCGCCGTCACCGGCTCCAAAGGCCGGTATGCTTGGCCGCTACACCACCGGGCTCCATTTTTTCAGGAGATGTCTTTATATAAAAACATTACTGAGAGAAGTAATGTTAAGTAGAAATTTACCACTTTATTTAAAAAAGTTGATTTAATAACCTAAATAAAGATTTGCAGTTAATACTGACAGGGTGTTTAGCCGGTTCTCTTATCAAGAAGAGGCCTCCCCTTTCCTAGCGGCCGTAAGGAAAGGGTCTTGGTAAGGGACGCTGGCTATCGCCCGGTATGTGGGTATACCTGTAAAAGACAATGCGGGTATGCCTGATGAGTATGAAAACAGCATCGCAATGTACACCTGCTTTCAGCAGGTCTATAAACTGGATAAATAACAGGATAAAGAACACAAAACATGTTAAATCGTAAATTTGTACTGTACAGATCTTTAGCTAAATTAAAATTATTTTAATGAAATGCATGTATTTTTCTTATGCTTTATGATTCATACAGTAAACAGAGGAAGCCGACAAAAAACTCAGCGAGCTAAAAAGGTACGCCTCCCGGTTCTGTAGACTTCTTGGTCACCCAAGAAGAACTGCAGGACCACGAAGCGCACCTTAATTTAGCCTGCCAAGATTTTTATCGACTCCCGTTTATTTACTGTATGAATCATAAAGCATAAGAAAAATACATGCATCTCATTAAAATAATTTTAATTTAGCTAAAGATCTGT
>JAWDMM010000051.1:0-9394 GCA_046536595.1 Nitrososphaeria archaeon | reverse complement strand
GGACTTCAAGCTGAGGCTCAAGTTCAATGGCAAGCTTAAGTGGGTAGGCAAACAGGGAACTCTAGAAATATTCTACGATACCGTGAGAAGAAAGTGGTACGCAAAAATTCCTATGAGTATAAAAGTAAATAATAAACCAAAAGGCAAAATGAAGGCTGGCATAGACCTCAGCGTTATAAACCTTGCAACCGTTGCTGTTGAAGACGGCCCGTGGATGATCTTCAAAGGAGGTTCAGTGCTTTCAGAGTTCAAGAAGATAACAAAGCGCATTTCAATAGAAGAAAAGAGGCTTTCAAAACACGGCTTGTAAACTAGCAGAAAGCTTGAAATGTTGTACAATAAGCGTTCTCTTTTGCTTAAGAACGCTAGAGAAGGACTAGCAAGGGAAGTTGTAGAGACACTGTATGACAAAGGTGTAGGAGAAATATACATTGGTTATCCAAAGGGAATAGCTCTTGATAAAGGAAACGAAAGAAATACAAACTTCTGGAGCTATTCAGCAATAATAAAGCGAATCAAGAATGTAGCAGAAGAATACGGAATAAAGGTTAAGCTTGTGGATGAGGAAAATACATCTAAGACGTGTTCCCTGTGTGGGGAAATACATGAAGACGGAAGGATTAAAAGAGGCTTGTTCAAGTGTCCTCACGCAGGGAAAGTAATAAACGCTGATCTGAACGGAGCAATAAACATTCTACATATCCCCGAGTCCGTTAAGGATAGGGGTAAGTGGCTGAAGGCACAGCCCGTGGTCTATCGCTGGACGAACGGAGCGGGGTGGGTAAATCCCACTAGCTATGAAGTCATGAAGATTAAGGCGGTAAACCACGAACCTATGATCCGCCTTGAAGGAACCATCGCCTTTTAAGGCGGTGAGGATGTCAGAGTAATGTTTAAATTCATGGGGGCACTAATTTTATTTTCCAAAATGAACTTTTTAAAACCCGATTATAACGGAGGAAGCATTTCCAACATTTATGGAAGCATACTGAAAAACTTTGACTTGAATAGTGACAGGAAACCTCTAAGGAAAAGCTTTGAAAAAAGCCAAAAATTCGTTCTCGTTATTTTCGACGCTTTTGGAGAAAAAACGCTTGAGAGAGGGATAGAAAAAGGTTTTATCGATAAACGACTGCTTGAAAATTTTGAGCATGAAACGATTACAAGCATATTTCCATCAACGACCGCATGCGCAATGCTCAGCTTTTATACAGGATTGACGCCAGGGGAACACGGTGTAATGGGATTTACAACATACGTAAAAGAACTCGGCACTATAGTTAACATGCTAAACCTTTCTCACCCTTCGCAGGAAGTTCCATTACCGCTCATACATCAGAACTTTACTAAATACATTTCAGAAAAAGCAGTTCCAATAGGGGACATGCTTGCAGAAAAAGGAATAAAAGGATATTCTGTAATTCCGGCTAGCATATATGACACACCAACTAATCAATTTTATCACCGGGGCCTTGAAAGGGTAAAGTATTACTATCCATGGGATGCTTTTCAGGCAACGCGAAAGATACTTCAGGAAAACGAAAACGTTTTCCTGGACCTGTATATACCTACTGTTGATACTCTATCGCACCATTATGGTCCGTTCTCTCCTGAAACTTTATCTTCAGCATCAGACCTTCTAAAACTGCTTTTAAACTCGTTAGAAGGCATCAAAGGTTTAACGCTTTTACTTACTGCAGATCACGGACAGACGGACAATACAGTAAGCCATGTAGCGGATGATTCTCTGATGGAGCTGCTCGAAATGCCGCCGTGGGGAGACTCAAGAGCTGCATTTATGAAGGTAAAGGATGAAGAAAAAGTAAGGAAACATTTTGAAGAAAATCTGAAAGGTTTTAAACTCTTTACGAGGGAAGAATACCTTAAGGAAGGATTCCTTGGTGAGTATGTTGACCCAAGGTTTCAGGACAGACTTGGAGACATTTTGGCCGTACCAGAGGTTCCTGAATCGCTAATATATTCTTACAGAGGACCTGAAGGGGACAAAGATTATATAGCTTTTAAAGGTCATCATGGTGGATTAACAGAAGAAGAACAGCTTGTACCACTGCTTATTTACAGAAGCTAAAACTCAAAGTTTCTTCTTCTTGCGTACCTTCCCCTTTTTTCTATTTCTTCTACCTTGTTCAGGAATTTATCCTTTGTTATCTTACTGGCTGAAAAATAACCTTCAGAAAAAGCACTGAGCGCCTGTTCATAAACATCAACATGCTGTACGTTTAGGATCTCTTTGAAAAGGTGAAAGTCAACAGCATAATCTTCTATTCTTTCTGTATAATACGAAAGTCCAAAGTCTATCATTAACCACGTGTTGCGTTTTATGTCAAGCAACATATTAGAAGTGTTGGGATCGCCATGAGCGATCCCGTTGTTGTGAAGCTTTGCTAAGTACTGCCCAGCAACATAAGAAAGTTCAGGTTTGCTTTCTATTATATTTTTCATTACTTGTCCTTCGATGAATTGCATTACTATAGTATATGTCTTTAATCCGACGTAGAAAACGTAAGGGGTTGGAATAAAGCTTCTTGCAGCCCTTAACATCTTTGCTTCCCTTATGGTTCTGCTTTTTCTGAGAAAAACATCAAGATCTTCGGCCATATATGGTTTTTTGACTCTTATTTTGTAAACAGCATCCAAAAACCCCCATTTTCCAATATATATGTCTGCTTCAGCTCCCCGGCTTATCAGTTTCTCCAGGGCACTTCCACCTCATCGATCCTCCATGACTGATCTATAGTTGCATTTTCGGGTTCAACACTGTAACCCAGCTTATGATAAAGCACACCAGGCCAAGCTATTTGAGCGCCGTTATCACCTGCATATTCGGGAGGAACTATCAAAAGCCTGCTTTTGTGCCTTTCGACTACGTTCTCAAAAACCTCCTTTAACCTTTTGTTGGCGGCTACTCCACCCACAACCATCATTTCAGATTTTTTTGTTAGAGCCAGCGCTCTTTCTGCGGTTTCTGCAAGCATAGAAAAAGCAACTTCCTGCAAAGAATACGCAACGTCTTCAACGCTAACGCTCTTTAAAGCTTTTTTGGCTGCGCTCAGGATTCCTGAAAACGAAAGATCGTTACCTTTTACGACGTATGGAAGCTGAATAAATTTTTTTCCTTTCAAAGCAAGCGCCTCTACTTGTGGTCCTGCGGGAGAGGCAAGGCCTATGCTCCTCCCGAACTGATCTATAAGCTGTCCCAGAGTTATGTCCAGAGTTTCTCCGAAAACTCTCCACTTTTTCCTTTGAGCGGAAAGTATCATCGTATGGCCTCCAGAAAGCAATAACACAAGCGGGTCTTTTGCGCCAGTGAGAAGGGCCCCAAGCTCTATGTGACCTACTCCGTGATGCACAGGAATAAGAGGCTTATTATAGTAAGCGGAAATGAACCTTGCAAGAGTAGCTCCTACCCTCAAGCACGGTCCAAGTCCGGGTCCAGCCGAATATGCTATAAAATCAAGGTCTTGGTAAGTTACTGCTGCCTGTTTGAGCGCGCCCTTAAGGATCTTGGGGGCAACGTCAGAGTGATGACGCGATGCTTCTCGAGGATGAATCCCAGAGCCCTGTGGAGGCTTGTAGACGTCTTTTAAGTTCGAAAGTATATGTCCTTCGTTGCTGATTACAGAAGCTCCAAAAGTATGGGCAGTGCTTTCTATTCCCAGTCCTATCATTCCTCTAACCACTTTGTCGTCCCATCTTCATAAATTTCCTTTTTCCATATAGTTGGTTCTTTCTTATACCTTTCTATAACATAAGGGAGAGCAGAAAGCCCATGAGATCTATCTCTGCTCCATATTATAGCAAACACAAGCGGTTCCCCAGGCAAAAAATAACCAGAAAAGTGATAGATCCTGCATTCATTAACCAAAAACTTATTTACTGTATCATAGCATATCTCTTTCAGCTTTTTATTAGCAAGCTCTTCATAAGCCTCTATGTAAAGCTGTTTGACTTTCTTACCATCCCTGCTTAGATCTTTCACCGTTCCTATATAATAAAGTATTATACCATCCTTCCCCGGATCTCTTTTTAAAGCTTCAGATAGAACATTGATCAAGTCCAGCTTGCCCTTTTCATAGATCCCGCTTTCAGGGATGTTTACCATGCAACAAGATCCTCCAAGATAGCTTTTACCCTTTCTGGAGTATTTATAGATCTGGCTAACCTAGAAAGTTTTTCTACTTTTTTCTTAAATTTATCATCATTCAACAGAAGTGTTAAACTATATTGAAGATCGCCAGGTTTTGTTTTATACTGATCCATATAAAGGCCAAATCCGAGCTCCTGAACCCTGAGCGCGTTTTGTTCCTGTTCCCCGTGGAGAGTTATAGGAAAAACCACCATAGGTTTTCCATAGATTATGCCTTCTCCTATAGTGGTCAAACCCCCTCTAACGATCAGAGCATCAGAGCATGTCATGTTTATCTCTCTGTTTTCATCCCAACCAATTATCCTTAGCTTTCCGTCATCAAATCTGTAGCCTTTTTTGCTGAAATCTCCCAAACTTACGGTTAGCTGATAGTTTTCTGGGAGCAGCCTTGCGGTTTTTATCAAAAGGTCTATAACAAGCTTCTTCGTTGGCGCCGGCCCACTTATTGGGGCAAATATCTTGTATTTACCGTCATTTTTACACTCAACCTTTTTAGCCGGCATATCTGCAAAGAACCCAGTATAGACCACTTTTTTTTCTATTGTTTTAAGTTCCATGCTGAACTTAGATATGTTATATGGCGGTGGTAGATCAGGCGATACTATTATATCTGCGAGATCCCACAGAACGCCAAGCATTTCTCCAAATAATCTTTCCAGGAAAAGGTAAACGTTTTTCCTAAGAGGAAAGAGAATCTTTGCCTGATTTATTATAAGAACGCTCTTTTTTCCTGATAATTTAGAAGCAATTAACGGTGAAAGCCTTGAATCTGATATAACCGCAGAAGGGTTGAGCCAATTTATCCTCCTTTTTTCTTCTCTTACCTGTAACGCAAGAGTACTGAAAGGTTTGTAGAAACCCTTTAAAGTTTTCTTAAAAGACATCCTTCCTTCCTCTGTCCAGACAACGTCCAGAGGAGTAGCATCGAAAGACATATAGTTTAAAGAGGCTATTTTTAACGCTTCTCCCCAGCTGGAGAAATATTTATCCCCATCAAGATGTCTGGCAAGCCAGAGGCTTCTTGCTATGTGTCCAAGCCCTGTCCCGTAAACTGAAAAGTACCATTTATAATTCAAGGTTAACTTGTTCTACTTCTCCTTTTGGCTCCTTTTCTCCAAAAACGTAAGCCCTGAATCTGTAAAGCCTTATCCCTCCCCTTCTCCACAGGTTTCTATCGGCTCCGGCTTTTAGACAGCCGTACGAAAGGAACTCTTCAACGTCCCATCCTTCTTCAACGGGAACTTGAGGGAGAAGAAGACCGCTTCCTAAAGCCCACTCTACTATTATCCCGTCTCTTCCAACTTTTATTTCTTTGAGATAATCTTCAGGTCTTTTTACAACTACTTCTTCAGGTGTTGTAAGAATGCTTATTTCTATAAGCACGTTATCAGCTTCTTTTGGATCAAGCGGAGGAAACCTCGGATCAAAGTAAGCAGCGTCTACTGCGGATTCTATGACGTTGTTTATCAAAGTTCCCGAAGGATAAGGCCTGCCTATACATCCCAAGAGCTCTTTCTGTCTGTTCTTTATAGTTACAAAAGCCCCGGCTCTGACCCTGTACTTTTCAGGAGGGTTAATCAGCTGGAGATACTTTTTTGTTCTTCCATAGTATTTTATTGCTTCTCTTGCAACATCGATGAGGTATTTACCATCATCCACAGTCCATTCAGACATATGCCTTATTTTACAGCTCCAGATAATAACTTTTACCGGGAAACATATTTTGCTAAACGTATCGAAAATACGGAAAGCATTTCATACACATATGTACAAGAATAAATCGTGAGCAAAGAAGCGCTTACTCTTATCGAAGCAAAAAGGATTATAGGTTCAGAGCTTAAAGAAAGCTCTAAAATAAAACAAACGTTACTTTTTGAAGGTATAAACCATGTAATAGCTGAGGACGTAGTCTGCGCAAAGAATTTTCCAGTTCTGCCAAAGAGCACGGTGGATGGTTTTGTAGTTTCTTCAAAAAGAGAAAAGTACGTTATAAAGGGTGAAATATCATTAAAGGTTAGACCTACCAAGCATTTAAAAGCGGAAGACGCTTATCAAGTTTATACGGGATCTTTTTTACCTATTAATTCTTTGTATGTTATAAAAAAAGAAATGGCTTCTATAAATCAAGGAATGTTACTTCCGGTCACTGAGGCAGCCTTTGAAAAAAACTTTATAGACGCAGGCGAAGACTGCAAAAAGGGAGAAACAGTAATCAAGAAAGGCGAAGTTCTAAGCCCAAGAGTAGCTTCATTCCTTAGCATGACAGGGATAAAAAAAGTTAAAGTGTACCAGATGCCGAAAGTTGGTATTCTTCCAATAGGAACGGAGCTTTTGGGCAGAACAGGCCCTGATTTAACCGGTTTTGTAATAAAGCGTTTTGCAGAATCTATGATAGCCAGCGCTGAGCTTATGGCTCCTGTACCTGATTCTGTCGCGAAAATATCAGAGGCAATTTTGAAGCTCGCAAAAAAATATGATGTTCTGTTGACAATAGGCGGAACAGGTGCAAGCAACAGGGATCTCACAACCGACGCTGTACTAGCCTCAGGGGGAAGGCCTGTATTCAAAGGCGTTAAGATACAGCCGGGAAGGACGACGGGGTTTTTCATTATTAAAGGAAAACCCCTTGTAACTCTTCCGGGCAACGCACAGGCAGCTGTATCTGCTTTTTTTATAATATTACCTGAAATATTTCAAAAAATGGGGTTCGCTACGATGTTTCCCAAAGAAAAAGTTATTTTAAAGAAAAGCATAGACGTCCCAGAAGGCTGGATAAGAGTTTTCTTTGCAAAAATCTTAAACCATAACGGTTGTAAACTGGCTGAGATTTTGGATGCAAAACCTCATACTCTCAGGTTCCTTTTAGAATCTGATGCTCTGCTTATAATTTCCGAAAGGGTTAACGAAGGTTCTTTAGTTGATGCATTGTTGATTTGAGCAAAAGTGTTATAATGTGTAAATGTAATTTAGTTTGGGGTAGAAAATGGGAAAACGTAAGGTGCTCAGCGAGGCTGAGCTTAAGGATCTGGTTCTCCCCGAGCAGGGAGAGTTATTGGGAGTAGTTGAAAAGCTGCTTGGCAGCGATCACGCTATGATAAGGTGCACTGACGAAAAAGTGAGACTTGGCAGGATAAGGGGCAAACTAAAGAGAAAAATATGGATAAGAGAAGGCGACGTGGTCCTCGTAGCACCTTGGCCTTTTGATGATACGAAATGTGATATTTTATGGAGATACACAGTTGCCCATGTAGACTGGCTAAAGCAGAACAATTACTTACCTCAAGGTTTTATCTGAATAACAAATAAATTAATTTTGAAATAATAGCGATAAAAAGCCGTTTCTATCTGAAAAAGAATCCGGCCCCTATAAAAACAAGCAAAAGCCCTGCTAAGCTGAAATTTGTAAAGCTTCCCAACAAAACTGAAGCTATAGCTATAAAAACAGAATCCAGATTCGTTAAGACATTTATCAGATTCATCAGTTTGAATCTGTCTCCTATAAGTAAGCTTATGTTATAAGAAGCCAGTTCAAGGTAAAGCCCGAAACTTACGCACATTCCCGCAAAAACCCCTAAAATGGTACCATCAGCGGTAAATTTTGGACCAGTTAAAAGAGCTAAAGGTAAAAATACAGCTATCTCAAATAAGGTTATCCAGAATGTTTCAACCATTTCAGACCCATGCAAAGAAGAGTAGGCTGTAAGATAAGAAGAAACGCCATAAAGCATTGCTATCATTACTCCAACTCCAAGATCGAGTAAGTTTATGCTTGACGGTCCGTTTATCTGTGATATTATCATACCGACTGTAATGAGAAGAACTGCTACTGAAACTCTAACCGCTTCCTTTTTTTTCGGCTTATTTTTTTTAAAAGAAATAAGATAAAAAACTAGTATAGAAGATGGGACATAGACATAAGCAGAAGACAGGTAACCGTATTTCATTATGCTAAAAAGCGAATAATTAGCCAAAGCAAAAAGCAAGCCTGATAAGATCCATTCTTTACGTGGCATTATTGTCCTTTTAATCGAAAAGACATAGCCAATCAATGATGCGGCAAAATACACTATCAAACCCGCACTAGAAGGGTTCATTCCAAACCTTAATGAAACAGCAATAAGGCTTCCCCAAAAACCATAAAGTACTGCACTTACGGATGACAGGATAAGAATTTTTTCGTTCATTTCTTTTTAATCAGTCTGGAGAAAAAGTTGCTGGCTAATAATGTAAATATAAAGGATCCGAAAACGAGCAATATAGCAACATTCACAGGCCCTTCCCACTTAAAGAAAGTTGTCAGAAAGGCATCCAGTAAAGAAGCAAAGCCCATAGCAGCTAAAGTATACGTGAATAACATGTTCCACCGTTCAAGTTCTAGTTCATGAGACATTTCTATAGACTCGCTTAACAGGCTTATCTTTTCATTAAAAATAAACCTCAAGTCATCTATTCCCATTTCTCTTTCCCCTATTACCATGGCCCTCTCAACACCTTTGTAAATGGTTGAAGCTATCGCGTAATAAAAATCAAGCATATCTGTTAGCTCAGCCTTTAATTTTGCCATTTGATTTTTTGTTTTTTGGCTCAGCTTCATTTTTATTTCGTATACAGATAGCAGAAAGTGCTGAAGCCTCAGAGGCTCGATCTCAACCAAATAATCTATAAAAACAGGAAGAAGGGGGTCGATATTTTCATGATGATTTTTACATTCTTTAAATTCGTTTGCTATATTCTCGGGAAAGTTATTAAGGCTTAGGTTCGTTATTGGCATAAACTTATCTAAAGGTTCACTGTAAAACATTACGGTCATATTATTTTTAGAATAAAACAGGTCTATTCCTTCTATCATAGAAGCATTTTTTGAAATGACTTCATTCACAACGTTTAAGTTCGCTTGAGTATATCCCGGGTCTGACTCAATCATCCCGTATAATTCTTTATCTTCCGGTTTTTCTGTTTCTTCTAAAAAAACAGCGTTATATGGTTCTTTATACTTTAATTTTAAGGATGGTAATAGTGAGGTTAGAAAATTTTCAAGCGACATTCCATCTATATATAGGAGACCGCTGTTTTGAAACAAAATAAGTTCGTCTGTCGCTATGTATTTAGGCTTTAAGATTATTAAAACTATTATGGAGTTTATAGAACCAAGAAAGCTTCTAAAGTATACGTAAGCATCGCCTTCAATACTGAGTTCACGGTTTGACGCTTTATATTTTCCAAAAA
>JAWDMM010000050.1:0-9776 GCA_046536595.1 Nitrososphaeria archaeon | reverse complement strand
GGTGTAGAATGTGACCTCTGATAATAGAGACTGGAGCAAGTACAATGATGCGCTTGTTAGGAGGGGTGAAATCCTCTTCGACTTCTCAACCATAAACAACTGGAAACAAGAACTCAAACAACTAAACAAAGGCAAAGTAGGCGAACCATACCACTACCCAAACTCATCATGCTACTAGGCCTCATCAGAATCCTCTACCACCTACCATACAGACAACTAGAAGGCTTTATCAGAACGCTCGCAAAATACGCTGAAGGACTACAAGCAATCAGCAAAAAAGAGAAAGGCATCTGCTTATTAATTTAGGCTGATGGACCTTAAAATGAAGATGGCATTTGGGTCAAGCATGAAGTCAGAGAAGGAGGCATTTGACAGGTCAATGATGTTCCTAAGGCAGTTGATGTGAAGCTGAAAAACGTCAGGCTTGACAGGTATTACAGCAAATTCAGTTATGTGTCACGATTTGCTAGTGATACAGCCGTCTACATCATACCAAAGAAGTATGCAACTCTAAACGGATCACAGAAGTGGAAGGACGCTATGAGGGAGTTTGTCACAGATACATATCAATACCTTAAAGAATATTGCAAAATGGAGAATTCTGAAGCTGGATTTTTTGTTGACAAGAAGCTGTTTGGATGGGAAATAGCGCAGAGGAGAGAAGAGAGAATTGACAGCGCTTTATTTTGCACTGGGCCGTGGCACAACCTATTCAACCTTAACGGATAGCCATGCAGGAATTCTATCCCACAGCCACGCGCGCAGAAAGCTTTTTATTTGTGTTTATCTCAAATTACACCAATGAATTTTAACTTTATATTTGAAAAAATCCAATAATTGGCATGGTCCACCTTAAACCACTGCCAAGTTCTCCTAAGTATGTAGGAGAGCTGGATTCTATTGTTAAAAGTGAAGTTAAAGATGCTAAAAACCTTGAGAGTAAGGGAGTTGGATGGTATACTTGTGAAGAATATTGACGATGGCCCTTACTTTAAAGATCCATCTTCTCCTGAAATGGTAGCATCGTTTACAAAAATTCTGTTTGAGGTAAAAGATGCAGTTAGCTTGCCTCTGGGTGTTAATGTATTGAGAAATGGTGCAAAAACAGCACTTGCCCTGGCTTATGTTTCAAATTGCAAATTCATAAGGGCAAATGTGCTAATTGAAGCATATCTTACAGATCAGGGAATAATTGAAGGAATTCTGCAGAATTGTTAAAATATAGAAGATGTTTGAACGCTGAAAACATTGCTATATTTGCAGATATAAGAGTTAAGCATGCTACCCCTCTGGCAGTAAGAAGTGTTTCCGATTCGGCCTCTGATGCTCTTGAAAGGGGAGGAGTTGATGCATTGATATTTACTGGCAGACGAACAGGAATGCCACCATCGGCGAAAGAAATATTTGAGCTTAAAGCTGTAAGACCAACATGAGGGAGAGCATTTGACAAGTATTGTAGTAATAGGAGATCTTGCAGTTGATATCGTAGGAAACTTTGAAAATTATCCAATAAAAACCGGGGCAAATGTTCTTTTTAGAAATGCAAAAATATCAGCTGGTGGCGTTGCAGGGAACATGGCATGGTATTTGATACAACTGGAGCAGAAGGTGTCTGTTTTTGGATCAGTTGGCGATGATTGCTGGGGTGATTTAATAAAAAATGACTTACATGCATTCGGAGCAAACCATAGCATGGTTAAAACGGTAAATGGCTTGACAACTGGGTTCTTCATTATACTAGTTGATTCAAAAGGTGAAAGAACTATGATTGGTAACCGTGGTGCAAATGAAAGAATAAATGTGGATGCAAGTGAACTGATTTCGGCATCACCGTCATGGATACACCTTTCTGGATACACGCTTCTTAACAGTAATGGAATTAACGTTTTGAATTCTGTTATTAAAGTGGCAAACACTCTCGGAATAAATTATTCTGTTGATCTGGAGGGAATAGGGGAAACCGGCGCCAAGCTTGACTTAAGGGGAGCCATAGTATTTTGTAATAGGGGAAAGTGTCCTGAAAAGTCAAGAGTAAATGCAAAGTTAACCGTTATAAAATCTGGAAGTGATGGTTGTTATTTAAACCTAAATGGGATGGTTAAACAGCACAAACCACCTTTAGTTAAGCCTCTAAACACTACCGGAGCCGGAGACAGCTTTAATGCAGCCTTTATAGCTGCATGTATTATGAATAACGATTATGATACTGCATGTGATTTTGCTAATGTAGTGGCAGCATATAAAGTTGCACAAAATGACACCCGAGTTAAGTTACCCAAGGAACTATTCAGACGCTATCTAAATAAAATTTAATTATATAGGGGTCTTTAAGGAGGACGAAATCTTTCTTTTGCTTGATAAAGGATATCCTCTCTTACCAAGATCAAAAACAAATTTGAAAATTCAAACACGTAAAAGAGATATAAGGTTGCTCATTACGTTGCTGACAATTATGGCACCTAGCCTTACTGGACGACAACATTCATTCATGGCAAAAGCTATTTGGAAAAAGATCCACTAACTTTGGTAGTGGGCTACATAAAGCCTTGAAGAGAAATGTTGGCACCCAAGTCTGTTAAAACAGAGTCTTTACTGGGGTTGAATTGAACCTATTTTAAAGGGGGGTTCACTTGCCCCATCTGCAATTGTTGTGTTGGAAAAGGGCTTTTTAATAAAATGTAAGGTACTATAGATGACCGCTCCTATACTCTAGAATACCTGTCAAGTGAATGTGTTACGATGAACTGGGAAGCCTTAGCGAGGACAGAGCAGTTCACTAATATTTACCTTAATTTTTTAACTATTGACATAAGCTCAGAAACCCTTCTTGGGTCAACCGGGTTCTGTGTTATACCACCATATTTGATTGATGTTCCTACTATCGCTCCATCAGCCACCGACAAGAGTTTTTCTGCATTCTGAGATGATAATCCGCTACCTATTAAAACAGGCCTATCTGGAGCTGCCCTTTTTATCCTTTTTATGAGTTCAACTGGTGTTTCCTGACCTGTCATTCTACCTGTCGCAATAAGTGCATCTGCCATATAAAAATTGCTCCATATCGCATGTGTTTCAGGGTCTATTCCAGGAAATGTTACTGCATGCTTTTTGTATACATCAGCAAATATCTTTATATCATCGGCGTAAAGCCACTTCCTCATCCTTAGGACCTCCGTAGCGTTCCCATGATCAAGAGTTCCCGTGTCCCAAAGATATGAACCAGTTAGTAGACAGTCCCTTATAAATGAAGCGCCTGCTGCTTTAGCTATTGCTAAAGCAACCCTTCCACCGTTATGTATTACTGTTATTCCCACTGGCACCTTGAACTCCTTTACTATCGTTCTGGCCATTACGGCATGGGCAGTCATTTCTTCTGGTGGTACTTCCTTTCCAACAAAATAAGGTAAATCCCACATGTTTTCAACTATAAGCCCATCAATACCATTTTCTACTAAAGCCTTTGCGTCGCTTATAGCTTTCTTTTCTATCACATCCATGCTCCAACCTTCATAGGCCGGTGAGCCCGGCATGGGCAGCAGGTGCACCATGCCTATTATTGGTTTGTCAACCTTGAACATTTCTTTCATATTATTAATTCTTTTTGAATAAAATTTTTTTGCCCAATCTTCCATATAATCCATATGAAACATTATTAATTAATTATATTATATAAAATTATCGGCGCCGTTAACTTAAACTCATAACCTGTTCACCTTATGCAATTAAAAAAAGGGCTTAATCCATTCAGAAACCTGTTCATTTGAGATTGGGGCTGAACCAATTTCCTCGTTCGTGAATACATAGTTATAAAAGAACCTGAAGGCTTTGAGCCAGTTCTTTACGTGCTCAAATTTTGGCCTTTTGCACGGAAAAAAGGTCGTCAAAAGCTTAAGTCCTTTATATGTCAATTCATCCTTTTCATGTGGTTCTTCATGCTCTGTTCATATACCACATGATCTACATCTGTAGGCATCAACGTACCAAAGAGCTCCGTCTGTGTAGATAGTCTTCCTGCCATACTTCTTTACAAGCTTCCTTATGAAAAAGCATAAGGGAGTTCTGGTGCCAGCTTATGTAAAACGATAGGAACGCTTTTAGTTGAGGTTCATACGCTACCCATAGCCAAGCTTCGCTCTAACGTTTATTTCAGTTTCATCAATAAATATGGAATTGACATCGTGTTTGTCAACGTCAAAGGAGTCCAATACGAAAGAATACTTCTGAATCCATTTCCATATTGCAACGTGGCTTCTCTTGATTATTGGCTCGAGTACATGGGAAGCCCTCCTCAAGCTCAAACTGGAGAAATAAAGATATAAGGCATAGAGTATAAGTGATATTGGGGTCCTTTTTCTGGTTTGTAAGATCATTTGCTAGAAATAGGCGCTGAAAAATAAATTTTAAGCCTTAAGTTAACGGCACCACTGTAACCACCGAAAGGTTTAAAAATTATTTAGTATTGAATTAAATTAATGGTGGTTAATAGAAAGTATAGAGGAATAAGCAAAGCCATGACAGCAATCATTGTTGTCATTATCATTGCTATTGTTGCAGTTGCAGGCGGATATGAATACTATATTTCAACCTTGCCCAAGAAGCCAACAACTCCTGCGCTTTCTGGATCAATAACAGTTGTAGCTCAGGCAGGTGAAAACGATGCGGCTCTGGCTCAAATAGCTAAAAACTTTGAACAACTCCATCCGGGTGTCACAGTGAACATAGTTTCTATATCGTTTGGCAATGCATTGACTGATTATTTGACAGCTTTCAGTGAGAACCAGGATGCCTATGATATTATTTACTTCCCAAACATAGGATGGCTGGGAAAACTTGAGCCGTATCTTCTGAATTTAACACCATACATAAATAATCCTTCTTACTTCCCTCCATCTTACAACTTCTCAGACATACTGCCTTCAATGATTAATCAGTTCAAGTTCGGAAACACATTATATGCCATACCGTATCTGGGCGATGTAATGATGTTCTACTATATACCGTCATACTTTACAAATACCACCAACCAGGCACTGTTCAAGCAGGAATACGGTTACAACCTTCCCAACCCTGGCAACACGACCATTACACTGAAGCAGCTTGTGGATATTGCGAACTTCTTTAACGGAAAGCATGGGAGCAAATATGGAATAGTGATGATGAACGATGCGGTCGCAGACGATATGACGGAGACCTTTACAGCACTCTTCGCTGCTCCCAGAGTCAACATGAGCTCCGTTTATGGCCCTGTTACTGCTCCATATGGTGATCTCTTTACGAGCTCTGGTAAGTTCCTTTCAGATACGCCAATTTTCATCCAGACTCTCAATTACTTTGCAGCACTGGAGAACGACAGCGCTAACGAGTTTAACAGCGGCTTCCTTACAACACCTGAGACCTTCGGAACGGGTGTGGCTCCTATGATGATATACTGGACACCTGCAATGCTATCGCTACAGCACTCATCCATAGCGGGGCAATGGGCAATTGCAAAGGCGTTTCCTGGTGGCGTGAGCAACCTCGGTGGCGTTGCATATGGCATTTACAAGTATACAAAGAACTTGCCACTTGCATTATCTTTCCTTGAATTTGCAACAAGCCAGAACCAGTCTGTGTATTACATGACGCTTGACGACCTGCTGCCTTTCAGGTATTCAATGTTCACATATGGTGTGCAGCATGGAATATTTCCGGCTTCAGACCTCAATGCGATGGAGAGCTATCTAAGCAACGCTGTTCAGGGTGAACCAAACCTGGCCAGCTGGCCACCGGTTCTAGCTTATATGCAGGCTGAAATAGCTCAAGTAGCAACCATGAAGATAACACCTTCGCAGGCAGCAAGCGCAATAACTTCTTATGCTGCTTCTCAGGGAATTCCAATATATTCAGGTGGTTAAGATGAACAGAAAACAGGCTGCAAAGATAGGGCTAGTACTTGCGTCACCACTTTTAATTTATTTTTTGGTTTTTTTCGTATATCCTATTTTTCTGCTTTTTAGGTACGCTTTCACCAGTTCATCTGGTGCCCTTTCGTTAAGCAACTTTGCTGCCATGACCAAGGATCCTCTACTTTATTCATCTCTCGTGAACACCCTGTACTACTTTGTTGGGTCAGTGGCTGTACAGTTTTCTGTGGGGTTTTTGGCTGCAATAGTATTGAACAGCTACACTGGCAGGTTAAGAAACGTGTTCAGGATGATTCTTTATATACCGCTTACCATTTCGCCAATAGTAATCGCACTGATGTGGCTCCTAATATTTAATCCGACTTACGGCCCAATAGACTACATTTTAAGGAGACCAGTGAACTGGCTTGGCAGCCCCAACCTGGCAATGCCAACCATAATAGTTGCAAACGGCTGGGAGTACGTTCCATTCGTTTTTCTTATAATTTACGCAGGCCTGCAATCAGTACCAAAACAGTACTATGAAGCAGCATCCATAGATGGCATGAACAGGCTTCAGACTTTCAGGTACATAACTATGCCTTCAATAAGGCCCATAATGATAATAGCCTTTCTGCTTAACTCCATAGGCATATTGCAGGGGTTCACCCTTGTTTATGTGCTCACTAACGGGGGCCCAGGGTTTTCAACATACATTCTTAGCTTCTACATATATAAGGTAGCGTTCACATACTTTAACATGCACTATGCAGCCGCGCTTTCATTGCTGTTCATATTTATAGTAGCAGTTTTTGTATACGCAATGCTGAAGCTAACTTCAGTAGAAAAGTATCTTGGTATTAGCCGTGCAGGTGGGAATGAATGAAAAAGCTTAACATTGTTCTCCTAATCATCCTGCTGATATTTTCATTGTTTTCCTTGTTCCCGATATACTGGACTGTAATCACTGCGCTTAAAGTAAATTCTGAGATATTCACCACTACACCAGTATTTTTTCCCACAAAGATAACCTTCAGCAACTTTTACACTCCAGGTCAAACCTTCGGTGCAGTGAGCCAGACAGCCTTTGGCAGCCTTCCATGGCTTATAAACAGCACAGTTATTGCACTGCTTTCATCATTGATCGGAACCTTCCTGATTGGTGCGCCGGCAGCGTACGCATTGACCCACTACCTGAAAAACGTGTGGTTTGGAAGGACTGTTCTGCTCATGATGATGATTCCTGAGGCTGCCCTGATAATTCCATTTTACGTAATTATAATAAGGGTTAATCTGATAAATACGTGGTGGGGGCTGACGCTTGTGTACCTGAGTTTTACAGCGCCCCTTTCAACATGGCTTCTAATGGGATTCTTTGGCGATCTCCCAAGGAGCGTTGAAGAGGCTGCAAGCATTGATGGTTTATCTGCTTACAGGATATTTTATAGGATAGCTTTACCAATGGTCATGCCAGGCATCATTGTGTCGATAATATTAAACTTCATAAACGCATGGAACGAATTCCTTTATGCGCTCGTTCTAACATATACGCCATTTCCCTCTGGAGCCCAGACCGTCCCAATCTTTCTTACAGATTTTATTGTAATAGAAAAGAGCTTTGCATGGGGAGGCCTGGCTGCAGCAGGTGTAATAGTAATCATCCCATCAATAGTTATAGGTATATACGCACAAAAGTACCTTGTAAGGGGTTGGACAATGGGGGCTGTTAAGGAGTAATGTCAGAAGTAGTTATTGAAAACCTTACCAAAAAGTTTGGCAATACAATTGTGCTGGACCATGTTAACTTAACCATAAAGCCCAGGGAATTTTTTGTGCTGCTCGGTCCTTCGGGCTCTGGAAAGACCACGCTTTTGAGGCTAATAGCTGGACTTGAAGACATAACTGAAGGATCAATATACATTGATGGAGAGAAGGTCAACGAAAAGCCGCCAAAGGACAGAGATGTAGCCATGGTGTTTCAGAATTATGCGCTTTATCCTCACTTGACAGTTTTTGATAACATAGCTATGCCTCTAAAGGTAAGGGGGCTAAGCAAGGATAAGATTGTGCAGAGCGTTAAGGAAATTTCAACCAGGCTGCACATTGAGGAGTTGCTTCAAAAAAAGCCCAGGCAGCTGAGTGGGGGTCAACAGCAGAGGGTTGCGCTTGCAAGGGCACTAGTCAGGAACCCTAAAATATTTCTTCTTGATGAGCCACTTAGCAACCTTGATGCCAAGCTCAGGATTGAAGCACGCACGTTCCTGAAGAGCCTGCAGAAGGAACTTGGGGTCACCACGATATTTGTAACTCACGATCAATCTGAAGCAATGTCAATGGCAACTAAAATCGCTGTTCTAAATAAGGGGGTTATAAAGCAGGTTGCTGACCCATATGAGCTCTATATGAAACCGCAGGACCTGTTTACTGCGGGCTTCGTTGGGTCACCTCCCATGAACATGATACCTGGAAAGGTTATAAGGGAGGATTCAAAGTGGAAGTTCAAAAGTGATGACCTTAAGCTGGAAATCGAGGGCATGGCGTTTGACCGCGAGTCTGATGTAATTTTGGGAATAAGGCCAGAGCACATAGTTATCGATAATAGCGGAGGTATTGAGGGGAAAATATTGTTAGTAGAGCCTCTAGGATCGGTAACTTATCTTGATATGGTAGTGGGCAATACTCATTTAACTGTGCAGTATACAGGGCTGGTTAGGCTAGATGCTGGCATGAGTGTAAAGTTGAACTTTGCAGCTGATAAAATGCTTTTTTATGACAAGGCAACCGAAAAGCTCATCAACTCTTAGCATCGCGCATTGAAATCAGGTAAAAATCGTTTTTTATTTCAAATACATCACAGTATATGATTAGCTGAAATGATAGGGAAATGATTGTTTTACATCTGACATGCATAACGGTATGTCTCAGTTCATTAATATTATAATAATACCATAACTAAAATTTGGTACACAACGCATTGGCACAAGTTAGCATCAAATCAATAGTTATGAGATGCTTTGGATTTGCTGTATGGAAATAGCTGTGTTGAATAATTATTTATAGCGCGGCTGTCAATTCCTTGCTTATGTGCCCAAAAGACTGCCGTAATAGTAATGGCAAAAGATGGGGTAATAAGTTTATCGACAAAAGGAACTGGAAGAGTTACAATGAAGAGCTTGTAATGAGGGGTGAGTTTTTGCCGCCGATAGACATGTTTGACAACTGGTATGAAGAATTGGATAAGATGAATGAGGACAAGAAAGGTAGGCCTTATGAATTCCCTGAATCATTCATTAAAATCCAGGCTGTATGGCATCAGTGTTGGTTAAGGGAGACTTGAGGGTATAGCAAGGTCACTGGAAAAGTTATGCTTGATACCTTACCATGATGATTACACAACCATATGCAGAAGAATAAACAAGCTCAACATAAACCTCGAAGAAACTTTGCTCAAATCCACAAACCCCGTAAGCCTAGCAGTAGATTCATCAGGCATAAAAGTACACAATGGTGGGGATTGGATAAGAAAGGTGTGGAAGGTGAAGAAGGGCTACTAAAAATACACTTTGCCGTAAATGCCAAAAAGCAGATAGTATCCATGTAACATCTGAGAAAGTTCATGATGGTAAGGTGTTAAGGCTTGTTAGAGGTGCGATGAAGAGCGTGAAGGTGAGAAGGGTGCTTGCGGATGGTGCGTATGATTCGAGGGAGAATTTTAATTTCTTGTCTCAGAGTGGTATAAAGCCTGTGATTAGGGTGAGGGTTAATTCTGTTGCGAGGAGTATGGGGTGCCCGTCTAGAAGGGATACTGTGTTGGAGCAGAGGGCGCTTGGGCCTAGGGCTTGGAGCAAGGTGCATCGTTTTGGTTTTAGGTGGGTTGTTGAGGGCGTTTTCTCT
>JAWDMM010000049.1:0-9884 GCA_046536595.1 Nitrososphaeria archaeon | reverse complement strand
GTAATTGGTTTGCTAGCGGAAGCTATGCAAAAAGTTTGGGCATACGATGCAATGGTCAGCTATGCTAAGAACGCAATGCTAATGGCATGAACAATTAAAGCCTATTGGTTAAGATAAAAAAGAATTATTCAACACAGCACCTGCCTCTAGAAGAGGCGAGGCTTTCGTTCATTTTGTAAAGTAGAGGGAATAGACAATGCGATTTATTATCTCCTAAAAATATGAGGAGTAAATTTTGATTTTAACTTAGCAACTTCTGCAATGGAAGCTATAGATAATGTTATAAACATATGTAAAACTGTAGGTTCTTCAGAACCTACACACGATGGTATAAGTTAACTACCCTGACCTTACAAGTAGGTCAAAACTTTTGTTGACTTTTATGATGCTTTTGCTATTATACCAGATTTTAAACTAGATTTTTAATGCTATCTTTGCCCTAAAACCTTAGGCAAGGCTAAGCAAGCCATCAAATTGCGCTGATCAACCTAAATCATCATATTAATTATATATATTAAGTATAAGTACTTGTTACAAATGTTAGATCGCAGGATGCCGTTTATGGCCATAACGTTAAAATGCTATGCGTTAAAAAAGTTTTGAACTGCTGTAAGCTGCGATGAGGAAATCAGATAAAACGGTTAACATTTAGCGTGCAACGTAAAAAGTAAAGTAAATTTGTCTCATTTTAGCGTAATGTTATATTATTAAGTAAATATAATTATACCTTTTTGTATAATTATGTTTATTATATTGTAAAAAGCTTATAAACAAACATCTGTAGAAAACACACATGGAAAAAAATGAAAATATACATATCAGCTTGACATCGGGACTTAAAAATTATCAAAACATTGACAGAGCTAGCGCGCTTAAACTGTTGGAGGCTGACGCCCAAAGCTTGCTTTCAGCAGCGGCTGCTATAAGGGATTTTGCAAAAGGGAAAGTTATCACATACTCAAGAAAAGTATTTTTACCCGTATCAAACTTGTGCAGTGACAGATGTTCATACTGCGGCTACAGAAAGGAGCCTGAGGATGGTGGAGGATACATAAAAGAGAAAGAAGCATTAGAGCTAATCAGGGCTGGTGCTTTACTAGGCTGTACGGAAGCGTTAATAATGGCAGGTGAAAGACCTGAAAGGAGGTACAGCGAAGCTCGATCTTTTTTGAACAAAAACGGATTCAGTTCAACAGCTGAGTATGTCATGCATCTAGCTGAAATTGCTTTGGAACATGGCCTTCTCCCTCACATAAACATTGGATTGCTTGAAGAAAACGAAATGATCAAGCTAAAAAAGGTTTCTGCCAGCATGGGTCTTATGCTAGAATCCATATCTTTAAAGCTGTTTGCAAAAGGGGGGCCGCATCATTTTTCTCCGAGTAAAAATCCTTCCCTGAGGTTGAAGATGATGGAGGTAGCTGGAAAGCTCAGGATACCATTTACTACGGGCCTGCTTCTTGGAATAGGCGAAGAACCGGAGGATATAATAGATTCTCTGTTTGCAATCAGGGAGCTCAATGAAAAATATGGACATATCCAAGAGGTCATAATACAGCCTTTCAGGCCTGAGAAGGGAACTCCAATGGAGAACGTGAAAGGACCTTCGCTTGAAATTGTCGAGAAAACTATAGCTCTGGCAAGGCTTGTGCTGGGACCTGAAATGAACATTCAGGCTCCTCCAAACTTGGTTCCATGCTGGAGCGTGATAGAAGCAGGGGGAAATGATTTGGGCGGAATTTCGCCGCTGACGATTGATTACGTAAACTCCTCGTATCCCTGGCCTGACATCAAAAACCTGGACAAAGAATGTGAAAGCCACGGTTATATACTTAAGAAAAGGTTGCCCGTTTACAGGGAATTCATAAATAAACAGGGATTTATCGAGGAACGCGTTGCTGACGTTATCAGGAGGTTGAGTTTATAATGGACGCTGATATTCTAGGGCTATTCTCTGATGAAGAGAGGGCTAGAGTCGTTCAAAAGGCCATGGCTGGCCATGACCTGAACGTTGATGAAATAGAACTGCTCTTAAAGTCCCGTAACCAGGATCTGCTTGCCCTTGGCATTGTGGCGAATTACCTGAGAAAAATAACTGTGGGGGACACAGTAACCTATGTTGTAAACAGAAACATAAACTACACCAACGTCTGCATACTGAACTGCAGGTTCTGCGCCTTCAGCAGAGATTACAGGAGCCCAGAAGCATATTTTATACCTGTTGAAGAGATAGTAAAAATGGCTGAAGAAGCCTGGAATCTAGGCGCTACAGAAGTATGTATCCAGGGAGGACTTCCACCCAAGATGGACTGGAAATTTTATCCTAAAGTGCTGAAAGCCATAAAGTCCAGAGTGCCGGAAATGCATCTGCACGCTTTTTCGCCAGAAGAAATATGGTATGGCTCAAAGCTTTCTGGCATGAGTTATAGCGAGTTCATTGGAACGCTAAAAGACGCTGGGCTAGATAGCGTTCCAGGCACGTCTGCCGAAATCCTTGATGACACTGTAAGGAAAAAAATTTCGCCCGGAAGGCTTAGTTCTAGCGAATGGATCAGCATCATCAGAGAGGTTCACAGACAAGGAATTCCTTCGACAGCTACAATAATGTATGGACACATTGAAAGCGATGCACAGAGGGCTAAGCATCTTGTATTGATAAGGGAATTGCAGAAAGAAACGCACGGCTTTACCGAGTTTGTGCCGCTCAGCTTTATACCTTACAGAACTGAACTAGCGGAAGTTGTTGGCGGGCCACCCAGCGCATCTGAAGTTATGGCTCTGTACGCAACATCGAGGCTGGTACTCAACAAATACATAAAGAACATACAGGTGTCCTGGGTCAAGGAAGGCCCAAGGTTTGCACAGATGCTACTTGACTTTGGGGCAAACGACTTTGGAGGTACGCTTATCAATGAAAGTATTTCATCAATGGCAGGTGCCGCGCACGGTCAGTTCATGTCACCAGTTGAAATAAGGAGGCTGATTGTGGAAGCGGGAAGAATTCCCGCTCAGAGGGACACCGTTTACAGAACGCTAAAAGTGTTCGATGGTATACAAAGCAGTACACCTATTCCGCTTGAAACAATAAAATACGATGAGACAAAATTCGGTAATTACTGGGAAATGGTCAGGAAGTGGAGGTACACAGCATGAAGGTAACTGTAATTGAACTTCTTAACTATGAAGGATGGATATCTGGGCTAGGGACTGACAGAGAATGGAAGGTACAGACATTTCAGCACCGATTGTACTCAGAGCTGCAAAAAGCTGTATCCGAACACGGTGGCTTTCTTGTTCCGATGACGTTTCATCATATGCTCATAATAGCGAACGGAATCAATCAGGAGGCTCATGACAAAATATACGATACAATGAAAAGCATATCACCAGTTCCTTACAGGGCTTCAAGCGCAACAGGGAAAACGCTTGTTAACGCTGAAAGGGAAGCGTTCATAAGGTTAAAAACCCTTAATGCTTGGCAGACATCGTTCATTGAGGATGATGGAAGCAGGCTCGTTGCGGCACACTTTGATATAGATTCGTACCTGAGAAGGCTTGAATCGGGGACCATTGTTGAAGCGATGGCGCAGGTGAACGAACTGATAACATCGGTCAACATGGTTTCTAAAGAAGTTGAGGGGGTATCAGCGTACTTGGGGGGAGATAACGTTGTTCTTTTTGCGGGCGAAGATTCGCTGGAAAAGCTGGAAAATCTTGAACTTGAATCAGTAAAAATAGGGATTGGCGTAGCGGTAAACGCAAGGGAAAGCCTGAAACTTGCAGCTGAAGCGCTTGCATTTATAAGAAAGTTCAGGGGAAGACACGTTAAGGTAATAAAAGCGCCATGACCACCTTCAAACTAGAAGGCGCTTTTATAGGTAAAGAACTAGAATTTGTAAAGAACGTTAACATAGAAATTGATGAGTCAGGCAGAATAGCTGACATCTATGAAAGGAGAAGTGGAAAAGGAGATTACATAGCAATGCCTCCCCTTATCAACTCTCACGTTCATACAGCGGATTATGCATTCCCCGAAGCTGGAAACTGGTTAACCCTTGAAGAACTTGTGGCTCCTCCTGATGGTTTAAAACACAGGCTTTTAAGACAAACTAATCCTGAAACTATTAAGAATGCCAGAATTGAAGTCATTGAGTTCAGCCGCAGATCAGGGGTGGTCGCTTTGGCTGACTTTGTAGAAGGTGACCCAGATCAGGCCAGGGTAAGTAAAGAAATAAAGCATATAGTTCTAGGAAGGCCTGACAGCAAGGGAGAAATTCACGGTCATATTGATGGTCTAGGTCTGCCAGATGTAATTTCATATACAAAGGAGGAACTTGTAGAGTTTGGCAACAAATACAGGGGTTTGCCAATACTTGTGCACATATCTGAAACCAGAAATCTTCATAAAATGAACGATTTAAAAAAAGCTCTTGAGCTGCTCAGGCCTACTGCTATAGTACACGGCACACATCTGAACAGAGAAGAAATAAAAGAGCTTGCAAATAGCGGCGTGAGCGCAGTGCTGTGTCCGAGGTCAAATTTGTGGTTTTCAGCTGGGACGCCCGATATATTGAGCATGCTCGATGAGGGCGTTTTGCTTGCGCTTGGTACTGACAATGCTGGATGGATAAAACCTGATGTCTGGAGAGAAATGGAAACGACAGCATTACTGCTGCGGCATCAAAACCCAAAATTTAACAGGCCTTTAGAGGTTATCAGGATGGCTACTTTAAACCCGCTAAAAATTTTTGGGCTTGAAGATACATCCATTAGCAGAGGAAACGTGGCGTCTTTTATTTTTCTGAATTCAAAAATGCTTGCAATTGAAAGATCTGGAGACGTCGCATGGTCAGTTGTCAAGAGGGGAGGACCTGAAGCTGTAGTGGGGGTCGGCGTTGTTTGAGACCTCGTATTGTAATATTTTCGACAATGACGGTCGATGGTAGGATAGCAAGCAAAACAGGTTATTCAAACCTGAGCTGCAAGTATGACCTGATAAGGCTGCACACGTTAAGGGCGGAAAGCGATGCTGTTATGGTTGGCGCCGGAACTGTAATCGTTGATAACCCTTCACTTAAGCTGAAATATGTAAAAGGAAGCAACCCTGACAGAATAATCGTTGACGGATTGCTTCGGTCTCCGGTCGATTCGAGGGTTTTCACAGAAAACCCGGAAAAAACGGTGGTTATAACGACTCTTGCAGCACAGAAAACGTTGATAGATACGCTTAAGGCAAAAGGTATAAAGGTTGTAATAGCTGGTGAAGGTCCTGTAGTGAATATGAAAGACGCGACAAAAATGTTATGGGAAATGGGATACAGGAAAATTATGGTTGAAGGTGGGGGTAAACTTAACTGGTCATTAATAAACTCACGTGTTGTTGATGAAATTAGAGTTACTGTATCGCCTTACGTTTTTGGCGCCGGTAGAAGTATATTTGAAGGCGAAGGATTCACTACAACGTCAGAAGGACCATTACTTAAGCTAAAAAGTGCGCAAGTATGTGAATGTGGAAACGAAGTGCATATGATATATTCTGTTGATTAAGCCAAAAATTTTTAACGAAAATTTTTAATTAGTTGGATGGACAATCCATCCAACATGGAAACAACCATATCCAAATTCGAAAAAATATTTTCATTAGTTGAAAATTATTTAGCAAAAGATGATTTGAGCAGGCATAACGCAAATTTAATTTATGGTCTACCTGCGATGGCAGGCATAATATCTGCATACGTTCAAAAGGAATATTATCTTAATAAAATATTGAATGAAGAAGAAAGGCTTCTTCACGAAGAAGGCTGGTGGTACCATCATCAAATGAGTATGCTGAGCCCTTACTGTGCTGGTTTTTCGGCAGTAGATATAATGAAACACGGATTGCAATCCCTTAACAGTTTTTCCGTAAAGTCAAAACCGCCAAAACACATTAAATCGTTCCTTGATCAGAGCGCAAATTTCATACTAAAGGTAAGTCAGGAAATTTCTGGTGCAGTTGCATTAAACGATCTCACAACCGTTGCAGCTGCTTATGTTTGGTATGAAAGACAGAAAAAGGATCTAACGTACGATGAAATAAAGAACGCATTCCAGTCTTTTGTTTATAACGTAAACTTAGATTTCAGGAGTGGCAATTCACCTTTCACCAACGTTACCGTTACTATCGGAGGTCCAGCTCCAGCACTTGCAGAAGAGCCAATAATCATTGGTGGTGGAAAATACAGCTTAAGTACTGTAACATTTAGTGATATTCCTAAAGAAATATATGATGAGGTTAACATGGCATTCTTTGAAGTAATGGCTCAGGGGGATTCTGAAGGCAAACCATGGACTTTCCCGCTAATCACGGTCTACATTACTGATGATTTTGACTGGAATTCACCTGTATTTAACGCGTTGCTTGACCTTATGGATAATTTTGGCGGAGTATACCTAGAAAATTACGTAAGTAAACCTTTTATGGACAAA
Organism: Nitrososphaeria archaeon; assembly: GCA_046536595.1. Classification (GTDB taxonomy): domain Archaea; phylum Thermoproteota; class Nitrososphaeria; order Conexivisphaerales; family UBA164; genus CAYFFZ01. The sequence continues at coordinate 3,416 of JAWDMM010000049.1, read as the reverse complement.
AAATGGCGTGAAAAAGTTGAAAACCTTGAAGCCAGAGACCCAAATTGCAGAGGTCTTTCTGTTGTCGCTTTCAGGTGGACCTGCAGGAGCTAACTAAAGTGCCTCATACCGGATCGATTTTTGGAAATGTTTCAGGAGTAGGTTCCATAGGCGTCATCACAATCAACTTTAACAGGCTGGGTTATTTACATAAAGGCGATGTCAATGGGCTTATGGATCATCTGGACTTCCTTCTTGAAAAAGCGAGAACAGTGCTGAACAAAAAGAGAAAGTTCATTTTAGAGCACGAAGATCTTTACCCTACATTCTTTTACTATGTCGACAGGTCGCTCAACACATACTTTAACACGATTTCACTTGGAGGAGGACATGAAGGTCTGATCAATTTTGGGATAAAGGATGGAATACTGAGTGATGAAGGGCTACAGTTAGCCAAGATCGTAGCGGGCCACATTCTTGAAAAAATAAGGGAATTCCAGGAAGAAGACGGCATTGCTTGGAACTTTGAATACGCCCCGATGGAGACAGCAGCTGGCTATCTTGCAAAAAAAGACTTAGAGTTTGTTAGGTGTATTTCAAACAAAGATTGTGAAAAATTTAGGCTATTCAGGGAACTTTATGGTAACCCCGAACCTTTTAAAAACAGGCAGTTATATGTTTCAGTTTCTGATGAAAGGCCCTTATTGACGTCTGGATTTCAGCCGCCTTTTAGCTGCAAAAATATGTCCAAACTTATATACACTTCTACTATAACGCAGAACTATGCTACAGGGGGTTCTGTGCTTCATCTGTTTTTGGGCGAAAAACTTTCTGTAGAGTCTAAGAAAAGGCTCATAAAGTCCATGTTTTCTAATTATCCGGTTAAGTACATAACTTTAACCCCAACTCTAACCGTTTGCAATGACTGCAAGCGCAAGTTTGTAGGAGAACACATCAAATGTCCATCGTGTGGAAGCGATAATACTGTAATTTATTCAAGAGTTATAGGGTATTTTAGACCCATAGCAAGAAAGGTAAAGGTCAAGGACTCATCACTCGGTCTTTACGAAGGGGAAGAAAACGTCTGGCAGGATTCAAGAAGGGGCGATTGGGCTACAAGGGGAATACTGAACCAAAACGACATAGAATCCTTTCTGACGGGTGATTACTAATGAAGGCTCTGCCTTCACTGGCTGCCATACTCGTTTCAGGTATTGATCATCCTGGCCTAATAACCCTTAACATATATCTGCCATACTGTAATTACAGGTGCAGGGATTGCCATAATTGGGAGTTAGCTAAAGGCATTTTTAACAAGCTACCAGCTGAAAACCTGTTTTGGGAGTTGGATAACAATTTTCTGGTAGATATGGTAGTAATAACAGGAGGTGAACCTACCATACATGGACAAAAGTTGGTTAACTTGGTGGAGTTGATCAGACAAAAGAGGCCGGATTTGCTTATAAGGATTGACAGCAACGGATCAAACCCAGAAGTTTTAAGGTCGCTTTCAAACATGGTTGATGGTTTTGCGATTGATATCAAAGCTCCTCCTTTTGAAAAAAATAAATATGAATACACTATAAGAGTAAGGTTCAACGTTGAAAAGCTAATAGAATCGGTAAAAATAGCATCAAAGCTTCCTGAAACCATCTACAGGACTGTAAAATATCCTTGGCTTTCTGAAGAAGACATTGAAAAGATAAAGGATTTTGTAAGAACTTATGGAGAAGGTAAACCACATTTCGTTAACCCCTATGTCATTCCACAGCAATCAGTTTCAGAATCAAAAGCTGTTATTACGTAGGTTACAACACGAGAGCAGAGATTCATCTTTTTACCAGAGACCCCGTTCGTAACAGTAGGTCAAAACTTTTGTTGATTTTTATGATGCTTTTGCTATTATACCAGATTTTAAATGCTATCTTTGCCCTAAAACTTTAGGCAAGGCTAAGCAATCAAATTGCGCTGATTAACCTAAATTAATCTTATTATTATACTATAAAAATATCGTTTTAAGCCAAAAATAACGCATGGTTTTAGCTAGTAAAGTCTTATTATGATTAAATAAAAGATTGTAAATTATATGTTAGAGATTAACAGCTCGTTTCTGCCTTTAACAGCTACCATTTAGAAGAGAGTATATAGCATTGTTTAAGCAGAGATTTATTTTATTGAGACAAATATAAGCACTAAATTCAAAGCCAATGTTATGTTATAGCTTGTATGTGGAAATTTATCGTCAAAACTACGTTTTCTAAAAACTTTATAATTTGACAATATATATATTATAATATATGAAGATTGCAGATGGGTTATTTGTAATTGATGGAACCAATGCAAACGTTTACGTATTTAAAATCGGCAATAAGGTTTTTCAGGTTGACAGCGCTTTAAAGGGACAGTTTGACAAAATCAGGTCATTTTACGAGTCTAACAGCTTAAAGCCTGACGTTGTTCTGATCACCCATGCGCACCCTGATCACATAGGCGAATTACCAAAGACGGTAAACCTTTATTCGCCAAAAGTTTACGCTCATGGGCTTGACCTAAAAGTTATCAGGGGAGAAGCTAAACTGCCTTCAAAATCTTTCTTGGCTTCAGTTTTTTCTGCTTTTTATAGGGTAGCGCCTGTAAAGGATGCTGATGATACAGCTAAATTAACAAATGAGGTCACTGTAATTGAAACTCCAGGACATACGCCTGGCAGCGTGAGCTATATGATTGAACTTAACGGTGAAAAGTTCATATTTGTAGGAGATGCCGCATTCGAAAAGGACGGTAGATTGTACGTTAACAAGAGGTTCAGTTTAGATTATCTTTTGGCTGAAGAATCACTTAAAAAGATAGAATCGTTAAAGCCAATAACAGTCCTTCCAGGGCACGGCAAACCAGTTAAGCTTGTATGATAAAGTTAACGACAAGCCTTGCCTCTTCTAGGGCGGATAGGAGGGCAAATTTTCAATTTTTTGAAAAGTTTATCCCAAGGTTATCTTTCAGAGCTTTAGAACAGAGTTTGTACAGCTCGCAAATTTTCTATTGGGCCTTATCTGGTTCATACCCTAAACCGTTAAAACAGATGAGACCACTAATAAATTTCCTCAGAAGAGTGAAATTTTATACTTGCGGGAGTACTGAAAATAATCAAAAAATTTTATATTAAGTATTGTGTTATTAAATATGATGAGTGAAAAATTAGATGGAAGGGTGGTTGTAGTAACTGGCGGAGCCATGGGTATAGGAAAAGCTACTGCAATTGCTGCTGCAAAAGAGGGTGCAATAGTTGCTGTATGTGATGTTAATGAGGTAGAGGGCAAAAAAACCGTTGATGTAATTAACAAAGCAGGCGGAAAGGCTAAGTTCTACTTTTTGGATGTATCGAACGAGCAGCAGGTCAAGGCAGTTTTTGAACAGATAGGAAAAGAGCTTGGCGACAT
>JAWDMM010000048.1:0-10050 GCA_046536595.1 Nitrososphaeria archaeon | reverse complement strand
GATGAGCCGTAGGGGTCGAGCTCCTTAACTTTAGCTTCACCCATCTTACCTATAAGTATCCTTGAAATGCCCCTCCAGTCGCTCCTCGAAATCATTCTGTTCCACAAGCGAGAACGCGTGTACATGCCCTGCTTTGATAGTTCCTCTAGGCCAACAACACCTGTAACAGACTGTATTACGCGAGCAATTTCTAGCTGATGCTTTTTAGCACGGTTCCTCTCCCTTTTCGAGTACTTAGCAAGTATCCTCTTCGCTTTCTTTGACTTTGAAGCTTTCCTCTGGACGCTTCTTCTTTTTTCAAAGGATGAGATGTGCACCGACGCTAGCTTAGATGTATCTATCTTAACCCAACCTGTCTCTGGTGAGTAGCCGTCCAGGGAAAGCAGGTTGAAATCCCAAGCCATGCTTGGCTTTTCTTGGTTCTCATCCTTATAATGAACTGGAAGGTGCACCATTTCAAGCGTTATTATTGGTTCGCCAAGGCCCGCTGATGACACTTCCTTAGGCAGAGGAAAGTACCTTTTAGAGAGGTCGATATAAACATGCTCGTCAGGTTTAATCGTTAATCTAAGCCTTTCGCCTTCAAGTTTAATGAGCGTTTGCTTCACTCTTGCAAAAAGCCTTCTTGCTGTGGGCTTCTTTCTCTTTCTCTCTCCTTTAACGTAGTTCTTTCTCCATGATTTAAATATTGAGTACGCTGTCTTTATTGCTGAGTCAACCCAATGTGCTGCGTAAGGCCAATCCTCAAGAAGATTGTCCCTAAGCTTCTTCTTGTACTCTCTGCTGTGGATGTCAACCTTGTACTTTGGTAAGAGCCTCCACTGCTTCTTTCCATTAACCCTCCTTTTTTTCCACTCTATGCTGTTCCAAAGCTCTTCAAGTACGCTGTTAACAGCATCCCTGTAAGCTTTGAGAAGCGGAAAGAGCTCATCCCCGAGCTCATGCTTGAGCGAATAGCTCTTTAGCACGCTTCACGACCTCCTAAGTCATCTTTCTGTATACTAGAAGGAACTTTTGAATATCTAATAATGGTCCTTGGGTGAAGGCCAAGGAGCAAACATGCCTCTTTCAAGATCTTTCAGGCGAAAAATATTATATGGCAATCACTATATAAAGCTATTTATTTTGAAACTGTTTGTGACGGCCCAGAATGTAACCAGCCAGGAAAAGGCAAGTCCTTCTTTCTTTTCCACATCAACAGATCAGAAACGATGTATATAACGCAAACTGTTTTATCCGTTCTTTATCAGCACGACAGCTATGATCGCTGCGCCGACCATAATTATCAAAAGCGATATAAGCAGAGCGCTCATAAAAAAATTTTATAAGCTGAAGCTTTAAGCATCAAAGTAAAAAATGTTTTCCTGTTTGTAAAAATTTTCAGCCCTGTAAACTCATCGGGAAAGAGCTGAAGGTTTTGAGGTCATGGCAAGGTACGCGTAGATCATGGAGATAGCGACTGTGGGCACGATCACGACTATAAAGGTTAACGATATACCTACAAATGAAGCTATCACGCCGGATATGAAAGGCGTGAGCAGCCAGATCACGTTGTTGATCGATATGTAATAAGAGTTGGCCGCGTAGATCTCTTCATCGCTGTAAGACCTTCTCAGGATTATCAGCGAAACCGGCCAGAAAAGTCCATGAGGGAAACCGAGGATCGCATAGCCCAGAAGAAAAAGCATGAGGTTTAAGTGAGTTCCCACGAGTAAAAGGCCTAGAACAGTGAGCAAGCTGCCAAGCGCTACAGAACGGTCTATCGAGTGAACCGGCCTGACCGTGAGGTAAAACCTGGTTAGAAAAGAAGTTATAAAGAAAACAGAGTACATTGCAACTGAAACAGAGTAGCTGACTTTGAAGGCCTGCCTTGCGAGTATTGCTCCATAGTACGTCATGGCCACAAAAGGGAAAGTGTATATCGCGTTTGAAGCAACGGCCTTCCAGAAATATGTCCTTTTTATTATTCCTGATCCATTTATTTTAGCTTCGTTCCTGCCGCTAAGCCTCATGAAGAAGGCAGATACCATGCTTATCAAAACCAGAGCTGAGAACATGGCAAGTGAGATCCTCAGGTTCTCTTTCGTTAAGATCAGAAAGCCTGATGATATGAAAGGGGCAACAGCTAAACTTGTGGAGAGGGCCAATGAATAAAACGCTATTGCCCTTTCCCTTTCTTTTGGATCCTCAACCGTTCCTGCTGAAGAAATTATCAGAGGGCTTGTAGCCCCCGTTGCTAGACCTTCAACCAGTATGAAAAACCACACGTTTGCCCCTGTGTAGAAGGGAACAAGAGCTATAACTATCAGCAAGAGCGCTATGGATGAAATAAAGTAAGGCCTTAACTTCTTGATCCTCTGGTTTATGAAGAACGAAGTTATGAAAGAGCCTATCCCGCCTATCCCGCCCAGGTACATTATCAGGGAAGGCTGAAAGTTGAACTCGTACTTCGCTATCAGCGGGAGCATCGTGGAATAAGCGTTGGTTGCTGCCCTCCAGAAGAAAGTAAGGATAAAGAGCAGCAAAAGGTAGATGAAGTATTTTCTAGCCTTCAACCTATCTTTACCAGATAATAGTGTATTAATAAGCTAAGCTGGTTTTTCAGAACCTGACTATGTCGTCTTCTTCCAGGTACTCCCCTGTCTGAACCTCTATGATTTCGAGAGGTATCTTTCCGGGGTTCTCAATTCTGTGCTTCTTCCCCATTGGGACGAAAAAGCTTTCGTTTTCCGCTATTATAACCTCTTTACCGTCGTAGGTTACTTTAGCTGTCCCCCTCACAACGATCCAGTGCTCTGCCCTGTGGAAGTGCATCTGATAGCTAAGCGATTTTCCGGGAGCTACGTAAAGCTTTTTGACCTTGTACCTGGACCCTTCTTCGAGAATTATGTAATATCCCCAGGACCTGTACATTATCGGCGACCTCTTTGCCTCTTTTCTGCCATCAAGTGCCTTAACTATTTCCTTTGTCTTTTCAGAAAGCGACCTAGGTATGACAAAAGTTACGTCCCTTGTTGATATTACAGCCAGATCATTAACCCCGTAGAGCACTGTAAGCCTTCCTTCAGAAACTCCAAGCGAACCCTGAGAATCAAGAGCGTAAACGTCCCCGTACACAGCGTTCCCGTCTTTGTCCTTTTTCATAACTTCGTAAAAGCTCTCCCAGGATCCCATGTCTTTCCACAGCCCTGTGAACTCTGCTACCGAAACATTATCGTACTTTTCGATTATGCCTTTGTCGAACGAAACTTCTGGTATATCCTCGTACCCTTTTGCTTTTTTTTCGAACACCACATCGTAGACTTCCGGAAGGTGTTTTTTGAAAGCCTTTTCAGCCGTCTTTTTGTTCATGTAGAACATGCCCATGTTCCACAGGTATTCTCCGCTTTTGTAGAACATTTCAGCTTCATTCAAGCCCGGTTTTTCAAAGAACGCTGAAGCCTTTGACTTTATTTCGTTTATCCTCTGACCTTTCTTTATATATCCGTAACCCGTTGCTGGCCCTTCAGGCCTGTGCCCGAAAAGCAGTATTTCACCTTCCTCAGGTTTTACCTTCTTGACCAGTTCCAGAAAGCTTTCATCAAGTATGTGGTCCGAAGGCACAAAAAGGTAGTCATCGTCTTCAAGAAGGCTGAGCACATAAGCTATGGCCGGAGCCGTTCCCCGTGCAGCCGGTTCCTGCAACACGTTTTCAATGTTTATCCCTTTAACTTCGTAGGAAAAAAAAGGGTAAAGCTGCTTTGAAGTGATTATGTAAATTTCCGAAAGCTTTGAAAACATGTTTACAGACCTTTGTATCAGGCTTTCCCCGTTAATTATCTTAAGGAACTGCTTTGGATAGTCCTCCCTGCTCAGGGGCCAGAGCCTCGTTCCTTTACCTCCAGCAAGTATAACTGTCTTCACGCAGAAATATTACACTGGCTTTCTATTAATCTTAACTTCTTCTGGAGTTCTTAAAGCGTAAAAAAATTAAAGCAAATTATAACTCAACGCTTTGATCTTCAAGAGATCCTTTATAGATGATCCAATTAATTGCTCAGAACCTTTCGACAGTTATAAAATCTTTTTCGACAGAAACTACGCTTCCTGTCCTAAGAGGTAGATAACGATCGCCCAAAGAGGCTTTAGCATAAACTTTTGTCATTTCGCCTGAACAGTGAATCGGAGACGAGAACTCTGCCATTTTTAGTGCTTTAACAAGGGAGTCTAAACCCGGTTTGTGAAAACCACCAATAAGATACCTTATCTTTCCAAACCTGCTGTATGCGAGCTCCGTTATGCGATCTATACCTGGATGAGAACAGCCCACAAACAGGAGGTTTCCAAAAGAGCCCTGTACAACCATCGATTGTTCCTTTATATCTCTGCCCAAAGGACCTGTTGACCATATATTTTTTTCTATCTCTTCTGTTGTGTTTACTTCGACAACCTTAAATTTTCTCAGCAAAGAGCTCCTCGTCCCTTCAGGAACATAAGCAAGCTTTCCCTCGGGCAGAGCTTCAGCCCCTCCCAGATGATCCAGATGCTCGTGCGAAAGGAAAAAGAAGCTTACAGATCCTAAATCGACCCCGAGCTCTTTTGAATTGTGCTCTATTACGCTGGGGGAACTGTCTGAATCAAAAAGAAACTTCAGGTTTCCAGCTTCTATAAAAAGGCTGAGCCCCCACTCATTTATAAAGCCTGGCGATCCTTCATTATCGTTAAGAACATATACCTTTAATCTGTCAATCAACATTAACTAATTGTTTTTTCTTAACTTATCCTTTCCTCTATTTCTTCAAGCTTTAATCCTTTTGTCTCTGGTGCCATTACTGCTGTAACTGCTGTTGCTATAACAAGAATAGTTATGAAAAAAGCCATCCCGTAAATTAGCCCGTATGACTTTATGAAATCGAATGCAAATATGCCAGTTATCGCTCCTACCCTGCTTACTGATGTCGCTAGACCCTGCGCAAGACCCCTAACCTTTGTCGGAAAAAGTTCTACAGAATAGGAAAAGGATAGCAAACCCCCAGGCCACTGCTCTAAAGATGCAAAGACTATAAAAAGGGGCAAAAGGAAAAACGGGCTTAACCTGACAAGCGGCACAAGAACAGCCAAAACGGCTATCATGACAACGAACCCTGCAATTGCTGGGATCTTTCTGCCAACCTTATCGATCATCTTCATCAAGCCAAGGTATGATATTATCGGAAATGGGGCGGTCAATGTTCCGAAAAGCGCGATCATCCGAAGGCTCTTTATGCCCAGCTCGTGATAGAGGGTAGGAGTAAAAAAGCCAAAGCCATAAGAGCCAAGGGCAAAGGCGAACCATGTAGTCAGAACAAACGCAAGAGGTTTCTTATATTTTTTAAACAGTTCTGATACCTTTACATCCTTTTGCGGTTGAACAGAATAGCCTTCGCCCATGACCTTTTTTGCGACTTTTTCAGCTTCTTTGTCCTTACCAGATGCTTTAAGCCATCTGAACGATTCTGGCATTAACCATCTTGCTATTATCACCGGCACAGCTAGGACAGCGCCAACACCAAGAGCGATCCTCCACGCTATTTCCGCGCCAAAAGGCAACACAAGGTAATTTACAGCGCCAGAAACAAGAACGCCTAGCCAGTAAAACATTATGCCGTACATCAGAAGCATCCCTCTGTTAGAAGTGGGAGACATTTCAGCTATAAGCGATGAGCTAACCGGATAATCGGCGCCGATCCCTATACCCATAAAAATTCTGAATATTATAATTTCTAACACGTTTACAGCGAGCGCTGAAAGAGCTGTAAAAATCACGAACATTATTATATCTATAATAAACATTGATTTTCTTCCTATTTTGTCAGCAACAGAGCCGAAAATAACACCTCCTATAGCCATTCCTATCAGCCCGCTTGATAGCAAAAGCGGGTAAAGAGGACTTGAGACACTTATTTTATATACTGAAGATATGATCAGTATGCTGAAAGCTATAACGTTAAGGTCATAACCGTCAAGAAAAACGCCCATAGCTGATAGGGTACTGATCAGCCAGTGTAGCGGCCTAACTTTTTCAGGCGAAACCATGTAAGAATTTTAGCTAAGGATTTTTTATATATTTTGGTAATAAAATATATATTGATATATATTTATTTTTTAGCGCGTTTAAGTTATGAGCTGTTGGCATTCGTTTTAATTTACAATCTTTGCATTTCAAACTATCGGTTAAATGTAAATTACCTGCCCTAACGGACGGGATCTCTGGTAAAAAGATGAAGATTGATCAACAATGAGCTTTTATTACAATGCTCTTTTATATTAAAACATCAATTGTTTTTACTTTTACCGGTAAATGTTCTCAAACTTTACCTAATTCTACACTTAAAAAGATGTTTTAAACTTCTGTCAGCTTTTTATAACCTCTTCGTATATGTACTTTTTACCCTTCATTGCTGAAAAAACTGCACCTACTATCACCAATGCAACCGATATATAGAGGGAATACCTTAACCCTGTCATAAATGGGCTTCCAAGCACGCTTGGGAGAAATGTGTTTGAATCCAACATCTTTAAGACGCTCTGAGGCAACGCGTTCTGGACGTTACCTGAGATAGCCGAAGATGGGTTTATTCCAAGAAAAGCAGCAAATAAAAGCCCTGTTGCTGGCAAAGATGATAGGAAAGCTGTTATCTGGGGAGGCAAGCCGTACTGCGCAGAAACCATGGCTATCTGTGACGGAACATATTCTGTAAAGATCGTGATAGCAATAGTAAAGAAGAGGGCCATGCTTATCGTAGATCCTATGTTGTTGATTGTCTGTCTCATGCCGTTTCCAATGGCCCTGTCCTTAGGATGCAAAGCGTTCATTATAGAAGTCGTGTTCGGCGCAGAAAATAGACCGTTGCCAAGGCCGTTTACGAACAGTATCAGCTCAAAGTACAACAGATTAAAGTTGTACGGAAGGAGGGTTAGAAGGTAAAGGGACAAAGCAATTATGACCATGCCTGCAACTTCAAAAGGTCTTGCACCGTACCTGTCGGTAAGCATCCCACCTATCGGCCCGAGTACGACAGTTCCTATCATCATGGGTAACATATAAACTCCAGCCCAAAACGGGGTCTGAGTGTAGCTTATGCCATGAAGCGGAAGATATATCCCTTGTAACCATATAGCTATCAGGAACATTATCGCGCCCCTTGCCATCGCGTTCATAAAAAGGGACAACGTACCATAAGTAAATGGTTTTATCCTGAAGAGCTTGAGGTCAAACAGAGGGTTTACCTGCCTCCTCTCTATAAAGGCGAAAGCTATCAGAGAAGCTATGCCTATCACAAAAGAAGAAACGACCCAGGGACTCCCCCATCCAAGCTGTGAATTGCCGTAAGGCATGAGCGCGTACGTGAGCCCTAGAGATATCGCTATCAGCCCTACAGCCAGAGAAACGTTTCCTGGCACATCAAGCGGGACCCTTGATACGCCCTTTTCCCTCTTCAGCTTGAATATGGACCAGATCATCCCGGCTAAAGCGAAAGGCACGTTTACAACAAATATCAAATGCCAGTCGTACCCCGAAAGCAGTCCCCCGAGGATGAGCCCGAGAAATGATCCTATGATGAAAGAGACCTGGTTTATTCCGAGGGCTTTTCCCCTCTCGTTGGGCGGAAAAGCTTCAGTGAGAAGAGGGATGCCGTTTACCATGAGTATGCCTCCGCCAACGGCCTGGACTAGCCTCAGAAATATCAGCCAGAGCAGACCCGTATTTCCAGTTCCGCTCGGTATGAGCGAAAGCGCTATCGAAGCTGCTGTAAAAACTATGAAGCCCCACGTGTACATCCTGGCCCTTCCGTACATGTCCGATACCCTTCCGAGCGTTACCAGGATGGAAGCGAGGACAACGCTGTAGCCCATGAGGACCCAGAGCAGGTAAACGAACTCGCCAGGCGCAAAGGGATTTATGTTCAACCCCCTGAATATTGTAGGAAGAGAAATGAGAACGATGTACATGTTCATCGAAGTCATTATGATCGAAAGCGTTGTGTTTGTAAGGACTGTCCACTTATATTGCATGCTACAAACAAAACCTATAAAGATATATCTTTTTCTAAAATATCTAAGCTAAAAGAAATAGATAAAAATAAATTTTAAGCTTCCCCTGAAGCTATCCCTATGCTTACCCCTTTTCCTGTTTCATAACCCCAGATCAGCCAAGCTGTTGCCGCTATCAGCCCCACGAGCCAGACCAGAGCATTCATCAGTATAAACTGGTTGATCGTAAAGTTAGCGCTTATGTATAGCAGAGGAATCTGACATCCTCCCCGCCTTAAAAGGCGATAGTTCCTTCAAGGCGGATCATAGGTTCGTGGTTTATCGCCTTCATCTTCATCGCTTCATAGCTAGCGGTTACCCACCCCGCTCCGCTCGTCCAGCGATAGACCACGGGCTGTGCCTTCAGCCACTTACCCCTATCCTCAACGGACTCGGGGATATGTAGAATGTTAATTGCTCCGTTCAGATCAGCGTTTATTACCTTCCCTGTGTGAGGACACTTGAACAAGCCCCTCTTTATTCTTCCGTTTTCGTGAATTTCCCCACACAGAGAACACGTTTTGGATGTATTTTCCTCATCCACAAGCTTGACCTTTATTCCGTATTCTTGTGCAACGTACTTGATTCGCTTTATTATTGATGAATAGCTCCAGAAGTTTGTATTCCTTTCGTTTCCTTTATCTTGAGCTATGCCCTTTGGGTAGCCGATGTATATTTCCCCTACACCTTTGTCGTAAAGAGATTCTACGATTTCCCTTGCTAGTCCTTCCCTTGCGTTCTTTAGCAAAAGAGCGCGCTTTTTGTACAACATTTCAAGCTTCCTGCTAGTTTTCAAGCCGTGCTTTGCAAGCTTCTTTTCTTCTATTGAAATGCGTTTGGTTATCTTCTTAAATTCAGATAGCACTAAACCGCCCTTGAAAAGCATCCATGAGCCGTCTTGAACAGCAACGGTTGCAAGGTTTACAACGCCTAGATCGATCCCCGCTTTCATTTTGCCTTTTGGTTTATTATTTACTTTTACACTCACAGGAATCCTTGCGTACCACTTCTTCCTTGCATTATCATAAAATATCTCAAGGGTTCCCTGTTTGCCGACCCACTTGAGCTTGCCAATGAACTTGAGCCTCAGCTTGAAATCCATCAGGAATATTTCGTTTCCTTCAATTTTGTACCTGTCGTGTCTTATTAACAAAAACAAATCATCTTTCTTTTTGTGAGGTGGTTTTGGCTTCATCCACTTAGGCAATTCTCCTTCTTTCTTCTTTTTGCTTAGCTCGAAAAAAGATTTCCACGCAGAAGCGTTCTTTCGCGTTACTTGCTGAACGTTTGCCCCGTGCAATACAGCCTTATATTTCTTATAAACGACTTTTTCTGTTTTTCCGAAATCGACAAGCTCGTGCTTTTTGTACTGCTCAAGCCTTAACTTATTAACTTCGTTCCAGCAATCAACGAATGCCTTTCCAAGAGCCGTTAGTTTAGCTTTTGTATCCTTTCCTGCAATGATGCGTACTGTGTTCGACCGTCGCATGCTTTCTGTTATTTTATGCTAATTAAGATTATAAATACTTTAGCCTTTTTCATGAGAAAACTCGTTAGCAAGGACGGAATAGTTCAGCATCCCCGCCTCTAGAAGAGGTGAGGCTTTCAGATGTAAGGCAGAAGGTTTGGAAAATATAGAGGGGCAAGGGCATAAGTGAGCAGGCCGAAACCTGCTGAGTTAGCGAATGAAACCAGAGTTATAACAAGCTCTTTAAACCATATGGGAACATCTTTTTGCTTTATATCAACAGGCTTAGAAGCTAAAGATGCGTTTGCTTCCAGGCCAAAATATTTCTGGATCTGTTGAAGGGCTTCATCTTTCTTTCCCTTCTTTTCAAGCCATCTTATTCTGGCATCTTGTACCTCGCTATAAAAAGCGCTAAAACGGTTATCAGCACTATTATGCACATCATTTCTCTGCTAAAGAGAGGGATAGACGAAAATGAGAGAAAGCTCACTGCAGAAAGGAGGACGCTGGCAAGCGTTTTTTTTTTTGAC
>JAWDMM010000047.1:0-10121 GCA_046536595.1 Nitrososphaeria archaeon | reverse complement strand
CGGCTTCTCAGAACGTCAAGAGAGCTGAGGTCTTCTTTGACCCTCAGGCTCACACAAGGAGGGGCGTTGATTTTGGAACAGTAATAAAGGGGATACACAGGGCAGCGGTAAAGGCAGAGGATGATTTCGGGATTTCAGCCGGAATAATAATGAGCTTTCTGAGGGACATGCCAGTAAGCTCGGCGGAAGAAACATTAGAACAGGCGTTGCAGTACAGAAGCTGGATAATGGGCGTTGGCCTTGATTCAAAGGAGCTGGGCAACCCTCCGTCTAAGTTTGAGAACGTTTTCAAAAGAGCAAGAGATGAAGGGTTCATACCTGTAGCTCACGCAGGAGAAGAAGCTCCAGCAGAATATGTATGGGAAGCTATAAGATATTTAAAGGTAGCAAGAATAGACCACGGATACCACATGTTCGAGGATCAGTCCCTTGTCAGCTACGTTGTTCAGAACAGGATTCCGGTGACAATGTGCCCTCTTGCATCAGTAGCTGTAGAGTACTTCAAGGATATAAAGGATGTGCCAGTGAAGAAAGCCCTCGATCTTGGAATTATAGTCTCAATTAACTCAGACGATCCAGCATACTTTGGTGGATATATAAATGAAAATTATGCGGCTGCAGCAGAGGCTTTAAACCTTACTTTTTCTGAAATAAAAAAGATAGCGAAGAATTCTTTTCTATCTTCTTTTTGGAGCGGAAAAGAAAAATATATTGCAACTATTGACAAAATTTAACAAATAACGGGGGTTAAGGGGACGGAAGTCCCCTTCCGTAAGCTGTAAATGGCCCCTTGTAGAAAGTTTTTATCAATTGCTAAAGGAGATTTCTGTGCCTCCAAACCTAGAATGCCAAGATCAGGGAGAAGAGGAAGCAAACACTGCTCAGGATGAAGTTTCAGGTAAAACGTTTGAGCTGAAACTGGATAAGAAGATCTCCAGGGAAAGGCTTGAACTTTTGTTCGTGCTTTTCCTTGAGGCAAAGTGGTTCACGAACTACTTCATAGCAAATGGGATAGCCAACTTGGAGCCTCACAGGGACTACAAGTTCAAGGCCGTTCCAGTTAAGGTTGTTGACACTTTCTAGGAGCGGGAGATCTGAGCGCTATCATCACAGATGAAGCAGGATCTGATCAAGCCTTGAAGAGGAAGGCTAACATCCCTGTTGAGGTAGTAGGTTAGTGAAGACAACCGGAGTGTGCCCGCAAGTACGAGGTGAAGCTGAGCCTGTCGGACAGGAAGTTCGCATGCCCCTTGTGCAACTCCACGTTTGACAGGGATGTGGCTTTAGCCTTGGTTATTCTAAAGGAGGGGTTTTGCCTGTGGGACGCAGGCGAGACGCCCGGAGATGAAAACGCCTCTGCGATGGCGGAATACTTGAAAAGTATTCCACACGTAAGCTTATCGATGAACTGGGAAGCCACGCCCTTCGGGGGTAGTTCACTTGAGTTGCAAATGATGACAAAAAGGCAATTTAAAACATTAAAAGATAAAAAACTGATCAACGATTTAAAAGCACTTGGGGTAATATCAAACTCTATTTTTAATCAAATCTTATAAATTGTAAAACATTTGTATAATTTTTATAAATTTTTTAGCCATCTGTTTAGTAAAATTTAATAACGCGACTTTTCTAAACACTGTTAGCTATGGCCAGCGATAGTAAAGAGAAAATTGATGTTGCCAGGCGTGATTTTATTAAAATAACAGGCAGCGCAGTAGTTGCTGCAGGCCTTGTTTATGCAATTGGCGCTGCAGAGGGCAAGTTTTCCTTTAATCTTTTGGCTTTACAGACAGATTATGAGCAGCCTTTACCTGGTTACTCGTATGCATACTCTCCAACCATGTGTGGGATATGTTCTTCTGTATGTGACGCCCTTGTTTATGTAGAGCAAAAAGGAAATTACATAAGGGCTGTAGAAATAGATGGTAACCCAAATTCAACGTTAAACTATGGGAAACTTTGTGCAAGAGGTAGAAGCGGAACCATGATAACTTATAACAAGGACAGGATAAAGAAACCTCTTATCAGAACTGGACCAAAGGGCACTTGGGCTTTTAAAGAGGCTACTTGGGATGAAGCTATAAGTTATATAAAACAGAAGATGCAGGAGCTAAATGTACAACCGTGGGAAATAGCGATGGGCGGCGGTGCTATTCCGTGCGCAAATTATAGGCCAGAACTTATACCGTTTATGATGGCTTCACAGATACCCAACATGGCGGGTAGCCCCATGCAGCCTTGTCTGTTCGGGGAACAGCTCGGGATAAACCTTACTGTTGGCAGCTTTGATGCTCACGGACTTGACCTAGTAGACGATTTTGAATATTCTCCAGTAATAGTTCTTTGGGGGAGTAATGGAAACCCCGCAGGGGTGTTCGTTAATAAAGGAGCTAGATTCGGAAAAGGACTTGAAAACGGGGCCTATGTGATTGTTATAGATCCGCGTGTAAGTGAAGCAGCGTCAAAAGCCGATCTTTGGATTCCAGCTAAACCGGGCAGCGATTTGGCTCTAGCTATGGGTCTCATAAATTATTTAATAGAAAACAGTTACTATGATGATAATTTTGTAAGGTACTATACGAACTCTCCTTTTTTGGGATATGAAGAAAATGGGGTCATACACCCATACGTTTCGTTATACGAAGACGGAACCGTAAAGGCCTTTAAAGTTTATGATGAAATTTCAGGTAAAATAGTTGACGTTCCGCCTTACACAAACACCAACGCTTATACTGTTGATGGAATAAGAATAATCCCCGCGCTGCATGTTTCAGGTCTCCAA
Organism: Nitrososphaeria archaeon; assembly: GCA_046536595.1. Classification (GTDB taxonomy): domain Archaea; phylum Thermoproteota; class Nitrososphaeria; order Conexivisphaerales; family UBA164; genus CAYFFZ01. The sequence goes on along the minus strand of JAWDMM010000047.1, from coordinate 7,339 downwards.
ACCCAAGACGGGAAAACGCTAAAAACTTTCTTTATGTTCCTATCAGACCGCGTTTCCAGTTTCAGCATAGATTATGTATCAAAAATTGCTAACGTAGATAGCTCTCTTATACAACAGTTTTATAACAAAGTTGCAACTGCATCTCCAATAGAAATAGGGACCGGATTAAGAGGGTCCCAGGGTAGCTATACAACACAGTGGAGAAGAGCTACTGCTATAATAATGGCGCTAAAAGGCAGCATAGACGTCAGGGGAGGATGGTTATACAGCGGCGCATGGAGGGAGTCTGCTTACCAACTTTATCAGGCTTATAGTTCTGCTGTAACCTCCGGTCAGATAAAGCCAGGAATACTGATACAGAGACCAGATGTTCTGATGTCAGTCCCTGTTATGAACCTGCCTGGTCAGATGATGGAATACGTTGCTACTGCTTTAGTATTTAACAATCCGAACTTCTGGCAACACGGTCATCCTTCAGTAGTTGCTGCTTATAATTCAACTTTAACCTCGCAAGGACTGAAGCCAGCAGCTGCATATTCACTATTCCCAGATACAGGGATATATGAAGCTATAAATAACAAAGTTCAGTGGAACAACCAACCATATAACATAAAGATGATCATGGCATGCTGTGTAAACCCGGCTAAGGACATGCAGGAATCAGAATGGAAGGAAATCCTGAACAACACTTTCGTTGTCATGATAGACGTATTGCCTACAGATACAACTCTTTACGCAGACGTAATACTGCCAGACGCTACCTATATAGAAAGGGATGAGCCGATAACTGACAGGGGAGCCACTCCAGATTCTGGGTACAGAAAGAGGTGGCAGGCCGTTCCTCGCGTTTACCCGTATGCTATACCAGAGCTTGACACTTTTGTTTTGCTCTCTTACGAGCTAGGTTTCTTTAACGAGTACATAACTGCTATGGCAAATGCGCTCGGACTTCCTGCAGACCAGCTTATCGCTGCTATGCAGAAAGAAATGCAACCGTACCTGAACCAACTAAACTCTACTGGCACTTATCCCATATGGGGAGAATTTACTGGTAAAGCTTTTAGCGATGTCCAGAGCACCATTATAGCTTCAAAGCTTAACGTAGAACCTGAAGATGTGATGAACCAGCTCAAGGCTCAGGGCGTTATAACTGTAAATACATGGGAAGAGTTTGTAATGAAAAAAATGAGGGTTCCTTGGGATATTCCTGCCGGGCTTCCAACTGGAAGAATAGAAGTTTATTCAACCATACTTTACTATTATGTTGTTAAAAATTATGGTTATGACAGGACGTGGGATCCTCTTCTCCAGTACGTGCCACCAGACTGGAACGGCGGGTATGCTATCATGCCAGGTACTTATCAGCAACCTTTGTCACCATACAATGACCCGACGTTTGTTCCAAAACCTCCGGAGTTCTTTCACGTAGAATATAAAGTCCCGCAGATAGCTTATATATACACCGCAGATATACCCGTGCTTTACGCTTTGACCTCGAACAGCTATCATAAAAACATTCTTCAGTACATATGGATGAACAAAGACGTTGGGCAGAATATGGGACTTAATGAAGGAGACTGGATCGTAGTTACTAACAACATTACAGGCGCAAAGATAGCTGCTAAAGTGCATCTAACTGAAATGATTAGACCCGATACAATAGGCGTGCCTATGCCATGGGGACAGTCAAACCCTGCTCAGAGCTATTCGATAAATTCTCTAGAGAGCTTTGGCAACAAAGCAGTAACAGAGATCTGGACAAAGAGTTACGACCCGCTTACAGGTCATAGAATGATACAACAATTTACGGTAACTGTAAGAAAGGCAACAGCTTCTGAAATAAATGAGTTTACTACAGCAGCAGAAGCATCTACAGAATTACCTTCCCAGGAAAGTACAGCTCCAAATTATTCAAATTCTACTGAAGGGGGTGCATAGAAAAAATGAGTCAGCAAAATCCCTATCAGGGCTTTAAGAACACAGTCGAGTGCAATCACTGGGGAATGGTCATAAAGGTCGATCAATGCATGGGATGCGACGCCTGCGTTGCTGCATGCACTCTCGAAAACCAGACTCCTTTCTGGAACGAACTCTGGAGGACCCACGTTGAAGATTATGAGCTTGGAGATTATCCAAATTCACAGAGAGTCTTTTTGCCAAGGCTCTGCATGCAGTGTGAGAATCCACCATGCTATTACGTTTGTCCAACCGGCGCAACTCAGATAGTTGATGGCGGAATAGTTGTTGTCGACGAATACAAATGCATAGGTTGCCAGTACTGTGTAGAAGCTTGCCCGTTTGGTGCGAGGTACATGTACACTTTCGAAGACATACAAAAGTCCAAAGAGTACTATGGGGAAAATGCTATACATGTCGTGCCCCACGTCGACAAATGCACTTTCTGCTATACAACAACGCCCGATGGCACTAATACGCCAGCATGTGTAAGAACGTGTGTTGGAGGCGCAAGGGTATTTGGATGTCTTGATGACCCAAACAGCGAAGTTTCAATACTGTTTAACACAGGGCAAGCTGTAGAGATAAATCCCGAGCTTGGAGTTAGTTCAAAAGTAAGGTATGTGTTTGGAAAACAGCAGGGCAGATACGTCGAAAACGGAGGTGAAGAGTAAGATGGATACGGGTAAAAAGATAGCCGTAGCAGCAATCTCGATAGTGCTAATACTTCTGGCTGTTGGCATGGCTTACTATGGCTACAAGCTTGATCAAGTTGAGGAACAGGTGTTTGATGTGCCCTGGGGCTTAGACGTAGTTGGTTACACGTTCTTCGCGCTTATGGCAACAGGTTCAAGCATAGTTAACAGCGTATACACGATATTCGGTTATAACGGACCTAACGGAGAATACAAAAAGATAATAAAATACGGAGTGTGGTTCTCTCTATCTACTATATTTTCAGCGTGGTTGCTTGTATTATTAGGAATATATAAACCGTTTGACTTTTACTATATACTACTTTTCTTCAGGTTATCTTCAAGGATAGCATGGATGGCTGCGTTCTACTCTTTCTTTGCTTTAATGCTAGTTATAGAACTTCTCTACATGATACTAGTGGAATCGTGGGACCTGCTTAAAAAGATAAAGTATCTTGAGCTGGCGATAGCGATCCTTGTTCTGATAGCCACAATAGCAGTGCACAGCAACCTAGGTGAAGTTTTCGGGAGCCTTATTTCAATGCCTGCTTGGTACGGTCCATGGCTGGCCCTTTACTTTATTATGAGCGCCATCATGCTAGGAGCAGCTGGACAATCTCTTTTCATATACGTCGTTAAACACAAAGACAGCAACCTAAAGGCGTTCATGAGTCGCTATTACAGTGAAGTTTACCTGATATCCATACCGGTTTACCTGATGTACTTGACTTGGATAATAATATCGGCCTGGTACAGCAGGGAAACTGTATGGCCCGTGTATCAGACGCTTCTGTTTGGAAGCGAAGCGGCAATATTCTGGGGTGTTGAAATGGTTCTGGGGATATTCATACCTGTAGCTCTTGCCGTCTACGGATATATGAAAAAGAGCTCATGGGCAGCCATAACGGCCGCGGTTCTTCTTATAATAGGCGGTTTTATGAGCAAATATTCTCTTATAATTTTACCGCAAGAACTCAGGCCCTATGTCTGGCTTACACTGCAGATATCAAGCTATTCTTACTTCCCGCCAACAGGGCTTCTGATGATGTTTATAGGCGCATGTATACTCTGGCCTAGCCTGTACGCTCTTGGAGCTCTTATATTCCCTCTGGAGGAAGGGGAAAAAGCAAAGCACTTCTGGATATTTAAGTGAAATAAATGGCTTTTTCTGATTCTTTTATTCGTTCTGTTACAAATAAAATAGGTATTATTAAACATGGTTGTGTGCATAATCCTTCAGGAGAAGTAAAAACATGCGATTCTGCCGAGCTTGCCGATTCCATAAAGCGGCTTAACGTAAAGGGCTTAGTTATTATAGGAGTGTACGATGAGGCTCATTTAAAGCTTTACAGGGAAGCAGCGTTAAAGGCAGGTATAAATCCATTACTCTTAAGGGTAGTTGATTACAAATGGGGAGAAGATGCCATAAAGCAGAATTCTACTTTGCTTGAGCACAACTGGATAGCTGATAAGGCTCAGGAAATAGACATAACTTTGCCGTTAAGCAGGAGAGAGGTAATAAGAGGAGCAATAAAGATAGGTAAAGACAGGATCGATAAACCGGTTTACGTCCCTGATTATTGCGGTTATCTTTACAGGGAATGCACTATCTGTCAGGATTCCTGTCCGTACAGCGCAATTACAATAGACAAAAAAAGCGGAGTAAAGATAGAATACGAAAAATGTGTTGCTTGCGGTCTTTGTGTTGCTTCTTGTCCAGAAAGCGCGTTGCAGTTCCCTTCAGTACCTCAGCGATCCATATTTGACCTATCGATTGTGAAGGGAAACAAAACAATTTCATGTTATAAGGATTCAGAAAATTCGATCAAGTTACCATGCATAGCAATGCTTTCTGTTGAGGACCTTTTAGCTCTGAGAAGTTCAGGGGAAGTTTATCTAAGGTGCGTAGGCTGTGAATTAGAAAAGAACCTTGAAAGGCTGAGACAGGACGTAAATAACTTAAACTCAGTGATAGGAGGGATAAAGCTTGAAACAAAAGATAAAATAGAGGCATATGCAGAGCCTCTGCCATTTGTGATAAGCTTTGACAGAATCGAAAAGCGTTCAGACCTCAGTAAGAAAGTTTCAGAAAAGAAGCTGAAGAGCATACTTTCTTTTGACATAACCGTTGACGATGGATGTACATTATGTGAAGCGTGCGCAAAGTGGTGCCCCGTTTCTGCATTAAAGATCGAAAACGTAGAAGGACAAGCAGCACTTACATTTAATCCCGAACTGTGCATTGGTTGCAACATATGCATAAACGTTTGTCCCGTGCCTTCAAGAGATGGGTTTGGAAAGGTTATAAAGGTAAAGAGAGGTAAGAGCGAAAAGAAAGTGCTTGCAAAGGATTATATGGTAAAGTGCAGAGTATGCGGCGCCCCTGTTGGTTCAAGAAGATCGTTGAATCATATAAAAGAAATCATGAAAAAACAGGGTATGGAGGTTGATGATGAATGGTTGGAATTATGCCCGAAGCACAGGTCTGAGTATGCGGCAAAAAAGCTTTTAGGACCAAATTCACAGTTTAAACCGAGAGGCAACGTGCATAATGACTGAGTATAGATCCGTATCAGCTGATTATAGATTTTTTTCATATCTTTTGTTAGGACCAAGATATAAAAAGAACTTAAAGGAGCTTTTAACGTACATTGAAAACAGGACTTATTATAAAGAAATAAAGAGAATAATTGAATTGCTAGAAAATCAAGACACGGACAAACTCCTAACCGAATATACTTCATGCTTTGTTAACGATTTCAGAGAGCTAAAATGTCCTCCTTATGAGTCATGGTACATGCAGAGAACGATTTATGGAAGCATTATAGAAAAGCTTATGGCTAATTACTTTAAATACGGTCTAAACGTTCAGAAGGAATTGCCGGATCACGTATCAACTGAAATGGAGTTTGTCTCATTTCTTTACTTTGTTTCTCTTGATAAAGAAGCGGACGAATTTGTGAATGTTCACATATTAAAATGGGTTCCAAAACTAGCAAAAGATATAATCGAAAATGCCAAAGGGGAGTACACTAAGCTGATAGGAATGGCATTAGAAAAATTTATGGAGAGCGAATTGGAAAGAACGCTAAAAGCAAAATCCAGCTCTCAGGCATAGAGCATCTGCATAAAGCTTTAAATAAAATGTTTTAAATGGAAGTCAATCAAAACTTATAAAGAAGCATAACTGATTTTTCTTATGGATTATGATTTTTCAGTAAGAGCTGAGTACGAATATGTTTCCCCTCCTGGAATTAATGAAAAGCTGATAGAAGAAATTTCGAGACAGAAAGATGATCCTGGCTGGGTTGAGGAGATCCGAAAAAAGGCTTTAAGAGAATTCTTAGAAGCGCCGATGCCAAGATGGGGGCCAAATCTTAGGGAGTTAAACTTTAATAATCTTATATATTACATTAAACCATTAAGAAAAAAGGCTTCTACTTGGGAAGAATTACCGTCTTCTATAAGAGAAACTTTTGAAAGGCTGGGTGTGCCTGAAGCTGAAAGAAAGTTCCTTGCTGGAGTTGGCGCACAGTTCGAATCGGAAATGATTTACCACAACATAAAAAAGGAGCTAGAATCACAGGGCATCGTATTTGTAGCAATGGACGAAGCTGTTAAAGAATATCCGCATCTAGTAAGGCCGTACTTTGGAAAGGTTGTACCAATAGGAGATAACAAATTTTCTGCGTTAACCTATGCTGTTTGGGGAGGAGGGAGTTTCCTCTATGTTCCGAAAGGCGTAAAGCTTGAAAAGCCTGTCTATGCATACTTTAGAATGAACGGCTCAAACGAGGGCACATTTGACAGGACTCTTATAGTAGCGGAAGAAGACAGCTATGTGCACTATATAGAAAACTGTACAGCTCCGAGATATTCTGAGGCGTCATTGCACTCTGGAGTCGTTGAGGTAGTAGTCAAGAAAGGCGCTAAAGTAAGATACACTTCTATACAGAACTGGTCGAAAAACGTTTATAACCTTGTTACTGAAAGAGCGAGAGTTTATGAGAACGGTAGAATGGAATGGGTTGGCGGAAATGTGGGAAGCGCCGTTACCATGGCATATCCTGCTTCATACCTTGTAGGTAAAGGGGCCAGCACTCAGATTCTTTCCCTTAGCATGGCTTCAGGAAAACAAGAGATAGATTCTGGCGGAAAAGCTTATCACATAGCTCAGGATACATCTTCAGTTATACAGTCAAAAAGCGTATCCATGAACGGCGGAAAATCAACTTACAGAGGGATAGTTTATGTATCAAACGGTGCCAAGAACTCTAAATCTTATGTAAGCTGCGATTCTCTGATTGTTGATGAGAAATCTATAGCTTATACATATCCGTATGAAATTGTAAAGTCAACAGATGCTTCAGTAGTTCACGAGGCAACAGCAGGGAAGATAAATAAACAGGCTCTCTTTTACCTTCAAAGCAGGGGGTTAAAAGAGTCACAAGCTACAGCACTTATAATATCAGGCTATTTAGAAGATTTTGAAAAACAAATACCTGCTGACTTCGCGGTTGAGCTCAACAGGCTGATAGAGCTAGAACTAACCGAAAAAGTGGGTTAAGGGTTTCGCTCTACGTAGGCGTACGTAGGTACGCATCAGCATACCTATCGTACGCGTAGAGCTTGGGCTTCACAACTTCATGCAACTCCCTCACGAGTTCATCGGGAGTCTTCCGCTCCGC
>JAWDMM010000046.1:0-10202 GCA_046536595.1 Nitrososphaeria archaeon | reverse complement strand
TAATAAATTAAAAGAATAAAACAAACATGAGCCGGGGTGCCGGAACGGCCACGGGTGCGGCTGCAGACCGCATTTATGTGGGTTCAAATCCCACCCCCGGCTTCCCGGCAACTTGTTTTTTACAGTAAGAGCCCATAGTTAAAAGATTTATAGCGTTTATTCTAGATCTTTATTATAGAATTTCTGTGTTGCTCTCTAGCTTATTTTCGAGCAAAATTATTGATATACATCCAAGAACAGAAAGCAGAGAAACAGTAATAAATATATATGGCCAAGACCGAAGCAAATTTCCTGAAGCGTTAACAAAAACAGGGACTCCAAATGATAAAATCAATCCTGTTATAAGCGTCGCTATCTGCAGTGTCCATCCGATTCCTGAATATCTCATATTAACGGGAAAAACCTTGCTGAGAGTCACTCCCAAAGCTCCGAACGCTATATAAAGAAAAGCAAATGCGCAGACTGCGGCCAAAACTATATAGACGGTGTTTTTTGATTGCAGTATAGGAAAATAAAAAAAGGAAAATACAGTCAGCCCAGCTCCTCCTGTGACTATCGGGATATAAAGCCTATTAAATCTGTCATAAAGATACCCTCCAAACAAAACAAAAGGAAAACCCGCGAATCCGGCAAGTATCGCTGAAAGCATTTCGGTTGAATAAGGAATCCTAAGCGCTTTCATGTAAGAAAGACCCAAAGGGTTAAGGAGAAGGTTTGCAGCTGCCGTTGGAAAAGCTGCTACAAGTATTCCAGCGGCTATGTACCGGGAATATTTTTTCCAGACCTGAAGCGAAGGCGCCTTCAGAACCCCTCCGCCAAGCTTCATGGATCTGAAAGCAGGACTTTCAATCATCTTCAGCCTAAGTATTATACCCGCAACAACTACGATGCCTCCAAGTATAAAGGGTATCCTCCATCCATAGATTATGAAAGCCCCCCTGCTCATACTTAATTCTGTGAGGAGAAAAACAAGCGGGCCGAGTCCGAACCCAACAGGGTTAGCAGCCTGCATCAAAGATGTCCAAAAACCCTTTCTTCTTTCTGCAACCTCATAAATCCATGATATGGCGCCCTGCCATTCACCTCCTATACCAAAGCCTTGCAGAAACCTAAACGCTAGCAAAAGAACAGGAGCTGAGAGGCCTATAGCTGAATACGGAGGCAGTAATGCTATCGAAAACATGGCAACACCAACTGTCAAAAGAGTGACGATAAGAGATGATTTTCTGCCGACCCTGTCTCCAAAATGTCCAAATATCAGCGCAGCAAAAGGTCTTGCAAAGTACATAGCTGTATAAGAAAGCATAGAAAGCACAAACGATATAACAGGGGGGAAAGCCGCAAAGAACACAATTGGCCATATTGTTGAAGCCGCTATTCCTGCTATGACAACATCGTACCATTCGATAAAAGTTCCAAAAAAAGCTGCGTATACAGCTGTCTTCTGGGATTTGGTTTCAGTAATGAGCATAAACTGGCTTTCTGTGCTTTTTATTTAAGTTTTTTTGTGCTGAGATTTTTTATAATCCTTTTTTAGATCAACATTGAAATAGCCAAAAATATACTATACATAATATATATGATCGAACTTATTTCTACTCCATACAGGAAGCCTTCTCTTTTAAGTTTGATCAGGCCACGATAAGCGATCGGTAAAGTTAAGAGTGTCAGGTTTATTTTAACGTTTCCTGTTATTATTGAAACGACAGGTATCCAGATATAAGAGAATATTACCATTGAATAGAAAAGAAGAGCGGCACGTTCTTTACCAAGAAGCACAGCCAAAGTTTTCCTTCCAACATCTCTGTCTTTGTCAATGTCTCTAGTATTGGCAGCTGTTAGAATAGATGCAACTAGCAAAGAAAGAGGCAAGGATAGAAGATAAGCCATCATCACGAGCCTTCCAGCAGAAACAAGAACTGTGGCAACGATTTCTATAAACCCCATAGTGAGGCCCACTATAACTTCACCAAAAGGTGTCCTTGAAATAGGAACAGGGCCTTCTGAATAGAGAATACCTACAAGAAAAGCTACTATCCCTAGAGCAAGCACTGTAAAACCTCTGCTGATTACTATTGGTATCGCAAGAATTCCCGCTAAAAAGTCAAAGACGACAGCTATCATAAAAACTTCTCTGGGCGACGCCTCACCTTTAACTATAAGCCCTGCAAACCCGTGCGATGCATACCTGTCTATACCGTTTACATAATCGCCGTGTTCATTAAAAACATTTGTCGCGATCTGCATCAGAAGAGCAACGGCGAACATGTCTGCCCAAAGAATGGGATTAAACGAGCTTAACCTGCTCGCTATAGCTCCTCCGACCAAAAGCGGTGCTGCAGTGGCGCTAAGGGAAGGTACCCTAATTAAAGATATAAATTGCCTAAGGTTCAATGCATGAGATAAAATCCTCTTCTGATTTAAATTATTTGCGTCAAAAACTGCCTCAACCTCGCAGGTAGACGTCTCAATGCATCTCAGCGCTTGCTTTCACGCAAGCTTTTAGATCTTGCTTTTGACAGGCTTCAGCTTATATGGTCTAACTCCTGAGATTTTCCCATGAGAAAGTTTCTTTCCTAATTATCCCTGAATTCTTTTCAGGATTGCTCATCAGCCTGTAAAGATCATTAGCTGAAGGCTTTAAAAATACCTATAAAATGAAATCTAAAGCTGACAGAAGAGGACTTCCGCCCCTTAACCATATAAAGTTAAAAAATAAAAACCAATAAATTTTAACTGAGAGCCTGTAATGCTTGGTTTAAAAGATCCTTTACCTTGTTTATCTTTTCCTGCAAACTTTTTACTTGATCCTCTAAATTTTTTACCTGCTGTGATTGTTCACAGCCAGGCACAGTTACGCCTTAGTCTGCAGTTTCAAAAAAGATAGGTTTATATGTATTTCTGGATATGAACAATTTGTGTGTGCACGGGCAGTAGGGTGGTAGCAAAGACCCAAGACCTCCTTTAGGAAAAGATGGAGGGGTACGTGCACACACAGAGGAGGAAGGGGACTGAAGATGGTCGGCGTTCCCCATGATGCCTTCTTCAGCAACGCAGAAGGCGTGTGAGTGGGTGGGTACGTCGAGACAGGGGCAAAGCGGAAGACTCCCTATGAACTCGTGAGGGAGTTGCATGAAGCTGTGAAGCCCAAGCTCTACGCGTACGATAGGTATGCTGATGCGTACCTACGTACGCCTACGTAGAGCGAAACCCAAACCCTTCACTCTTTAATTTTTCATAGCTTTGCTTTATTATCTGTCCGGCCTTGGTTTCCCCTTTAGATGTTTCCTTACTGTTGCCTCGGTGACCCCTATTTCGTCCGCTATCTGGCTTGCTGCCATTCCAGCTTTGTCCCTCGCAAAAGCGGCGGCAGCAACGTACAGAGAGTCAACCCAGGTAAGCCGTTCATGAGGGTCCCCTATGGTCTGGAGCGTTTCCTGAGAAAAAAGAGAAATAGTCAAGAGAGCGCTTTCCAGCTTTCTGATATCTTCTTTTCCTACCGGTTTTAATGGTACAGAATCAGCGCTCATAATGTGTTTTTATTACCTTAATGTTGCTAATAAATTTTAACTCAAAACTCTTCCTGAGCCTCGTGTACTCCTTTATCGGCTTCTTCTACTGCTTTTTTCATTTCTTCCTGTACGCCTACGGGCAGCTCATAAATCTTTGCGCCTGCTGGTGATATGTTCAACGATTTATCCCAGAGAACTTTTATACCGTCATCGTTTATTTCCATTGGATGCCTTACCATCGATATTTTTGAATCCCTCATCTTCCAGACTATGATTGATCTGTAAAGTCTTCCTTCAATCTCATCAAGATCGATTCTAACTATTCCGTCTACAGCGTGTTCAACGCCAGGACCTCCAAAACCCCTCTCCCCTACAGAAATCTGGCTTACAAAGAGCGCCGTGTTCCCCAGCCCAGCAATAACCCTCTTAAGTATCATTACCGTGCCCCTTGCAAGGGCTGGTTTTGTAAGATACAGGGTGCTAACAGAATCTATAGCTACCCTTTTCGCCCCTGTGTTCTTTATGGCTGCTCTCAAAACATCAACAAGCTCCTGCACGCTTTCCGGGTCTTTAACCACATAATTTTCTCTCTGTGCTGATGATCCTATGCCGGCTGTGAACGCATCAACAATCGCAAATGCCCCTTCTTTTTCGTACTTTGATATGTCCCATGAAAAGTGTGCAAAACTCCTTCTTACTGATACCGGATGTTCTTCAAGAGCAACAAAAACTCCATGTTCTCCTTTTAAAAGCCCGTTATATAGAAACTGTTTTGCGAGGATCGATTTGCCTGTTCCAGGACCTCCTGAAACCAGTACTACGTTTCTTTCAGGTATACCCCCATACAGTATTTCGTCAAAGCCCGGTACATAAGTCCTGACCCTGTATATTTTCATAACTTTAAAAGGTTATAACTTTTTTATAATCTTTTCCACGCGCTTAAAATTTTTTAATATTCTTTTATTAAATTAAACTTTTATGTAAAAATGGTTTACTCTATTATTGATTGAAAACTAGACCTTTATAAAATAAGTGTACTCGTTTGCTAAAAAAGAACCTTCGCCAAGTGACCACAGCCCTAACGCTCTTACCTTTTCTCCCACTTTAAAACCCTTTAGTCTGGTTGATAACTCAGCCGTTACAATTATTTTTCCCTCTCCTGAATCATCCCCAATCATCATTTCATACTTATCAGATGCCCTCATAACGAGCTCGGACAGCACGATAAAATCTAACGACGCGTATCCCTTTTCAGCTGTAGATATTTTTTGTAGAAGAGGCTGGTAGTTCAATTTTACGTCGTACTTTAGACAATCATCTATGATAAAAACTGGGAACTGAAATCTGGCCTTTTTTATTATTATAGATTCTGAGCCGCTACAGGCGCTGTTCAGCTTGGCAGGCCTTACGTTTCCAAACTCATCCAGAAGCAGAACGTTCTCATTTTCTCCAAAGACAGACATTATGGATGGCGAAATGTTGACAGTGCATGGTTTTAAAAATGATATTTCGTTGCCGTATTCGCTTTTTCTGACAAAAGCAGGAGCTGCTGTTATCGTCAGACCCTCTTCTATAATAGCTTCGCTGTCCCACAGGACGCTCCTGTATTTTAAAGTATTTCTTATAAAAAAGCTTATGCCGCTGCCTTCTGTTCCGTCTTTTCTTTTGTATGAAACATTCTTTATTGGACCTTCGACAATGCCTCTTATTATAAAGTTTTTAGCGTTTGGGCTTCTGGACATTAACTCTTCCAGCTTTAAAACTTCGTTAGTCGCACTTACGTTTGACTGTGAGTTTAGATGAATTTCCAGCTGATCGTTGTTGCCCTTTCTAACAAATGCGTTTTTTAAAATTAATTTTGAGCCCACAGGAAAATTTCTGAAAACGTCTTCTTCACCCCAGTAGATACCCCTCATCAAAGCTTCATCATAAAGGTAAAAAACGGTCCGCTTTTCATATCTTTTATATGATAAAAGGTAGCCTGTAAGGTTTACGCCTTTCTTCTCTTCTGTTATTTCTGATAGCTTCAGGTATTCATCGAGCTTTATTCCTAAATCGTTCAATATCAGGTAAAGAGCACCAAGGTCCGTAAGGTATCCTGCACCTATCTGCTGCTTTTTCTCTTGTATGAGCTCCATCAACCTATCTTTTGTAAGATCCTTTCTTTTTTCTAATACATGGTCTATTATCTTAGATAGTTTTTCGTTGTCTGTTGTCATTCTTTTTCCTTTATTTCTTGCAGGTACCTTAAAGCATCGAGCGCGGCTTTAGCGCCCATGCCCGCTGCAGTAACGGCCTGCCTGTAGACGGGATCAGCGATGTCGCCTGCTGCAAAAACACCTTTAACGCTGGTCCCCGTTTCTCCGTAAAGCTTAATGTATTTGTTCTCGGTAAGCTCAACCTGTCCCTCAACAAGCATCGTATTTGGCACATGCCCTATGTCCACAAAAACTCCTTTAACCGGTACGTAGCTCACCTCATTTGTAATTCTGTTCTTCACCTTGATACCTTCAACTTTACTGTCTCCTACGACCTCCACCACTTCACTGTTCCATATGAACTTTATGTTCGGAAGCGAGAAGGCCCTCTTCTGCATCACAGCCTGCGCCCTCAGTTTATCCCTTCTGTGTATAACTGTAACGCTGTTGCATATCTTTGACAGATATATAGCGTCTTCTATAGCTGTGTCTCCTCCTCCTATAACGGCAACATCCATGTTCTTGAAAAACATACCATCACAAACGGCACAGTAAGAAACCCCTTTGCCTTTGAACTTCCTTTCCGAAGGTAAACCCAGCTCCTTTGCCGAAGCTCCCATGGCAAGTATCAAGGTTTCAGCAACGTAGGTATCATCTTCCACTTTAACTTTAAAAGGTCTTTCTGCCAGGTTTATCTCTGTTGCATCTTTATCTATTATCTGTGTGCCTAACCTTTCAGCTTGCTGCCTCATACGTTTCATAAGCTCAGGCCCAAGAATAGGTTCTGGAAATCCAGGGAAGTTTTCGACTTCGCTCGTAAGCATAAGCTGACCTCCTGATGAGTAACCACCAATGAGTATTACGTCTGCTCCTCCTCTAACCGCGTAGATTGCGGCGGTCAAGCCTGCAGGACCGCTCCCGATTATCACCATCTCGTGCTTTTCGACCTTTCCGCCTTCAAAGCCAGATAACTTAAAACCCATGGTAAAAATAACGTATATATAAAATAATAAGCGTTATGGAACAATATTATTGTTAAGCGTTCCAAAAAGCTATTAAAAAACAAAATCAACACCTTAGGGTGAGAAACAATGAGCTTTGTAACAAAGATGGTTTGTTCAAGGTGCGGAAAAGTTTATGATCCAAAAGAAGGACATGTTATGTGCGATAAAAAAGACCTTGGTAGGCTCGATATATTCTATGATTACGAAAAGATAAAGGAAAAGCTCACCAAAAGATCTCTTGCAAAAAGATCCCGTGATACATGGAGATGGAGAGAGCTGATGCCCGTAGATGAAAAGTATGCGGTAAGGCTTGGAGAAGGCGGAACGCCTCTGATAAAGGCCACAAGGCTGGCAGAAGCATACGGGTTGAAAGAGCTTTATATTAAGGACGAAACAAGAAACCCAACGGGTTCGTTTAAGGACAGATCTATGTCTGTTAGCGTAGCAAAAGCCGTTGAGCTAGGTGTGAAGGTAGATACGACTGCAAGCAGCGGTAACGCGGCCGCAGCCTTAGCAGCATATTCTGCAAAAGCGGGAATAAAGACTGTGGCTTTTGTCCTTTCAACTGCAAGCGTTTCAAAGGTTGCCCAACTAAAACTTTACGGAGCATCAGTCATCAAGGTAAGGGGGATCGAAAAAGGAGAGGATCCAACAGTAAAGATGATGCTTGCGGCTGTCGAAGAAATGGGCTGGTACCCTTCACCTTCTTTTGGGCCTTTTAACCCTTACCAGGTTGAAGGACCAAAGGGCATATCGTTCGAAGTTGCTGAACAGTTTGAATGGAAACCATATGACTGGATGCTTGTTCCCACCGGGAGCAGCTGTCTACTTGCTGGTATATGGAAAGGCGTTAGGGATCTAAGGGAAATCGGCTTAGCAAACTATTTTCCAAGGCTTGTACCGGTTCAGCCTGAAGGTAACAGCCCTCTTGTCAGGGCTATAAAAAACAACATACCGTTTGAAAAGATTGAGGCTGAAAAGCACCCGCACACCATAGCATCGGGACTATCAGATCCATACCCGTGGGATGGAGATGCAGCTTTGGAGGGAGTAAAGAAGACCGGAGGTACAGGAGAATCGGCAAACGACGAAGAAATTGCACAGGCTGTAAAGGACCTTGCAAAGTATGAAGGTATATTCGCTGAACCCAGCGGGGCTGCAGCCCTTGGGGCTGTAAAGAAGCTTATTGACAACAGAGTGATTGACCCCAGCGACCGTGTGGTTGTTCTTGTTACCGGTTCAGGATTCAAAGACCTTGCCTTTGCACAGTCGCTTTATAAGGAGCCTCCAGAAATAGATGCAGACATAAATCAGTTAAAGAAAGCTCTAAAAGAAGAAGGAGTGCCTTTCTAAATAATATTTTAAAAATTAACTTTACGATTTTGTTTCTTTTTTATAGTATTTTTCTGCGTCTTTTACGGCTTCGTATATCTGATAGTATGTGCCACACCTGCAAATTACACCGTTAAGCTCTTTTTTCAGCTCTTCGCCGTCGACTTCAGGATTCTTGGTAAGCACGTAGTGAGAAGTGACTACAAAAGCAGGCGTGCAAAAACCGCACTGCATAGCCCCATGTTTGACAAAAGATTCCATCAGCTTCTTTGCTCTTTCGTCAGAATACAGACCTTCAGCTGTAATCACTTCTTTTCCATCCGCTTCAACAGCAAGGGTCATGCAGCTCTTCACTGGTATGCCATCCAACAGTACAGTACACAGACCGCATTCTCCTCTCCAGCATGCTGCTTTAACGCTTGTTATACCAAGCTTCTCCCTTAACGCGTTGAGCAACAACTCGTTATCTTCGACTGTTATCTCCTTTGTTATCCCGTTTACCTTTAGAGATATCGTCTTCAATTTAAGCACCACCAAATACTTCCTTTAATGCGCGAACAGCAAGCACTTTAGAAACTTCTTTCCTGTATTCTGAGCTAGCAACTGCATCAGACATAGGTTTGACGTTTGAACCTATTATTTCTGAAGCGTTCTTTAAGTTTTCTGAAAGTGAAGCTTCCCACTTCCATTGCAAAGATTTATGATCAAAGTAATAAGGTTTTGGAGCTATTGCTCCTATTACCACCGATAGCTTTCTTTCTTTTAAGAGAACAGATACGGCCACAGTAGTTATTGCTACCTCGCTTGCGTTGATTAACTTCAAATAGGTGCCCTTTAAACCGCTGCTGTAAGGAACTATTATTTCTGTAATAATCTCATCGTCTTTTAAAGAAGTCTTTCCCAAACCAATCACAAGTTCTGAGGCCGGTATTGTTCGCTCTCCGTCCTGACTTTTTATCCTTAGTAAAGCATCCATCGACATGAGCGCCGGCAGTCCATCTGTACTTGGCATTCCAACGCTTATGTTGCCGCCTATTGTAACAGTATGCTGAAGCGTTCTGTCTCCCATATAAGATGCTGCTTTTGCCAGCGCAGGAAGGTTATCCCTGACTATCAATGAATTTTGCAGCTCTATGGCTGTTATTGCGCTCCCTATTTTAATTCCGTTTTCTGTTTTGCTGATCCTTTTTAATTCTTCTATGCCTTTTATATCGATCACGTATTCTGGGAAAATCTGTCTCTCTTTCATAAGGTTTACAAGCATTATCCCACCAGCCATAACCTTTGCTTTCCCTTTGTACTGTCTTAGCAGAGATAGAGCGTCTTCTAGTTTTGTAGGTTTAAAATAGGTGAATTTTGGAAGCGTAAAATAAGGTGTTGTAAAGCTCAAACCTGCTGCACCTCTTTTATACCTTCTTCAAAAAACAGTTTCTGAGCCTTTTCTATAAGCTCCGGTTTTTGCTCCTTTATAGCTTTCCATAGCTTTTCAGCTGTAATAGGTAGCTGGTTTATCTTTACGCCTGTGGCCCTTAGTATCGCGTTTGCTATTGCAGGTGCAACGCCAACCATTACGTGCTCCCCAACTCCCCTTGCCCCAAGCGGCCCATCCTTCTGAGGCGTTTCTATCATGTAACTCTCCATGCTTGCGGTCATGTCTTCAAAGTGAGGTACATAGTAGTTTATCAGGTTCGGGTTTATAACTCTGCCATCCTCCCCAAATTTCAACTCTTCGAAAAGGGCAGAGCCAAGGCCCATTATAAAGCCACCATCCATTTGCCCTTTAACTAAAAGAGGGTCTATGGCTTTTCCGATGTCATATACCTGTATAGCTCTTAGCACCTTTACTTCTCCTGTAAGCAGGTCTATCTCCAGTTCCACCCCAGTTCCGCCGTAAGTATGAAAAACTGTGTTTGATCCATGACCGCTGGCATCAAGGAAGGTGTTAAGCACAGGTGCATAGCTACCCCTTCCTATTACTGGAGAGCCAACGGTTGTCCCGTCAGGATACGTGTACCCCATAGCAAATTCCTTTATTTCTTTCCTTATCCATGGATGAGACTTTGAAAAAACGTATCCATCTGAAACTTCCACATCGTCAACGGGCACCTTAAAAACTCTTGAAGCTGTATCCTTTATCTGATTCTTGGCGTCCTCTA
>JAWDMM010000045.1:0-10297 GCA_046536595.1 Nitrososphaeria archaeon | reverse complement strand
CAGTGCTCGGTGTTGAAGAGTTGATCAAGCTTGTTGGAAGTGAATACAGTGGTACATCGCTGCTAGATATCTGAGCATAACCGTTGGTTGATAGGTACATTGTTACTTCTCCTGCCTGAATTGTTATCTGAGAGAAGTTTATCACAAAATAGTTGGTTCCAGATATAGTTTTATTGTCTTGTTTAACAACAACAGGGTTATTTAGGTATACTGATACGTTATACTTTGCAGCCACCGTGGTCATTCCGTTGTAGTACCCAATAACTAGGTTGTTAGTTGCCGCATGAACCGGAGTTGTTGCAGTAATCATTGGTACTCCTGGCACGATCATTCCGAGAAGTGCTATAATTAACACTAGTAATTTTGCCTTCATCACTGATTTAACATAAAACCTAATTTATAAGTAATATGAACGCAATGTTCTTAAGCTTTAGTAAAACTTAGTCGACAAAATTAGGTTTAAACCGTATAAGAGGTCTGATTAATATAGATGCCCTTTACGTAAAGCGTTCCCTGCCATTTATATGCATAGCCTATAACTTCTGCGTTTGCATAAACCCTAGGAACCGTGAAGCTTATGTTTACTGCGTTCCAACCAGGTTTTAAAGATGCACCGTTTATATAGTAAACAGTAATCAGCTGGGTCTGATCATCAGCGTATACTGCAACGCTAAGCCAGTTTGATGAAGAATTGGACGTGCTCTTTAAAAAGACTGTCATGATGTATTTTCCAGGAGGTAATATTAGCTCCGGGCCAAACCATAGCTGCATATGTGCGTTGGTTGCCACTATCATGCCATCTTTCATGAACCAAGGGGCTGTTGGAACAAAACCTGATGAAGGGAAGTATTCTTTTAAAGGATAATAATATTTTAACGGGCCTGTATAATTATATTTTAAAATCATCATGCCATAAGCTTCTGCATAAATCCCAAAGCCCTTTTTGCTTGCGTTTTCTACTAGCTGGTCCATGGGAACCATTGGCTTTGGAGGAACAGCCGTATATTGCAGGCCATAAGGTCCAGCAACTATATACTTTATTGTGCCGTTATAAACTAGTTCAGGGTTAGTTATGCTGTTGTCATAAGGGATAAGGCCGTAATACGGATAAAACGCCTCAGGGTCGTTTGCTGACACGAGTACAGAGGAACCTCTCGGTATAAGCGACAGGATCTTCATAAGCTGATCGTACTCTGTCAAGTTTGCGTTAAATATCTGATTTATATTATAATTAACGGAAGTGTACTTATTTAAAGGCGAATAAGGCTGGTATATGGCCGCGAACATTACAACTGAGACAAAAACGAGACCTACAGCCCTTTTTCTGTTCATAACGCTCCTTTTTTCCAGCCATTCTACCCCTTCTATGACTCCCAGAAAAACAAAAGGAATAAACAGCGCGCCGTACTGGAGTTTAAAAATGTTTGGATAGACATAACCCCAGTATTTTACAAGAAATATGAGCGCAAGAAATGGGGTCATAAAAAATGTCCATTTTGAGAAAATAGGGACAAATGCAAGTGGTAAAAGGATAAGAACGATTGTTATGTAAACGGCAAAATACGAAGGTTTGCTTAGCTGTGAAGAAACAGTACCTAAACTCGCTCCGTAAATTCCGTACAAATGTATGTTTATAAGAAAAATTGTAACCGTAATGATGAGCAAGGGTAACCATATTTTGAGGTCCTTCTTTCTATCTTTGCCAAGGGCTAGCATTAAAGCAAAAAGAAGAGGAAAGACTGTATACGGATAATGGACCATTCCTGAAAGAGCCATAAATGTTAAAGAAAGGCTTTGTTTTCCCTTAATATAAAACCAGTAGCCTAAAAGAAAGAGAGTCGGGAAAAGAGCTTGATAGTGAAAATCAAACCAGTTAAGGCCAGCCAGAGGAAAATAAAGAAGGTAAGAAGCCGAAAGCAGCGCCGCTAAGGTGCTGTTCTTTAGCTTCTCAAGCGATATCATAAATACGGGATAAGCGCCTAAAGCCAAGAATAATGACTGAAAAACCAGAAGCCCTTGAAAGCTGAACGCGTATGCTATAGGATCTAACAGATAGACTATTGGCTTTAAGGCGAATATCTGAACAAACTTAGATAAAGTAAGCCCTTCTACCGAATAAGTTATGTAACCCATTGCAACCCCAAGGTCAAAATACCCAGCGTTAAAAGAATAATATCTAAAGAGCGATATGATTGACCAACCAACTGTATAAACGAAGATCATTAAATACATGATCTTCTTGGGCTTTTCCATTTAGGAAATTTAATAAACTGGGGTATATATTATTTTTTTGATGCAGCCTCTTGAGTTATATATCATAATTATCGACATAATCCTGATAGCGTCAGTTATTATATTTCCAAAGATAAGGCTACATTCAGGACAGATATCCGGGTTCCTGATAGAAAATCCCGGATCCCCGTTTGTATTTGCCTTTATCGTGCTTCTTCTTACCGCTGCTGTATACTTCAGCTATGGCATGAGTAACGTTTCTAACGAACTTTCAGAAATTGCATATTTTATGATACTGATCGGAGTTGTGCTTCAGGCTTTATCACCTTACATAAGTAAATGGTTAAGAACTGTTTTCAAAAGGCTTTTAAGCCTCAAAAAGAAAAACAAGATCAATGACAAAGTGTCCAAAATGCGGTTATGAAAACCCTCCAGAAGCAAAATACTGCCTGAACTGCGGTTACAAGCTGGTTCAGGAGGAGAGGGAAAGGTTTGAAGGCTCAGGACTACTTTTGATTACATCAGGAACAATACTCATCGTAACTTTTCTTTTCAACGCTCTCCTCAGGGTTTTCTCATTACTTGCCATAATATATGTTATTTTCGGAATAACGTCAATATACTCAGGTTATAGGCTTTACAGAGGGCCAAGCTCTTTGACTGACTTGATCTTAGCGTCAGTTTCAATAATTTTTGGTTTTGCCGGCACGCTCTTCCTTTACATTATAGGGCTAGCTTTTAAGGGCCTTGTAACACCTGATTGGATAATATACTTGATTGCAATCGTAAAGCTTTTAACAGACAGAAAGAAGCTGAAAAACGCATTAAAAATGGGTAATGTGTCCCATAATAGTTAAATTTTAACTTATCAACCATTTTGTATTTGAGCAGAATAAGGACAAGGATGCTTGCCATATTTAGTAGCTTGCTTTCGATAGCTGCGAGCTTTGTGTTTGCAATAGCCGTGACCAGGAAGCTCCCGCTCGAGTACCTAGGCATACTGAACGTGTATTCTGCTTCAATAATCTTTGGATCTCTCCCGGTTGGAATTGTCAGCTTCATGTCGCCAAGGCTATCAGCAAAGTACAGGTCGATCCAGGTTCCCCTTCTCTGGATTTCTTTTATCTTCGGGCTTATTGGCGTTCTGATATCCGCTGTCTTCATCTTTTTGATCAGGTTCAGGATACCTTCCGAGTTCTTTGAAACCCTTCTCATCCTGACTGTTTTGAGCATAATAACTGGCTCTTTTAGCTCAGCGTTTACCGGAGGGCTGACCGTTTTCAACAGGAAAAGGCTGGTTTATACGGCATTTGTGACTTCGAGCGTGAAGCTGGCTTCTGTGTTTTATATAATGCGCTCAGGTTGGTCGCTTCAATCAGTCATAATAGCTTCTTTTGTCATAAACATTTCCGGAATGCTCTATGCCCTTTCAAGCTCTGTGAACTATGTAAAGGCTGAAGGAAGCTTCAGGAAGACGGCGAAAGAGTTCATATCAGGATCCTGGATTTCACTTCTTGGGTATGCTTCGAGCAACATAAAGTCGATTGACAGCTTTGTCATAGCGAGCATCGGCGGTATATTTGACAACTCTCTGTGGCAGGTTCTGGGAGTTGCTGGCTCTGCCTTTTCTTTTAGGGGTATGCTTTACAGCATAACGTACGGCGAGCTCCTCGAGCAAAAGGAAAGGCTGAAGAGAATATACATGGACTTTCTTTTTGTGCTTTTTACAGTTACAGCTGTAACCCTATTTATAATATTCTTTGAGCCGGAAATAATAGCCTTTTTGAGGCCGACCGACCTTTACCTCATAGGCCTGCTTTATGCCCCGATCGTGCTCTGGGCTTTGACCAGTATAGTGAACACCATCTCACAGTACGTATCAAACGTTATGCAGGGTGTAGAAAGGGTCGATTTTGAAAAGGAGATAGAGCTCAAAACTTATTGGAAGAGCCTTATCTTTTACGCGCATATTGCTGAACTGGTCAGCACGGTAAGCTACGTTGCGCTCATAGTCCCAATGATATTCCTGCTGAAGGCGTTTTCTTTAAGCCTTTACGTAATTGAAGGCGTGCTTGTCGCAAATTTGATAGCAATACTCCTTGCTTTAGCTGTAAGGATCAAAACTTTCCCAGAGATCAAGAACTACATAAAGCTCAAGGATTTCTTTGCAGATTACATAGTCCCCCTGGCTACATCTTCGTTCGTCCTGTTCGTTTTCAGGAAACCTCTGGAGCTGACATTTCCTCCGACCGTTTCGGCTTACGTTGGACTTTTCAGGCTTGTTGTTCTCTTCATATTTGTTGTCCTGGTTTATTCAGGAGTGAGCGCAGCTCTTTCCAGAAGGATGAGGGATATCATAGCCTTAGTTATAAAGAGGACGTTGGGCTCTTTGAAGTAGCTCAGAAGAGCAGCTCTTCTCTGTCCAGCATTTCAAACTCCCCGAGCTCCCATGGAAAGACGATCCACTCGTCCGTTTCTTCAACGAAATAGTTTGGCCTCACCCTGCTCCATGGCTTCAGGAATATGCTCGCTAGGATCACAGCCCTTGCTCCTTTCTTCATCATGTGCTCGGAGACAAAGAGAAAGGTTTCTCCGGTGTCTGCAACATCGTCAACTATAAGCACCTTTCTATCGGCGATATCTTCGTACATCACGTCATAAACCTTGAGGGCGCCCTTAACGCCCAGCGCTCTGTAGGACTTTATGTTTATGATGTCAAGCGGAACCCTGAGCCTGTCTGCAATGACCATTGCCGGGATCAGACCGCCTCTTGCGATGCCCACAACAACGTCCGGCCTTTCTCCTTTTTTTACCTTATCAACTAAAGCTTTAGTTAATAGGCCGAGGTCCCTCCAGCTTATCAGCCTCTTCTCCATTGTAATTATATTACTAACTCAAAAATAAACATGTCGCTCAAACTAAAACCTTTACAGCCCAGAACACAAACTCAATCATGGCAACCAGCAGAACGGCGTAAACTATGTATTCAAACTCCTTTCCGTTCTTCTGCCTTACGCTGTAGTCGACGTGCACTTCAGAGTAATGAGGCACGTACCTCTTTTCCCTCAGGCTGGGACAGTTGTGGGCTTCAGGAAGCCTGTGCTCTTCACAGAATATACCACCGCAGTAAGGGCATCTGAAAGGTAGATAGGTTGGCTTTCCGCAGTACTGACATACGTTCAACGCTCTGTTTTCTTCCATCATCCTTACTTTTTAACCCTTTTATAAAAGTTTAATGCGCTAAATCCTTTCAAATTTATACCCTTCAACGTATGCAAAAGACTCCAAGAGCTTCAAGTGATCCCCGAGAGTTAAAGCGTAATGGTTTCCGATCGGCCTCTCAACAACCAGAGAAGGGTCCTCAAGCTCAACCCTTACCTGCGTCCTGCAGACGTCTTCCCTGAAAGGCTCACGAAGAACTTTCCCTGATCCTGCCCTGACGACCTTCTTTTTCGTGTCGACCCTAGCGACAGTTACAGTTTGCCCTTCCTTTATCATACCGGCTATGCCCACGCCCATTCCCGATTCAAAATGCGTCATGTACTTAAAACCTGAAAGTATCTTTGTTGGAGAAGTGCAATGTGCAAGGAAGACAGATCTGCCCTCAACCCTTGCAACGTTTCCCATAAAAGAAGGCAATCCTGAAGCCTTGCTGAGAAGAAGCATGGTAACCGAAGCTGCTATATCACCTTCGCACGCTGCAACGTAACCTTCGTCGTTGAGCCTTGAAAGGGCCAAACATGCTGTACCTTTTAATGGTTCAAGCAGGTCAAAGCACTTTATTGAAAAGAACTTGGTCCCCCTCTGCTCGAGCATCTTCCTTATTGCTTTCTCGATCTTGAGCGAAGTTCTGAAATCTTCAAAAGAGGGACCAGAGCTTTCAGCCCTTGAGCTAACTTGCGATACTTCTTCATCATTTACCTCAGCCGACCTTGCGAGCATTATCAGCTCTTCTATCTCCTGCTTTTCAACGCCTTCTATCAGGCCTTCTGGTTTCTGGCTGTAACCGCTGTATACGAGCCAGGGGCTCGGGTCTCCGATGAGAACAAGCCTTTCAGACCTGATTTCTTCAGCGATCTCAACGGCTTTTGCATAGCTGTTTATTCCCTCCTGATCTTTAATGTTGAAGGCTCTGAAACCAAAAGCTGAAGAAGCTTCGAGAACGGCCGGCATGCTGTTTAAGGAATCGTGGTAAATGGCTGAAAAGGACCTGGCTGAGCTTTTCAGAGCCCCCATAATGTGCTCTGTTCCCCCGGTTATGATCAGGCCGAGCACGTCAAGCCCTTTTGATTCTATCCCGGCATCATTTTCGTCCCTGACGGCTTTCCCCAAGCCTATGTCTGGGTAAAGCTTTCTGAAGCTTTCAACAACCGAATTTATGTCTTCGTCCCTCGCTAAAGAAGAAGCAACTGGGATTGCTTTGAGCACCTTTAGAATAAAGGCTTAAGCTTATTTATCCTTTTGTCTTCTTTCAACTATCAGGGAAAGGCCCTCGTAACCCGTTACAGTCACTTCTTCCCCTTTCTTCACTTTTTCGCCCTTTGTGCAGGCTTTCCATACAAACCCCTCGACCCTGATCTCACCACACGGATTGAGCTCCTTCACTACAACGCCGCTTTTGCCTATCAGCGATTCCTTTCCGGTGAACGGGGACTTCCTCCTGTACTTCCACAGGCTCCTGATGTATATAGCCGCAAAAACGGCAAAGGCTGTCAAAGCTACAGCAACCAAGTAATAATCAACGTAAGAAGGCTGGGGGGAAACCTGAATTCCTTCGCCCAGAAGGTAGATCCCGGCAAGACCGACCAGGACCGAAGCGATCAGGGAGACGCCGTGTCCGGTCTTGATCTCTATAACAAGCAGCACGGCCGAAACGGCGAGAAGTGTCAGTCCGAGCACGGAAGCGCCGATCAGCTCAGCCCCAACCAGTCCCATAAGCAAGGCTATCCCTCCGAGAACGCTCATCAGGAAGGTTGGGTGCAGGACGTCCAGAGCTATAAGGACCATCCCCAGAAGTATCAGAAGCCCGTCAACTGTTGAGCTGCTTATCACGCTAAGGAACTGATCGTAGTAGCTTTCCGAAAAGTAAACCTGAGGGAACCCGCTGATACCAAGCATACGTTCAGCCTGAGTCAGGTTTGATGCCAGGCCGTTTATCAGGCCCACTCTGTAAGCCTGCTGAGCCGGATAAGCTCTGTCGTAAAGCACCATCACAGAAGCTGCTGTTACGTTCCTGTCCCATTCCTGCGCTTCGCTCTGCATCAGGGAAAGCATCGCGCTCTCAGTGTGGTTCTGCTCGAGCTGCGTTCCTCCAACGACTATGGGCGTTGAAGGCCCTATCTCAGAGCCGGGGCCCATGATTATCCTGTTAGTGGCCATCGCTATGTACGAAGCCGCAGATGCAGCTAGCCCGTCGGGAATAACGTATGTGTAAACAGGAATACCTGACTGGTTGGCTTTCCTGATATAAGAAATTATGCTGAGCATGTCGGAAATGTAACCTCCGGGGGAGTTCATGACTATGATTATGGCTTTTGCTCTGTTCTGGACTGCATAGCTTACAGCTGAGCTGAAAAGGCTTGAAGCCCCCATGTCAACGGTGTAGTGAAAATTTATCACAACCACTACATGGCCCTGCTGGGAATGCGCTGACATAAATGAAAACCCTAAAATCAAAAAAATTAAAGCCAGAGCCGGCTTGATCATTTTTCTTCTTTTTTCTCTTCCTTCTTTTCAGTGCCTGTTAGCTCGTTTATGCCGAAAAGACCCAACGTTGTAACCCCAGCAGAAGGTATGTTCGCCGGGACTATTATTAGAGGTCCCTTTCCCTGAAGGCCGAGCTCGTAGAGCATGTTCATCCATCTCAGCTGGAATGCCTTGTCGTTGTCCTTGTACAGGTTTGCGGCGTCGACCATCTTTTCAGCCGCCTGGACCTCAGCCAGAGCAAGTGTAACCCTTGCTCTCCTTTCCCTTTCAGCCTGAGCCTGTCTTGACATAGCTTCCTGCAGCGCCTGAGGTATCTTTATGTCCCTTATTTCAACGGATGTTACCTTTACCCCCCAGGCCTCTGTCTTCTCGTCTATTATGTTCCTGGCGATCTCTCCGACCTTTTCCCTTTCGGTTAGAAGCTCGTCGAACATCGTCTGGCCGATCACTTCCCTCAGAGTTGTCTGGGCGGCGTACTTTGTCGCCTCTATGTAGTTTTCAGCCTTCAGCACGCACTTTTCTGGGTCAACAGCCATAAAGTACATGACAGCGTCAACGTCAACGGGGACGTTGTCCTTTGTTAAAGTTTGATCTATCACAAAAGAGTATGTCTGGAGCCTTGTGCTAACCCTGAGAGGTATTCTGCTTATGAAAGGGGTGACGTAAATTATCCCTGGCCCTTTCATGCCCGTGTACCTCCCGAGAGTAAGCACGGGAGCCCTCTCCCACTCGTTTAGTATCTTGATCCCGCTGAGAACTATGATCAGGACTATCAGAACTATGAAAGCCGTTAAGATCTCAGCTATAAAGCTCATCTTAAGAATTAAATGAAAAAGCTTCGCTATAAACGTTCTTAAGAAAATTGCGGCCAAGGAGCAAACATGCCTCTTTCAAGGTATATAATCTTTCAGGCACAGAATACTATATGACAAGCACCTAGTATAAAGCTATTTATTTTGAAACTGTTTGTGACGGCATACATAAGCAGGTTCGCTTATCGCTCATGTGTCTAGAAACGCATTCATCTGTTTACGCCCAAGCTCTACACGTACGATAGGTATGCTGATACGTACCTACGTGCGCCTACGTAGAGCGAAACCCTAAGCGGATGACGGTAAGCTAGGATTTGTGAACTACCCTGACCTTACGGACAGGGCTTCCCGGTTCATCGATACGCTTACGTGTGGAATACTTGCAAAGTATTCCACCATCGCAGAGGCGTTTTCATCCCTGGGCGTCTCGCCTGCGTTCCACAGGCAAAGCCCATTTGGGCACTAATAATATAAAATTTATATAAAACATTTCTGTAAGGGGCTATCCAAAGCTCACGGAAGGGGTCTTTCGCCCCTTAACCCCAAAAAGTTAAAACTGTGTTGTTATTTTGATGATACATATATCCCGGCCGCCAGAAGGATGTAACCTAATAGCTCTGTATAAGAAAGCGTTTCCCCGAAGATCAGATAGCTGAAAACAACAGAAATTGCCGGAACAAGGAAAAGGTATGGCGTTATCGCGCTGACTTCGTGCTTGGAGTAAAGGTAAACATAAGCCAGAAAGGTAAAAGCTGTCCCAGGAACGGCTATGATCAGCATGACCTCCCAGAAAAATATGTTGAGAGCTGAGCTGACCCTGAAAAGGGGGAAAATGGCAAGCGTAAGGGGCAGTGAGTATAGCATCTGATATGCGTTAACCCGCTTATAATCGTAAGCTGAAAGGTACTTCTTGTATATGATTATGCTGAGGGCCCACGAAAAGGCTGACCCGATAACGAACAGCATTGCGAAGATGTTGTTAAAGCTTGATTCCCTGAAAAATATCACAAATATGCCAGAAAAGCCCACGATCGTTCCGATGACCCTGTTCCTGGTTACCCTTTCTTTAAGTATAATTGCAGAGAGTATGACAGCTATAACGGGATATGTGTACATTAAAATCACTGAAAGCGATGGTGAGATATAGCTTTCTCCAACGTACCATAAGGTCCAACTGCTGTATATCCCGAGGAAGCTGAATATAAAAAGGTACAGGTTTGCCTTCAAGCCCTTCAACGGAACAAAGCTCCTCGGAGTTACTGCCAGGAGAAAAGCAACAGTTAGCAGGAGCCTCAAAAACGCGAGTAAAAAAGGGTCAGCGAACGCTAAAGCTATCTTTACAAGAGGGTAGTTCAGGGCCCAGAATGTAACCAGCCAGGAAAAGGCAAGTCCTTCTTTCTTTTCCACATCAACAGATCAGAAACGCTGTATATAACGCAAACTGTTTTATCCGTTCTTTATCAGCACGACAGCTATGATCGCTGCGCCGACCATAATTATCAAAAGCGATATAAGCAGAGCGCTCATAAAAAAATTTTATAAGCTGA
>JAWDMM010000044.1:0-10465 GCA_046536595.1 Nitrososphaeria archaeon | reverse complement strand
TCTATTTAACATTGTCTTCATTTTCTGTTCACTTTTATCTTCCACATCTTTTTAATCTTCCTCTGCTTTTATTTAACCTTTAGTATAGCTTATGGGGGTGAAATAATTGTTTGATAAGAGAGGTAGCTGTACCGATAAAAAAATTAAAATAATATGATTAATATAAAAAATTAAGGCAATCACGTGAATAAATTATGATGGATATAAAGTATAAAATTTCCGATATATACGTCAATGGTAGAATTTTAAAAAAATTAGAAAAACGTAAAGAAGAACTTGATCATTATTATTATGGAGAAATAATAAATAGAAATAAAAGCCACCCAGACCCATATATAAGGGTAGGTTATGGTATAGCTTCTGGAGCAAAGAGCACAAGCTACGGGCAGAGCGGTGACTCAGCAAGGGTAAAAATGACAATCGAGGATGGCTTCATAAACATTTACTTTACCACTCCAGACATGGGTACTGGGGCAAGGTCTACTATCAGATTAATAGCAGCAAGAGCCCTAAATACTGATGTTGAAAATATAAGGGTATTTAACGATGATAGCGATTTTCCATCATCAGGAACATCGAATGCCTCTAGAACTACATTTATGATAGGAAATGCGGTTCTAAAATGCAGCAAAAAACTAGTTGAATACATAAGTAGCAAGCTTGGAACAGATTTTGATCTTAACAGTAGGGAATCGCTGGAGGAAATAAATCGTAAGATCGGAAAGGTGGAAATGACAGAAGAATATAACTTACCTAAGGTTGAAGGTGGAAATTTCAATAAGAGCGATATTATATTTTCATATGCAACTGCTGTTGCAAGGGTTGAAGTTAACTTGCTTACAGGTAGATACCGTGTCACTGATATAGAGTTCTATCCAGAAGCAGGTAAAATACTTAATCCGGTTGCATTCATGAGCCAGATGGAGGGAGGTATAATAATGTCACTGGGTTATGCTACAATGGAAGAACTGAAGACTGCTAATGGACATATTTTGTCAAAGAACTTCACCACTTATGTGCTTCCAACAGCAAAGGATATTCCAAGAATAAAGGTGGACCCAATAGATGATTATGATCCTCTGGGGCCCTTTGGGGTAAAGGGCGCAGGCGAATTGCCTCTTGTTGCGGTAGTTCCTGCTATAGTTAACGCGCTTGTTGATGCAACAGGGAAGGATCTGAACAGGATACCCATCAGGCTAGAAGACCTTATACTGTTGGAACAAACCATTAAATAAAAAAGGTTCAACATTTAAACCATGTCTCTTAGAAGCGCGTTAAGCGACCTGATGAAAGTTTTGCCTAATGAAGTTCTAGAAATAGATCGTGAGGTTAGCACAGAATATGAGATTACAGCCTTTGCAGAAGAGCTTTCCCTTCAGAGCCCTGTTCTTGTTTTCAAGAGAGTGAAGAACTACCCTCAATTCACCGTTATTAGCAACATGTTCAGCTCCAGGGAAAAGATAGCTGCCTACCTTGGGGTTAAGAAGGAAGAACTCAATAAAAAGTGGGTTTCTATCATAAGCCGTGATTACAGTTACAGTATAAGCAATGGTGATGGGCCAGTAAGGGAAATTCAGATAGTTATAAAGACAGGTGAATTTATCTCTTTTAGAAGGTCCCCGACTTCACAAATAAATTTGATTCCACTTGCGCAGTTATTCGGAGGAGGCAGGCATAAAAAGTCTGCAGCAGGAAGGCTCGGTCGGGAAGTTTCTCCAGAAGATTTCATAAAGGTCGCGGAAGAATTTTTTGAAAAAATTTCAGGGGTTCTCCCATAAATGTTTTTGATTTTTTATTCGTCGCTTAGTTTAAAGTATACTTTTTTTGTTCAGCTTTTAAGTAAATCCAAAGGCAAATAGCCCCATGGACAAAAAGACACGCGCTCAAAACCTGAAGATTTATTGTTTGTGATGGTAAAAGTCAGTAGTGTAAAAAGGGCTTCACAATCCTAAAACTCAACTGTTCTAAACCCAAACTTTAAAAGGCGCCTTAGAACGGCTAAAATAACAACAAGTTTAATAACAATCACAAGCAGTACACACTTTACAACGCCTCGCCTATAATCCACAAAATAATCTCTACACATTCAAATAAATATTTCTTAAGTTAACGGCACTGTATAGTTTTTTCATAGTTTATAAACGCAAAATAATCGCACATTTTTTGTATTTTATGAATTAGTGGAAGACTTTTATGCCCTTAATTTTAATCTTAAATAGGTTTCGAAGGCTTAACAGGAAGTTTTTGTAAAGCTTTTAAAATTTTTTCAAGCGCTAAAATGTCAGCTTTATTAGCCTCCGAGAGGGTTTTACGGGGGGCGTCTTCATTAGGATATTCTAGTATTTTATTGCAAAGAGAGGCTTTTATCAATCCATCCATAGAGTAAAAGTACTTATTCCACCATTCTTCATTATTATGTCTATTTAGTGTATCGTAAACTTCTACCAAAGCAAAGGTTTTTACTGGTGCTACTAAAGATATTTGGCAAAAATATAGAAGATTAAAAGTTTGTGCATTAATTCCAAGCTCTTCGCGTAATAGTTTTCTGTCCGCGCCTCCCCAATGAACAAAAACGTAACCTTGCTGAGCTTTTGAACGAACATATTCAAAAGCGGCTGGTTTTTCATTTAGCCAAAATTGTTTAATTTCTTTTTCAGATTTATCAAGAAATCCGTAAAGCACACCTTTGCCTTTATCAGGACTATATTCGGTGTCAAATATTATTACTTTATTAGTGTTTATGGGCAATTGGTTCATTAAATATACTTCGTTAGATCTTTCTCTTTTAAATTTTGCATAAGCCCTTTTCCAGTGCATACGATAAAGGGGAGGAATATATTGGTACATATCGGTAAATGTTTTCTCTTGAATTTGCGAAATTTCTTTTATTCCTTTTTCATAAAGCGACAAGATAACTTGCCAAGGTAGGCCTAACTGAATTTTAATGCTTTTTAAATTTGGGAGGTCTTCGAAAAATGCCGTCCCTTTGGTCTTAGCAAAATTTAAAAACAACTCGGCTTCTGATTCACTTAAATTAACCTTATTTATTAAGTTCTCCTTAATGTTTCGTCCATCCTCCTTAAATATTTGCTCTATTAATGAAGGTAACTTTTCTATTTTTACATGAACTTTTTTATTTTCATCTATAGTGATCCACGCTACATTCGCTTTGTCAAATGGAGTATCATGTGAACTAACATTTACAACGGTTGTGTTATTTAATACCTCAAACTTTCCTCCTTGATTATGTACATGACCGCAGATTACGAGTCCAACACGAGGGTCTTCCTCGATGTAGTCCCTTAATGCCACACTTCCAATAGACCTTCCCCCAAATCTTATAGCTCTATCAAGTATATCTTTCGGAGGAACATGTGAGACAATTATTATAAATTCATCTTTTGCAACATGCTTTTGTATAAATTCTAACCTTAATTTACAATTAGTATCAGACGGGTCTCCTTCAATGCCTATAATTAAAATTGGTCCTATTTTAATTAATGTAGAGGATGCGTCGAATACCTTTTTCCCATTAATCAGCGTTTTTGAGATTATAAAATCCTCATTATTACCGAGCACTGCAACTACCCCATATCGAGAATTTTTTGCTAGTTCTTCGAATATGTTTTTTTCAGGACGTTCAGGATTTGGTATAAAGTAATAAATGTATTTTTTATCAGATTTTAATTTGTTTATTGGTATTTTATAAAAATCAACGTTTTTATATATTTCATAAAAATCATCATATATCGAAGACGAATAAAATAGCTCTTCCTCCTTAATCGAATAAATTTTTAGTTGGGTTTGAGTGTCAACCAGATTAATTATTCTCGATAAAGAATTTTCCCAAATATGTGTTTCTTTCAGTTTTATTTCTTCTATCCTGACCGGTAAATCTTGAATTAGACTTTTAAAAGTTTGAAATGATTTTGAAATATTTTTAAAATTTTGAATTTTTGAATATATATTTATTATTTGTTTTAATTTCTCTTTCACGTTAATCTTAAGTTTTTTTGGTATTCGTAAAATAAAGCCATATTGCTTCGAACAGGGCTCTAATACTCTCGAATCTTCGTGCACATCTTTATAAGAAAGACACGCAACATCGAAAATCGATGGATAAAGTTCGCCCTTATCACTTTTCAAATTTAACATTTTTAAGGGTAAAGGACCGAATCTATCTACAGCGTCCCCAGCATAAACGATTATGTCGGGTTTTTCTTTTAGATTTTTAACATACTCGAGTAAGGGTTTAAAATCTTGTACGTGATAATCAGAAAAAGCTAGGATCTTTAAGGGCAATTTATGTGTAACGTTTATGATTCTTTTAGGTAATAAATTTAATAGAGATAAACTATCCTTTCTAATTGTCCATAAATTGCCGTGCATTGCTTTTTGCAGCGTTTCTTTAGCTCTTACTGTTGAGATCGGAACGATTCCAGTGCCATTCTGTTGCCCTTCTTTTATCATGTTTTTTTCTCTAAATTCTACTGGGTCAAGGTTCAGTTCCCTACATATGTGATCTATGTGCCTTTCAAGTGCAAAGTTTATTTCGGTAGCCCCATAACCTCTCATCCCACCGGCTGGCGGATGATTAGTATAGACAAGAATGCCCTCAAACTTAACGTTTGGAATAAAGTAAGGTTCTGAAGCATGCGAACCGCTTACTTCAAGAACTGCTGGCCCGTGGCTCAGGTATGCCCCAGCATCAGCAATTGCCTTCACATAATTTCCCAGAATATAATTATCAAATGAAAGACCAGTTCTAATGTAAAACCTAAAAGCCTGCCTCCTGGTGGTTGCGATGTTTGATTCTTCCCTCGTAAATGTCATTTTAACTGGTGCCCCGCTTTTTATTGAAAGCAGCGATGCAAGAATTTGAGTGTGAATTTCCTCCTTTCCACCAAATGCCCCACCGGGGTCCTTCATCTTTATGTGAATGTTGCGTTCGTCTAAGTTTAGACTCCTGGCGAGTTGCTTGATATCATGTTCGGGGCTTTGTGTTGTTGTTATCAATTCAAGCCTGTTATTAGAGTACATAGCTATTGTAGATTCTAACTCTATGTACATTGGCTTTACCATCGAAGTTTCATAAACACCTTCAATGTATCTGTCAAATTTTGTAACATCAAAGTTACCCTTTTCGTAGTTTACTGAATATGCTACATTCCCCTTTTCGTGAATTTTGGGAGCTTCTTTTGATAATGCTTCATCTATTGAATCAACTACTGGTAACGGATCTATTTCCACTTTTATCTCTTCAAGCGCTTGTAAAAGATGCTCGTGTGTATCTGCAGCAACAGCCGCAACGGCATCGCCTTCATATCTCACTTTATCATAACATAAAACTGGTTGTTCAGGAATAAAGTATCCGAATGCGTTTAATCCAGGAACGTCTTTAGCAGTTATTATAGCCTTTACACCAGGCGACCTTAATGCGTTGCTGATGTCAAGTTTCTTAATAATTCCATGTGGTATCCCAGCCCTAAGTACGTCACCATAATACGCTTCATTCAAGCGAATATCGTCTACATATTTATATTCACCAGTAACCTTCTCTACCTTATCTATCGATGTAAGTACCTTGTTACTCACCTCAAGATTGGTATACAATAACTCAACACCTCTATGTACCTTATAGAGCATCTAGTTTATTAAATAATTTTGTATAAGAATTTAGGTATAGTTCTCGATAAATTTTTTTTAACAGTGCCATATTTCTAGTAAATGTTCATACAAACCAAAAAACGATCCCAACAGCTTTTACGCCCTATTTTTCCCCAGTATTTGCCTCTAATATCCTTGAGCAAATAATTGCGCAATGTGGAAATCGAAAAGAGTTATTCATTTATACTTAACATTGATATAAATTATGTTAAATTGTATTTTATACAAATGATTCATAAGTCAGCATTATCGTTTAACGTTAGCTGGCATCAAAACTATTTGATTGCTATTTTATATAGGAGCTGGTCTAAATGAAGATAATTTACATTGATGATATTTTTTGTACCAATAAATTCTTGAAGAATATAGACAGGCTAATTATGTAGCTCATGTTCAGAGCCTGAAGAACCTTATAGAAAGGATGCATAAAGTACAGAAGCATTTAATTCTCCTGCAGAGCCTCAGTTTTTACAATATAAAGAAACTAGTCCAGAACGTTCAGGTTATTCTATGCTTTTACAAATGAGGAAATAAGCACCTAATCATGTTTTGCTTGAGCTTAGCTGAAAAGAAGCAACATAAAAACAATAGAAGATAAGACAAAAAATTTAGTCGTCTAAAGATGTTACTTATTACTTGAAAGTAACAAGTAGGTTTCTCCTGTGCTCTTCCAGTAAAACCTTGGAGGGTCAAATAAAGCCTCGTTTGGGTCCTTAACTCCGAGCTCTTTTCCATTAAGCTTTATGTATTTGGTTGTTGGTCTGCTGTCTCTCCCTCTAAGCGCTACAATTTTTCCGTCAACCATTACCATTGCTGTGCCTACCATATCTCCATTTTCTATAGCTCCAAGCGCATCCGTTCCAACGCTTCCTGGCGGCTTATCAATTATAAGACAGTCAGCTTCAAGACCTTCCTGTATTTTGCCTGTTTTTATCCACTTTTTGTAGTAGTCATAGGTATTTCCTGTAGCCATGGCTATAGCCTTTTCTGCTGGTATGTTAGCAAGGCTACTATAGAATTTTACTGCCTGTTGTACGCCAACTGGAAAGTAACCTTGCCCAGTTGGCGTATCACTGCCAAAAATAACCCTGTTAAGTTGATTCTTATTTTTAAGGTACTCAATCACCCTTAAACCCATCTTTAAATTACCGTAAGGAACCAACTCCACAGCGGCATTTGGAGCAACTTCCATAACTTCTCTAGTTAGATCCCATGAAGCGGCAGTGCTACCGCCGTTAGTATGAGCAAGTTTGTGAGGCTGGAGCTTCTTTACAAATTCTGCATCTAAGTAAAGAGAATCCTTTAGAACTCCCGGACCAAAGTTTGTCGGTATGAACATCCCATACTTTCTGGCATATGCTGCCTGCTGAAGAATTTCTTCTTGTTTGAGGTCTGTACTTCCTCCAATTTGTGCAACCCTCCATATTCCTATTTCTGCAAGTTCTTTGAAATCCGCTTCTTTTAAGCCCTTAACCAAAGTTATGCTCCCTGCATGAACCTTAAGGGCTCCACCTGGCCTAAAGTTTTTCCAAGATTTATAGGCCGTTATTGCAGTTGATTTAACACCTACAGGATCAGGAGGATAAAACAGAGGTAGTCCTTCAAACTGATTAAATTCATCTATAACAGTTGTTATGCCGTTAAACAAGGCTTCCTCAAGCACTCCAACCATTCGCTGCATTGGGGCATAATCCCCTATTGATATGTGAGTATGAGGGTCAATAAATCCAGGAATTAAAACCATGCCATTTGCGTCGATTCTTACATCTGCATCAACCGTGCCTATATCATCTTTGTAACCAATTTTGGTAAATATTCCATCTTTTATCAGAACTGTGTCAGCTTTTAGTATGCCTTTGTTCCAGTCACCACTTACAATCTTTCCAATATTTTCTATTATCGTTATCATATTAAATTATTTTATCTATGCAATATAAAAAGTATTGCAAAGCTTATTATGCGAAACAATGGCACACCAATAGACATATGTTCACCCCCGACGCCTAGACACAATATTGATAATAACAACTATAATTTAAGGGGATCTTGACGATGCATGAATCCCATTAATAAATAGAGAGGAATAGTATGTGAAGCAGAGACACTTTGCAGTAACAAGCGCTGGATCTGTTAGGGATTACAAGAAATGAAGCTGCAGAAATGATTGGTCTAAGTAAGAGACAGTTGCAGAGAATAATGAAAATAATGTTGAGAATAGGATGGTTGAAGTAAGAAATACTATAGATTCATTTATGACGATGGCGCACTAAGTTAAAATGCTTAAATTGGAGTCATTGCTTCCCATTGACCATGCGCCAGAAAAGGTGGCATGAGCGTTTTGGCGCTATAAATAATTATTCAACACAGCAATAAAGAAGTAAATATTTAAAAAACAAAAATATTATTTTTCGTTTGTTGAAAATCGGCATTATAGGAGCTGGGGTATTGGGTATTTCTTTAGCTTATTGGTTATCTAACTTAACAGATCATGAAGTTTACTTGATCGAAAAGGAAAAAACACCTGTTTATCATTCTACAGCAAGGAACACTGGAGTAATTCACACCCCATTTTTTATACCACCCGAAGCAAAGGAGGTTACACAAAGCTGGATAAATTCGTATAAAGCTTGGGAAGAAACTGCATCTATTTTTCATCAACCAGCTAAAGTAAATGGCCAACTTGAGGTGGCAATGAATGAGGATGATATAAAAACTTTAGAGTTGCATAAAAAATGGGCTAAAGATAATGGCCTAAACGAAGACGAAATTTTATTGCTTACTAAAAATGAATTAAAACGCTTTTCTGAAGAATTATCGTCAACTTTTGGATTATTTAGCAAAAAAGAAATCAACGTTAATTTTAAAAATTTAGTTAAATCGATTTACGAAAATTTTTTGAAAAATAATATAAAGTCAATATTTAGTTTTCAATTAAAAAGCTTGTACGAGAAATCAGGCTTAATATACTTGCAGGGTTGGAGTGAGAATCACGAAATTGAGATAAATCTGGATTTTCTAATTAACGCAGCTGGTAATAATTCATTAAATATCTACAAGATGCTAGGCCATAATATTGAATATAGTGAAATTCGTGTAAAGGCTACATATTACAGAATAAGCGATGATTGTCAATCTATAAATACAAACGTATTTACTGTTCCTAAATACCCTAAATTTCCATTTTTAGACCCTCATTATATTTTAAGACCTGATAATACAAAAGACGTTGGACCTACAATAAGTATTGTTTATAAACCCTTTGGATACGATGAAAAATTTATGGTTTCATTGTTTAATATTTTGCTAAACTCCGATTTTAAAGACATAAAAAATTATAATACGTTATTTATTAAAGAAGGGCTGATCAAAATTTTAATTAAAGATGGATTTAGAATGTACTTTAAAAATTTTATGAAAAAATATTTCTCTAAAGTTTTTCCTCCATTGCTTAAATGCGATATATTTCCAAAAGACCCCGGAATAATGCACTATCTAATAAATGATAAAGGAATTATGCAAAAAACAGTTATTAAAGAGACAGAGAATACACTGCACATATTAAATTATGATGCACCAGGAGCCACTGGTGCTCCTTATTATTCATTTACTATTGTTAAAGACTTAATTAATAAAGGTATTTTAAAAAGAAAAAATAATCCGGAAATAAAAATATGGAAAAGTATAGTAGATAAATTTTATTTTTGAATAATTATTACTGTAAAGCATAATAGATTTTTCAGCTTTTTAATCATTGTAAAGCTTTACGGTGATTAAAAAGTTACCGTTAACTTAATGCTTAAAATTTTTAACAGAGCCCTGTTTTTAGCAAATGACGACACAAACCAAAAAGGATCCAATAGCACTTATACTCTAATACTCTATGCTTTATATCTTCAGTTTGAGCTTGCAAAGCGCCTTTCACGTCCTTAAGCCTATAATTAAGCACTATGGAAATTAATATAAAAGTATTCGTTTATGTTTGCTGTGTTGCATGATTTTTTTGATGTGCGCTCCCATGGCTAGGGCTAGGTATTTTTCTGGCACTAGCTTGAGGTCAACGCCACAAAAATATCGTACAAATACGCCTTCATAAGCAC
This sequence comes from Nitrososphaeria archaeon, assembly GCA_046536595.1. Taxonomy (GTDB): domain Archaea; phylum Thermoproteota; class Nitrososphaeria; order Conexivisphaerales; family UBA164; genus CAYFFZ01. The sequence continues at coordinate 701 of JAWDMM010000044.1, read as the reverse complement.
CTCCTTCACCATATTAACAAACTTCCTCGCCAACACGTATTCACCAAACACGCGCTTCACAACAGAGAAAACGCCCTCAACAACCACCTAAAACCAAAACGATGCACCTTGCTCCAAGCCCTAGGCCCAAGCGCCCTCTGCACCAACACAGCATCCCTTCTATACGGACACCCCATACCCCTCGCAACAGAATTAACCCTCACCCTAATCACAGGCTTTATACCACTCTGAGACAAGAAATTAAAATTCTCCCTCGAATCATAAGCACCATCCGCAAGCACCCTTCTCACCTTCACGCTCTTCATCGCACCTCTAACAAGCCTTCTCAAAACCTTACCATCATGAACTTTCTCAGATGTTCCATGCATGGATACGATCTGCTTTGTCTTGGTGTTGACGGCGAAGTGTATTTTTAGATAGCCCTTCTTCACCTTCCACACCTTTCTTATCCAATCCCCACCATTGTGCACTTTTATGCCTGATGAATCTACTGCTAGGCTTACGGGGTTTGCGGATTTGAGCAAAGTTTCTTCGAGGTTTATGTTGAGCTTGTTTGTTCTTCTGCATATTGTGTAGCCTAGTGCTTGTAGTCCTTCGACGTATTTTGCGAGTGCTCTGATAAAGCCTTCTAGTTGTCTGTATGGTAGGTGGTAGAGGATTCTGATGAGGCCTAGTAGCATGATGAGTTTGGGCAGTGGTAT
>JAWDMM010000043.1:0-10503 GCA_046536595.1 Nitrososphaeria archaeon | reverse complement strand
TAAAATTTCACTCTTCTGAGGAAATTTATTAGGGGCCTCATCGGTTTTAACGGTTTAGGGAATAACAAATGAGGCCCAACAGGAAATTGGCGAGCTGTATAAACTTTGCTCTAAAGCTCTTAAAGATAACCTTGGGATAAACTTTGCAAGCAATTCAAAGCACAAGGATATGATAAAGCCTTTGATTTATATCTCAATAAATAATGCATATGCGGAATCTTTGAAATACATGAACGGCTTCCCTTCACCAGACACACTGCTACGCAGGCTAGAGAGCCTTGACCTAAAGCATGTTGTGAATGCTTTAAACGAAGCCAACAGGATCATATTAAGCGGTCATGCAAAAGATGGGATGAAGATGGCGATAGACTTCACTGAAGAGCCATATTATGGAAAGTTAGACATGTACGTTACAAGGAGCAAATATAAGAGCGGAACGGATAGATTTCATACCTTTGCTGCAATAAGCGTTGTAGGAAAAGATGAGAAGGAAAGGCTAACTTTGTACTCCTTGCCCGTTACCGTGCTTGATACTAAAGAAGATATAGTAAAGAAATTGCTTGAAAACTCGCCAAGGCCACCTTTTGGCATAGGTTTTGGGAATACAACAAGCGTCTATAAAAATTTCAGCGTACGATATTTTATTGAATAATTAATTATGATTGCGCCTGTACATCCATTATTTAAGCGCACTAAAAGAAAAGACAGATTAGTTCACCTCAGCTCAACTTTATAAAATCTTTATTAAACGCTCCTGCACATCTACTGACATGAAGGCCTTGGTGCTTGCAAGCTATAATGCTACCTTTGTGCTTCGTTCAAGTAGACATCCTGCTGTGGGAGAAACTTTAAGGGTAAATTACATGAGAATTGAGCATGGAGGAAAGGGTTCAAATCAGGCAATAGGAGCAAGCAGGATGGGCGCAAATACTAAGATAATTGCTTCCGTTGGAAATGACCAGTTCGGCGAGATGGCCATAAAAAGGTGGAGAGAAGAGGGGATAGATGTAAGCGGTGTCAAGGTTACAGATGGATACACAGGATATGCTTTTGTGTTTCTGATGGATGACGGAAACAATTACATTTACATAAGCCCCAACGCCAATGAGAAACTAGATAACGAGCTGATTATGGAAAAAATTCATAATACAGATTTTGACCTTTTCATGACGGTGTTTGAAATAGAACCAAGGACTGCACTTGCTGCAGCCAGAACGGCTTCAAAGCGTTCGTTAACCGTGTTGAACCCAGCTCCTGCCATTTACCTAAAACCAGAGGAGCTGGATGGGATTTACGCCATAACGCCCAATGAAAGTGAAATCAAAATAATGGCTGGGCTGTCACCAGATTCTCAGGCAGACATAGCGACGCTGGCCAAAAACTTTTCAAAGCACGTAAAAGTGGTGGCTGTGACTCTTGGTGAGAGGGGTGTTCTAGTTATAGCTGATGGCAAGGAAAGGCTTATCCCAGCATTAAATGTGAATCCAGTCGATACAACCGGAGCAGGTGATGCCTGGAATGCGGCGTTTTCAATTTTCCTTGCTGAAGGCAATGATCCATTTTATTCTGCAGAGATGGCCAACAGAGCGGCTGCATTTCTTGTATCAAGAAAGAGGGGTATGCCGGATCTAGTCGACAATCTACCATATAGGAGCGAGATTTAAAATTCTATGCTCTCTAGTAACTTATAATCCTCTTCAACATGGCGATTAAATTCTTTTATTGCTTCAAAAATTAAATACAGCATAAAAAAGCCAAAAGTAATAAGAATAACGATAAAATAAAGCACAAAGTTCTTCTTCTGAGTTTTTTCTCTTTGAAGCTTGATTCCGAGCAGTGAAAATGCTTTGTCTTCGAGGTTTTCTAATTCTTCTAATGTTTTGTGCGTTTTGTAAACCACATAAAACGAAATTATTAACGAAACAATTCCTAAAGGAGGTATAAAAAAGAAAAATACCATAATGATTGGTAATAAAAGTGAATTGGGCATTTTTAAATTTTTTATTTCGTTTGCTTGAGAATCTAAGTTTGGAATTTGAATTTGAGATAAGATTTGAATGAGCTTTTCCTGGTGTGTTTTTAAAGATTGCAAAAGTTTGTATTCAGTGAATGCAAAAGTTCCAATGAACAAAAATCCAAAAATTTCTATTATGCTAACTAGACTGATGTTTGAAGATAAAAAGGAAAATACGTTATACGAAGCTGTTGTATTACTAGCATAATAAAGCACCAAACTATATACAAAAAACGAATAAAGAATCAGGTTTAAAATGAACAGCGCCCATAGAATAAAAATGTATTTTAATGAAATTTTTGCATTTATTGCTCTTCTTAAATCTTTAAAAGTCACAACATAAAAATCTTAAAGCCTCTTTATTAAAAATATCGGAAAATGCGCATTTTTTTATTAGATTTAAGAAGCTTTTTAGCTTTAAAATGATTAACTATCAAGGATCAAATTTTTCTAAACATTGCATATTTTTAGTAAATCATGTTAATGTTACGTAATTTTCTTTACCTTTCTTTTCTACTTTTACTAAGCCTTGACGCTCAAGTCTTTTAATTGCTCTCCAAGCTGTAGTTTTTGGAAGAACGAGGGATTCCCTTATTTCACTTTCCTTTACGGTTCCTCCTTTTTTCTTAATGAAGTCAAGAATTTGATTGTCCAAAGATCTTTCTACAGCTTTTCCCTTATGTCTTTTTGAATATGCAAATGCAATTGCTATAGCTAATGATAGTATTACAACTGAATACACCGCATAAATTAAAAACGTCTCTGAAAATGATGAAGAAACCTGAAGAGATGATTTTGTAGTAGGAGGCGGGACAACGTATCCTATATCCCATTTACCAGCGGGCACAGATATGTAAAGCGTGCCGTTTATGGCTTCAACGGAAGAAGGTACACCGTTTATGTAAACCAGGCTCGCTCCGTAAGGTAGCTGAACTATCGTATAGTAAGGAGTAGTGAAATTAATAAACCAAGAGACGTTATTTTTAAATATTATTGTGTATGTATAATAGTTAACGTTAACAGTACCGTTAACATCAGGTAAAATTTTAACAACCCCGTTTGAATAAGAATAGTATGCTGGAGAGCCGTTGCTGTAAGAAACGGTCAATCCCTGTGGAACCCCTATAACAGTTATGTTTACTGGTACAAATTCCGTCACGTTTTCCATTATATTTATTCCTGCATAGCCGTTTGGATAAACTGTTATGTTAGCGTGCGGGTTAACGTTAAAAGCTAAAGCAACCAGCAAGAAAAAAATGAGCGCTGTTTTCATTTATAAAAAAATATTTTTTAGCGGAATATAAATTTTAAAACAGCTTTAACAGGGATCCTTTTGAAGCCTTTTTCGCTTTAGTATAGACGACATTTGCAGAAGCTATGTCCTGTATTGCGAGGCCTGTTGAATCAAATATAGTTATATCTTTATCTGATGTTCTTCCTTTAATTTTACCTTCTAATACATCGCCTAGCTCGCCGACAATTTGCTGAGGTTTTAGCAATCCTTTTGATATCGGAACGTTTACCTCACCTGAATGTACTGCCTGTTCCATATCATCTACTATTATTCTTGCTTTAAGCAATATTTGAGGGTCTAGCTCCTCTTTACCGGGCGCATCAGCGCCTATAGCATTTATATGAGAACCTTCTGGTACCCACTCATGCATAACAACAGGTTTAGTTGCAGGTGTAGTAGTAACAATTATGTCCGCATCAGAAACACATTCTTTGACGTTTTCAGCTACGCTAATTTCAACGCCGTTTGATCTTGCAAACTGTAAAAAGCTTTCTAACGAATCTTTTGATATATCATAGGCCTTTCCTTTTAAGCCTGTGAAAAATTCTTTTAATCCAAGAAGCTGGTATCTTGCTTGCGTACCAGCCCCAACAAACGCTACTTTTTTAGAACCCTTTTTGGCCAAATATTTTGCGGCTATACCTCCTGCAGCGCCTGTCCTCATTGAAGTCAGCAGGGTTCCATCCATAACAGCTAATGGTTGACCTGTTTCTGGACTTAGCAAAAGTATTGTGGCCATAACTGTAGGAAGGCCTTTTTCTCTGTTTTTTACGTGTACGTTAACGACTTTTACGCCTGCGGCTTTTAAAGATTTTATGTATGCAGGCATAACTCTGAAATCCCCTTCAAATTCTTTAAAAAAGACGTACGTTTTTGGCGGCATTTCAACGTTTCCCCTTGATTTTTCCCTGAACGCTTCTTCTACGGCGTTTGTAACTTCTGTCATCGAAACCAGTTCATTAACTTCATTTTGAGATAGAAACAGTATTTCCATCAATATTGTTTAATTCAGGCTTTGTTTATAAACTTTTTTCAAAATAAATCAAAATTCTAAACAATCATTACAAATATAAATTCTTAAATATAAAAATATTCTATCTTTCGATACGGAAACCGATGCTTTCCATTATTTTTATGTATTCATCGCTGTTTATCAGCGTTTCTCTTACTGGCTTGATTATTTCATAAATATGATCTGCTGTAGATAATTTAAGGTCAAAAGGATGTATCTTGTTAGCTTTATAGGCCTCTGCAAGCTCATTAAAATTTTTAAAAAGATAGTCGCCGCCGTATTTAGGATCCCTTTTTAACAGAAATTCCCCATTTAACGGCATTATTATATATTTTATCATCTCCAAAACTGGGTTTCCTTCTACTATTCCAGGAGGGCACCACGCCTTTTGCAATTTCTCTTTTATTTGAGAGTAACTATCATGGATAAATATAGCTCCAGAAGGCTTTGACTTGCTCATCTTGCTGAAACTTTCATCTTTAAACTCAGAAGGCTTTTGTAAACCTGGAAGGAGATGGTGATGAACGGCTACAGGAACCTTCCATCCGAGTTTAGGAAAGATGTCTCTAGCTAGCATGTGTGCTTTCCTCTGGTCTGTTCCGCCATGAGCTATATCGACGTCTAAAGCATGTATGTCGCTGATCTGCATAAGAGGATATATAAACTGTGCAAAAGTCAATTCCTCTTTCTCATCCCTTCCTGCTACGGTAAGCGTCCTCGAGATTCTTGCCAAGTTAAGGTTTGTTGCAGCTTTTAAAAGATCTTCCCAGTAGGATCTATACGATCCATAAAGTTCAGAACCGTAAATATAGTTCAAATTTGAACCGACAAACGCTGAAAACGCCTTCTTATAACTTTCTGCTACGGCCCTTATTTTTTGAAGGTCTTTCCCTAGCTTCTCATTTATATAGCTATGCCAATCTGCTAAAAACACAGTTACGTCTATTCCCGCTTTAACAAAATCCCTTAATTTTAAACCAACTATTAAAAGACTGCCTAGATGCAAAGGGCCCGATATTTCAAGTCCTATATAGTGTTTTATTTTATTCTCGCTTTCAAGGAGTTTTTTAAGTTCTTCAGGCGTTACTATCTCCTCGGTTGGCTCTTTAGCAATTAATCTAAACCTTTCTTCGACGTTCAACTTAAAAATAGAAGTTAAGGGGCTTAATAAAAATTTACTTTTCCTTTTTCTTTTCTTCTGGAGGATCGTCCACTCCTTTTTCATCTATTATAAATACGGCTTCTCTTTCAGGCAAATATGGGCTATCGACCATTCTTGCTATTCTTACTTTTGCTGATTTTCTAAGATAAACTCTGTACGTGCTCATGTGAGCTACTACGTGACCGCCAACCGGCCTTGTAGGATCGCCAAAAAATGTATCAGGTGATGCCTGAACCTGGTTAGTTACGACTACAGCTACCCTGTACATGTCAGCAATTCTGAGCAACTGATGCATAAACGCGTTTAGACGTTGCTGTCTTTCTGCTAAGGTTGCTCTCCCAGGAAAATCAGAACGATAATGTGAAACCGCTGAATCAACTACTACCAGTTTAATCTTTTCACTTTCTATGTACTTCCCCATTTCTCTTACAAGAAGCTCTTGATGAGAGCTGTTGTAGGCCTTTGCAACTATAATTCTGTTTAAAGCTTTTAGCGGGTCAAGCCCTCTGTTTTCGGCTATTTCTGAAATTCTCTCAGGCCTGAATGTGTTTTCAGTGTCCAAATATATAACACCACCTTCAAGCCCACCTTTATCTTTTGGAAATTGTACGATTACCGCCAATGTGTGGCATATCTGTGTTTTGCCTGATCCAAATTCACCATAAAGCTCAGTAATAGCTCCAGTTTCTATACCACCACCAAATAGTTCATCTAAATTTTTGGATCCTGTGCTTATTCTTTCTACGCTTTTTCTTATTTTATACAGCTCAGCTGCAGAAACAAAATCTTTACTCAAAAGACCTTTTTGAACCAAATACGTCCTAGCTTTGTTAACTAGATCGGCAGCTTTTTCTATATCGCCTCCTAAAATGTCGCTAACGTCTGATATATTTCTCGCCGCTAGATCGAGTACATTATAGATGCCACCTTCGTTAAGCTTTTGTTTAGTAACGGGACCTACACCTTCAATGTTATCCAAGCTCCACTCGTCAGGCATTACATGTGTTAGAAAGTAACGGGATATATTAAACTTTTTGAAGTTTCCTTTTAGAGAGTTTTTAACCTAATTCACGTAAAGTCATTTTAAAAAGATGATTGTTTGCGCATTCATAAATTATCAAATGTTTGTTATAAAAAACTTTTTAATTTTGATTTTATAGAATACATATATAATTTGATAATAAAAATACCCAAAAACATTCTGAACGAATTGATTAATTATATTTATATAAACAAACCTAACGAAGCTGTTTGTTTTCTTTTAGGGTTTATAAACGATGGTGTTTATGATGTAAAAGAGCTTGTTAAAGCAAAAAATGCGGCAAATTCTCCGGCCGAATTTAACGTAGAGCCTGATGAACTTCTCAGCATATATAAAAGAGCTGAAGAAAAGGGTTTAGATATCGTTGCTATAGTTCACAGTCATCACGGGTTGCCAGTACCTTCAACGATCGATATAAAATATATGAAATTAAACCCATATGTATGGATTATAATATCAATTACTGATCTAAAAATGCAAGCTTTTATACTTAAAGAAGAAAAAGTTGATCCTGTAAAAATAGTGATAGCTTAATTCAAGTTAAAGTACATAAATGGACGCATGGGTCAGGCTGTCCGTTATGCCTTTAAACCTTGTTCCACTTCCCATGTAAAACTTTGTAAACCATTCATAAACGTGAAGCCTTAAGGACTGTATATATACTATCAATCCTTCGAGAGCCATTATTCCTAGGTTTCCAAAAATCAAAAGAGGTAACGAAATAGCTCCCATTGCCACGGTTGCGTTTAAAGTTTTCATCAGCACTATATGAACTAGAAATAGTATTGCAAGCCTGCTGTAGCTTATTGTGTTGGCCAAAAATTCAATGACTATAAACATAAACTGTATCGAAGCGTCAAGAGGGTTTTCCCTTTTTACGGTGTAAAACAAAAACAGAAATATCGAAATGGCCGTCACCGGAACCGTAATCGAGCTAAGTATCCTGTTAGGAACGCCTATCAGCGCAGCCCTTCCTGCAAATAGATTAAATGAGTAATTGCTGCCTATTATACTTAAGCCTATAAAAACAGCGCCAATATAGGCTATCAATACGGGAAGCTTTTCAAAAAAGGCCGCTTTTCTATCTCTCCTTAGGGTCTGTTTAAAGTCCAGGAAATAACCTGAAGTTAAATGAACAATTCCAATTAAAATTGCTACTGAAAGCATTGTAAGAATCGCGTCAGTAGTTAAAGAGCTGAACGACCTCAAAACTGCCAATTTTTCAAGAAATGATCCTAAAATTGGGATGTTAGAAACTTCAAATCCAAAAACTTCACCAGAAAGTAATCCCATTATTGTTGCTGCAGCACCAAATGAGGCAAGCATAGCACCCCATTTCTTTTTGTTCTTCCAGCCTTTTATGTAAATAATGAAGCCAAGAATGAACAATACTAAGCCCTGTCCCATATCTGGAAACATAAACCCAAAAAAGAAAGGAAAGACTATTGAAATTATAGGCGTTGGATCTATCTCGTAAGGACCCGGAATACCCTGAGTTTCAGTCAACGGATCAAAGTTCTTCATGTATATCGGGTTCTTAAGTTCCACTTCGTCAGCATCGGATAAACCTCCAATTATAGCTATATCTTTAAAGCTGTCATAAAACCTCCGTATATCTGACCTGAGTATTTCAACTTTACTTATGATAAATCTGCCTTCCGGCCTTCCTATTTCAGATACTTCTTTTAAAACCTGGAGCGATTCAAGCGCCGCATTTATTTCGTTTTCCAAAGCTAATTTCAACTCTTTCACTTCTTCATTTAGCTTTAGGAAATTCCTTTGTAAATCATCTATCTTTTTTGAAATCTCGTTTAGCTTAGCTTCGGGCGATCCTGATGGCGGCTGCAATTCGACTAAACCTTTGGAATAAGCTATTTGTTCGATATCTCTTGCCTTATTAGCTTCGGCAGAAACTACGATCAGGTATTCCTCTTTACCCCTTTCTAGAACAGAACTTAGGCAACACTCAAATGTAACGGGCTCTTTTGACAAATAAAACTTGACCACAAACCTTTTTAAACTACTTATAAACGTAAGATCTGTTGAAATCCCCTTAAAAGGCAAAAGCTTAGCGTATTCATTTTTTAGATTAGTCAGTTCTGATTCAGCTTTTTCAAGTTCTTGCAATTTCCCATTGAGCTTATAAGCAGCTCCTAATACCTTCTGCTTGACGTCATTCAAAATTTCGTTTAGATCAGAGCCTTTAAATACAAACTTCTTTATTGTTTTCCCCTGTATTATTTCTGTATATCCTAATTCGGGCCTTATTTCTGCCCTCTCAGCTAAATTTATAACGAAATTGGCAGCCTCTTCTATTTCCTGCGGGGCGTTAGCGTACTTTTCAATTATTTTAACTCTACCGAACTTAAGAAGTCTTTTAGAAATCTCTTCCCTTTTTTGTATGTCGCTTGCAAGAGTAAGCGTTACTGTAGGCTCTTTCACGTCATTATATACGCAAAAAACAAATATAATTTTTACTTAATCTAAATGCTCCATTATTTTGCTTTTTATTCGCCTTTTTGTTTAAAAAATAAGTTATAAATATCAATATTTTAAAAATTATTGTTATCTTAAATAAAAAAATCAAAGTTTAACATGTACGTAACTTTATGAACTGCCATGACCTTGCGGTCAGGGCTTACCTGTTCATCTTTTAACACTAAAGCCCAGTCCGTAAAGGTGGGATAGTTTACTGCATCAGCCATAAAAATCATCTGATTAAAGCTTTTTGCGAGAAGACTATCCATAACCTCATAACAAGGTACTATGTCCCTTAATACGTCTGAGTTAGAAATTAATGCCGGTTTAGTTCCATTAAGAACTTATTGTATGGCATTTTAACCCAATTTCCTTTTTTAGTAACCTTTTTGGCGGCAATCTTGTTGGCAAACTCGCACGCAAAGTCAACATCTTCGCTTTTCCCATAAGCATGGATAAAAGCTGCGTTAAAAGCATCACCTGCTGCTGTAGCATCTTCTACGCTTACCTTGGGAGCGCTGTGCTGAATAACTTCACCGTTATAAACTCTGTAACATCCTTTTGATCCAGCTTTTATTATTGCAATCTTTGAGTTTTTAACGTTTTTATCAGCACAAAATCCTTCATTACAAAAAATTATTGGTTGAGCGATAGAGAAATCTAAATCTCTGGTCTCGATACCTTCCAAGTCTACCGAATAGTTTATGCCAAGTTTTTTTGCAGCTTGCTGTACACTGTAGAGGATTCTTTTTCCATTTCTGTTTAGAATAGAATAACCAGAAAGGTGTATCCAATCAGGATGTAGGCTTAAGAGTTCATCCTGTGAAACTTCAAGCTTTTCGTTGGCACCCCTGCTCCCTATCATGGTTCTTTCTGAATCAGCATCTAAAACAACAATCAAAAAACCAGTTGGTATAGCATTAACACGTTTTACTTTATCCACATTAACAAATATATTTTTTAATGCCTCCAAAATATAATCCCCCCAGGGATCCTTTCCAACAGAACCAAAAACAAATACCTGATCTTTTAGCATTTTTAAGTAATATGCAGTATTGCCTGCAACGCCTCCTGGACTCTTTTTTATATTTTTTAATAATATGTTCTTTCCAGCCCTTATTTCTTCTCTATAAAAGCCCTTTATGTCCATTATGAGGTCTCCTATAACTGCTATCTTCATTATGACATAATCCTATAATGATAGAAATAAGTTTTTAATGCATCTGACATCCTCACCGCCTTAAAGGGCTAGTTTTTCTTCAAGGCGGATCATAGGTTCGTGGTTTATCGCCTTCATCTTCATCGCTTCATAGCTAGTGGTTACCCACCCCGCTCCGCTCTTCCAACGGTAGACCACAGGCTGTGCCTTCAGCCACTTACCCCTATCCTTAACGGACTCGGGGATATGTAGAATGTTTATTGCTCCGTTCAGATCAGCGTTTATTACCTTCCCTGTGTGAGGACACTTGAACAAGCCTCTTTTAATCCTCCCATTTTCGTG
>JAWDMM010000042.1:0-11260 GCA_046536595.1 Nitrososphaeria archaeon | reverse complement strand
TGTTAACTGCCCCAACCTCGCGATTGGAGCTTCTCGGTTCATAGTCGTGCCTTATTTGAGGCCCGATCATCCCCGGGAATTTCGCCTGCGTTTAACAGGCTAAGCCCTATCGGGCAGATAATCTATCTTAAATTCGCTTATAAGCGTTTCTGTAAGGCTATATGCGCAACGTTGCTTTTTTCTATTAATCTTATCAGGTTAAATTTTAAAATCACAAACTTTAAGCTTATATTTTATCTGAAACCTGTATATTATGTGACTGGTGTTTTTAGGGATAGATCAAAGCTTTTGCCAACTTATGTGCCAGATATTTTACCTCATAGAGAAAAAGAACTTGAAAGAATAAAAAGAATTATCTTAGACAGTGCAGCTTCAAGATCTAATACAATACTGCAAATAATAGGTGATGTTGGAACAGGAAAAACTGTTACTATGCTCAAACTTGCTAGAGATCTGCAGATAGATAAATTTAGATTTTCATACGTAAATCCAAGACAACATGGGGCTTCCAGAATACTGGTGTTCAGACGTATATGCCGGAGTTTAACTCCTGATGTTTATTCAGCAAGTTACAGCCCTGAGGAACTGCTCATGGCTACTTTATCAAAGCTAAACGAAGATAAAGAAAAAGCAATTCTGATGATAGATGATGTAGATTACCTGCTTTTAAAAACCAAGGAACCTATAATTTATAATTTGACAAGGCTAAACGAGCTTACACCGTTTGAAGAAATACCAATAGCGGGTGTTATACTTACAGCAAAAAGCATTAAATTTAGAGATAGTTTGGAACGCTCAGAGATCAGCTCGCTAGGAAATCAATTTATAATGTTTGAACGCTATACAAAACAGCAAATCTTTGATATAATTCAGAAGAGAGCCGAAGAAGCAATCAAACCAGGCGCGATAGATGAAAAAGTTTTGGAATATGTATCGGAGGTAACGAGTTCTTTTCCTATAAACGGCGATATAAGATATGCAATAGATGTAATTTTTAACGCAGGGTCTTTATGTGAGGCTCAGAGCTGCCAAAAAATAACAATAGAGCACATAAGAAAGGCAATAAGTTATACTTCTCCATCTATAACTCAGGAAGAAATAATGAATATGGATCAGGATCTAAAAAAAGTGCTGTTTGCGGTTGCAATGGCTTTAAAAGAAAGTGGCGAAGCGTATGTTTCTCTCGATAAAATATATGCTGTTTATAAAGAATTAAATAAAAAGAAAGAAATTGAAATGAATGTGTTTCTTGAAAGATTGCAGGATCTTGGGGACAGAGGCGTGGTTGACATCAAAGGGTTAACCAAGATAGGAATAAGCGGTGTTCCCGTAGAAAATTTAAAAACATTTTTACAGAGCCTGTTGAACAACCTGTGAACCGTTTTATAGCTGGTATAGCATCCATGTTTAATTGATATGTGTGCGTTCGCGCTTAATTCTTAAGATTTATCTCTTTAGAAAAAGTTTTTCTCTATAAAAACTTGATCATGAGTATGGATTTATCTATTTTGATGATTATGTTCTTTTTAGGTTGAACATCAGCAATAAAAATCATGTTCAATAGTTGCGAATTACCCCGTTGCAAACGGGGCTTCTCGGTTCAATATCAAGTTTTCACATGAGAAATGCTTGCAGAGCATTCCACCGTGTCATTGTGCGATTATCTTGCAAATCGCTTGCGTTTCACAGGCAAAGCCCCTTATTGCTGTTTTTACTCGATCGGAGCGCTGGCCTTCTTTGGGACATTGCGGATTCCCTAGATCGAGGTCTGCATGGCTTTCGGGGCAGTTTATGCCTGTAAACATAATTTGCTGAAGGCTTTAAAAAGCGTTTCTATAAGGGGCTATTTGCAGTACAGAAGGGAACTTTCGCCACCTTAACCCACGTTTGTTAAAAAGAAAATATACTGGGTATAACTATTATAAATTAAAATGAACGTTGAAGAAGTACTGGGATCAAGAGGCAGGTTAAAAATAATAAAAGCCTTAGCTGAATCAAAAGAAGCTTTATCTCTTTACTATTTAGAAAAAAAGACAGGTATCAGGAGAAAAAACCTGCGTCCAGACATACTGTCGCTTGAAAAAAACGGAATTGTCACATCAGTTGGTTATGAGGTAAAGAAATATAGATTAAACCTTGAACTTAAAGAAACGATAAGCCTGATTAATTGTCTTTATGAAATGGGATATATCTCCGTTCCTGCTAAGATTTAAAGTTATTAAAATTGCTTTATAATTCTCTCACCTCCCTCACCGCCTTCTCGAAGTCTTCGGGTTTACTCCCCTTTAACGGGAGCTGCTCCGTTGTGAAACAAAAAATATGAAAGCGGCTTTGTGGCTCTCTGGATCAGCATTCAGGTTGCTTTTTTCAGTAAACATTTTATAATCCCTCTTGTAATGCATGCCGCTTCATTGTTGTGATAAGCGCAAATCATTGAGGTATTGTATTCAATCACTTTATACGTTTTCATCCCGTATTCATGAGCTTCAAGCTCGATTGCATTTATCAATTCGCGATATGACCACATGTTCTCAGTGAGCTTGTTCCCTTTTTCTGAGCCATTCCATATGGATAGCCTATGTATACCGCCGAAACAAGCTCCCAGAGCTTTCTGATCAGATGCAATGACATCGTTACTGATAAATAGCAGTAGCTTTCGTTTTCTGTCTTCCTTCATGTACTTCATTGGTTCTGGCTTGAACCAGCTCGGGAGCCATCAGCCTTTGTAAATTCATTTGGTTTGAACGTTTTAACTATGATATTATATTATTATTGCTTAACAATCAAAAGAAAGCTTTTTTATTAAAACGCTATGCCATAAAAACGTCAAGAGTGGCTTCAAGAGAGGGTTTTATGTTTAACGGCGACAGTATCGTTTCAGCCGATCTGAAAATCATTTTTGAATATTTTTCCCAATCATATTCATTTTTATCTAAAGAAGGTTTATCTTTTCCTAATACAAAAGAAATCCTTGTCCCGGCTTTAGCACCAAGAATAAGGCCCAGGAGTTTCTGCGCTGTATTTACTCTGTATCTTCCAGGGTCTTTTCCTAACTTTCTGTTTATTACCAAAGAACTCGTATCTACAAATTTTTCTCTCAACATCTTTATGTATTTATTTAAAATGATTGGCGCTACATTCAAAGCTTTGTTTTTAGCGTCAATATAGCTATCACACGAATAAACAGCCTTTATCAGATCTTCTTGGAAAGACTTCACTAGATCCGGCGTATCAAACCTTCTAAGTTCTATTCCACGAACCTCAATTTCCCCATCTAAAGTTATCCCAAAGTACCGCTTTATAGCTGTTAAGCCTTTAACGCTTTTTGCCTCTGTAAAAGCGAGAGATCTGAAAATTTTATCCAGTATTGCAGGTATTCCAGCATTTTCTGCAATGGCATTAGCTAGCTCTTTATAATCGTTTTCTTTTGCGCCTTTTTTATGAACAAAAACAGAGTCGACGTCTCCGTATATTACTGAAAAACCCTTACTTTCTGCTGTTTCCTTGGCCTTTATCAGAATTTTCCTCGAAACTCGATTTATTTCTTCAAACGCAAAATGGTTGCCGAACCTGTTTAAAGAACATCCGGAAATCCCGTATTCGCTTACCAGAAGGATTTTAAGTGAATCAGACCTAGCTTTGTAAAGTGCTTTCCTGTTTGGATCCTTCTCTAGCTTTGCGAGATTTTTAAACTCAAGTCTTCGCTTTATCCATTCTGATATAACCTCAGGAATCAGCCATCCATGACCTTCATAGCTTATACCTTCTTTTACTATTATGTTTGGATATTCTGACTCAAAATCTATCACTCCGACGTTAAAATACACGCCAGTAGATGGTGGGGGTATCGTGTAACCGCCTCTATCCATGTAAAGGAAATCTCCTAATTTTTCTTCAGGTTCAGTATAGTTAATTTCTGGAATTGCATAACCTTTTGAAATAAGAGTAAATATATTACGCGAATCTATAACGCGGTTGCTGCTCCATCTTGCCGCAAGGCCTAGCGGCAAAAATGCAAAAACGCTCCTTTCAAGCAGATAAGCCAGCCCTTCTTTAGAACAATCGAACCACACGACGTTTTTATTCATCGAAATTCTGCCGGCGCATGATCCCTGATATGAATCTACGGGATCATCACTCCTTTTTAATACATCATTGCATCTAATATAGCAAGCTATGTCAGCTTCAGGATCTTTTCCTATGTATAAAGGCATGGGATCAGGCTCAAGGTCTTGGGGGATAGGCTTTAAACTGCCCAGTTCTATCCTTCTTCCAGGTTCTACCTTAAGTTCGTTGTATAAAAACTTTTGAACGGGTCTTATTTCATCATAAAGCTTAGCTCTTTTGTCTGTTTTTAAGAGCCTGTTAATTTTTTCATAAAGATCCCAAGGCGGCCTTATCAAAATCATATCTTTTTCTCCTCCTTTTAGTACCTTTTTTCTCACAATTTCAACCTGGAACGCTTCTGAAAGATCCTGTACGAGTGACCATTCCAAAGGTTCTACAAGTATATATGGATTATAATCTAAAACCTTTTTTTCAAAAGTACCCCCTTCGCTGAGGTACCAGATGTAAATTTTACCGTTACTGTAATATACATCAAAAAGCCAGCCATTCATTTCTTATTGTTTTCTATTTCTCTTTTTAATTTCTCCAACTCCTGCATGAGCCTTATAACTGCTATGAAAGTCATTGCATCTGAAACCTGTGCTGTCACCAAAGAGCTCATGGATGCCATTTCTGAGCTCCATATCTTTTTAAGTTCTTCAAAAGCTTCTTTTGTCTCACCCCTTAGAAGCGGTTTAAATTCCTTTTCTAAAAACGCCAGGTATTCTTCGTACCTTTCTCTGAAAGGCTTAGTCAACCTTCCCATCTCTTCCCACCCGTAAATTTTTTGAAAACAAAATGGTTTCAAAAAATTTATCAAAATACCTTTTTTCTCTGAGAATAACCCAATTATATAGTTTGCAGAAGAAATCATAAAATCTGTAGCTACGGGTTCTTTTTCTCCTTTTGTAATCGATAAAAAAGGAGAGTTTGAAAAAACTGCAGTTTTAAAAACTCTTGAGTAAGCTTCATCTGAGATTTCCCTTTTATCTATAAACGAATGGAGACCATGCAATATATAAAGCGAAAAACCTTGTTTGACGTGAGTTTTAACGGCAAGCAAAAGCCTCTCAGGGCTGTATGCAGAAACTTCATATATTTCATCCAGAACTGAATTTACATCAAGACCTAAAGTTTTTGAAACAAATCCTATGGCTTCCTGGTCTATAAAGTTCCTTTCAGAATAATAATCTGTAGAATTTATATAGAGAACAGGCCCAAGCCTAGTGGCGCTTATCATGTAGCTGTACATTGCTAAAGCTGCTGCATTTCCAAAAATTATGTAAGAAGAACCCGCGTTTAAACCTCCTAAAGAATCGTCTACCGGAAAAAATCCATCTATCTTTTTAGTTCTTATTTCTGAAGCCTTTTTAAAACTCATTCCACACCACCTGCTGTTACATAAAACTCTGTTTCGTACTGGGGAAGATTTGGACTATCAACCAACCTTGCAAACCTCTTTTCGCCTCTCCTGTAGAGGAAGATCCTGTGCGTTGTAGCGTGCGCCATTACGTTACCGCCAGCAGCCCTTATACGCTCATCTAAAAACGGGTTTGGGTTTGAGCTTACCTGGTTCGTAACAACTACAGCAAGCTCATAAACTTCTGAAATAATCTTTAGCTTATAAAGAACAGCGTTTAGCCTTTGCTGTCTCTCTTGCAGATTTTCTCTCCCTAAAAATTCTGCCCTGAAAGGCGCAATCAAGCTGTCAACAACTATTAGTTTAACTTTCTGATCTTTGATAAATTTTATCGAGTTTGCTAAAGCTTCTTCAAGACTTGATACATCGATAGCCCTTACATAAAATATTCCATCTAACACAACTTTAGGATCAAAACCTCTAGCGTTAGCTATTTCCGACACTCTGTCTGGTCTGAAAGTACCTTCTGTGTCTATGTATATAACGCCGCCATCTAGTCCCCCTTCTTCTCTTTTACTCTGGCAGGTCACGCTGAGCGTCATACATATCTGAGATTTTCCAGAGGAATATTCACCGTAAAACTCTGTTACCGCAGAGGTTTCTATACCTCCTCCTAACAGGGTATCCAAACTTTTGCTTCCTGTAGAACATTTGGGAGAGATGATGAGCCTCTTGTAGTACTCTGAAGCGCGTTCGAAATATTTTATATTTTCAAAACCTTCAAGCACCGGAACTTTTGTATGAACCCCATGCGTAATATTACTGAAAGCTGGTTTGTATTCATAATCTTTAAGAACAAAAATTGAATCTGATGTTAAATAGTTCGATTTTTTTAAAAAGGTAAATCCTTCATTAAGTAAAATGGAATAGTGCCTCATCAAGTCTTATTTTTAAAGAGTATATTTAAACAAAGGAGCATAAAAAGGGGGAGAGGGGGTCTTGTTAACCAGCTTTATGCTTAATGGTTTATTTGTTGATGATCTAAGTACTTTTATGATTGATAAGAGTTCTTTATATTAAGATAAAAATTATTCCACTGACCTCCTCACCGCCCTAAAGGGCTAGGCTTGTAGTTCGTTTTGTCATAAAAAATTTAATATGTACAGCGTTTAACGAGTATTATGACTTCTCAAGTTGGAATAAAAGGCTTAAAGCTGAGCTGTAAAATAGGAGTCGATACTGGTGAGGATCTGTTCAAAAGGGTCATACGCGTTGACATTAAAGCAAAACTTAAAGGAGATTATAAAGGAGACTTAAGCACTACAGTAAGTTATAGTGAGATCGCCAAGAAAATAAAGGAAAATGTTGAAGGAAAAGAATTTAAGTTAATAGAAGACGTAGCGGTTACTGTTGCAAAAATAGTTTCTTCTTTTGACAATGTGAGGTCTGTAAGCGTTAAGGTTATCAAGTATGCAGTCCCAGCTGGAGCAGATTATGCTTATTTTGTTTATAGCGTTGGGAAGACCTGAACCTGAACTTTTGATTATATTGATTAACAAATACGTTTTATAGACCTTAAAAATATATTTTTTATATGAAAAAACCTAGCCTTTTTAAAAAGATCCCAGATAAAGATATCAACAATATAATATACGCGATAAAGGATGATAAATACTGGAAAGTTTCTGAAAATGATAAAAGGTACTATTATGTAATAATACTCAGCAGAGGCAAGACACCTTCGTTTAGAGGTCGGTTTGTCAGAGTTACTGGTTTTAAAACTGTGGAAGCTGACGATAGAATTGCCTGGTTCTGTAGAAAATATAGAGTTGGTATAGTTGACGCTAAGGAAAAAAGGCTCATTGGTGTTCTTACATGGAGCGCTTTTAAGAGACTTATTCAGAACGGAGAAAAGATTACAGAGCTGATTAAAAACCAATCATTGCCTCCTTATATAAACAAGGAAGCGGCCACAAATATTATAAGATATTAACGGTGCTTTTCTATATCATTTAGAATCTTTCTAGAAATAATTATCATTTTCTCCAAAGAATTTTTATGTTCAAACAGAAGCCTTTTTCCGTCTTCTGTTATAGTGTAAACCCTTACTATCCTTTTGTTTGATTTTTTAAGCCTTGACCTTACGCAATTTTTCCTTTCTAGATGTTTAAGAATAACGTAGATGTATCCGTTAGGAATCGGTTCTTTGATCTCTTCTAAAAGCTTTTTTCTGATGGCGTAACCATAAAGCTCGCTATCTAACAAGATGTCAAGTATCAGTAAAGAAACAATGCCCCTTATAAGCATTTTTTCCCGTTGCATAAACTACTTTAAATTTTCATAAAATATAACTTTTGAATTTTTATTTACGGTAATTTTTGACAAAACGTTTAATACATAAATAATTTATCCACTTATATGCATCGTTTTCATCATGGGGGATACAGCAAATTCGCTTACAATATAAATGAAATAATAGATTTTTTAGATTTAAAAGAAGGCATGAAGGTTGCTGACTTTGGAGCTGGAGACGGCCGCTTTTCATATGCTTTTAAAGAAAAAGGGGCTGTTGTATATGCATTTGATGTAGACGATTATTATTTTAAAGAAATGGAAGAGAAGGGAATAAAAACTGTTAAGGTAAACCTTTGTGAAAAAATAGATGGTGAGTTTGATCTGATTTTTATGGCAAATGTTTACCACACGAACGAAAGCCTCGCCTCTTTTAGAGGCGGGGATGCTGAACCATTCTGTCCTTGCTAACGTTTTTTCTCATGAAAAAGGCTAAAGTATTTATATTTTTAATTAGGATAAAATAACGAAAGCTTGCGTCGATCAAACACGGTGCGCATCATTGCAGGAAAAGAAATAAAAGCTAAACTAAAGGCTCTCGGAAAGTCATTCGTTGATTGCTGGAACGAAGTTAATAAGTTGAGGCTTGAGCAATATAAAAAGCACGAGCCTGTAGATTTTAATAAAACAGAAAAAGTCGTTTATGAAAAGTTCAAAGCTGTATTGCACGGGGCAAACGTTCAGCAAGTAACGCGAAAGAACATGGGAGCATGGAAATCTTTTTTCGAGCTAAGCAAAAAGAAGAAAGAAGGTGAATTGCCCAAGTGGATGAAGCCTAAGCCTCCACATAAAAAGAAAGATAACCTGTTTTTGCTGATAAGAAACGACAGGTACAAGATTGAAGGAAATGAAATATTCCTCATGGACTTCAAGCTGAGGCTAAAGTTTATTGGCAAGCTTAAGTGGGTAGGCAAGCAAGGAACCCTTGAGATATTCTACGATAATGCAAGGAGAAAGTGGTACGCAAGGATTCCTATGAGTGTAAAAGTAAATAATAAACCAAAAGGCAAAATAAAAGCTGGCATCGATCTAGGAATTGTAAACCTTGCAACTGTAGCTGTTCAAGACGGCTCGTGGATGATCTTCAAAGGAGGTTCAGTGCTTTCAGAGTTCAAGAAGATAACAAAGCGCATTTCAATAGAAGAAAAGAGGCTTTCAAGACACGGCTTGAAAACTAGCAGGAAGCTTGAAAAACTTTACAAAAAGCGTTCTCTTTTGCTTAAGAATGCAAGAGAAGGACTAGCAAGGGAAGTTGTAGAGACACTGTATGACAAAGGGGTAGGAGAAATATACGTCGGCTACCCAAAGGGAATAGCTCAGGATAAAGGAAATGAAAGGAATACAAACTTCTGGAGCTATCTTGCAATAATAAAGCGAATCAAGGACGTTGCACAAGAATACGGAATAAAGGTTAAGCTTATGGATGAGGAAAATACATCTAAGACGTGTTCCCTGTGTGGGGAAATTCACGAGAACGGAAGGATAGAGAGAGGCTTGTTCAAGTGTCCTCACACAGGGAAAGTAATAAACGCTGATCTGAACGGGGCAATAAACATTCTACATATCCCCGAGTCCGTTAAGGATAGGGGTAAGTGGCTGAAGGCACAGCCCGTGGTCTACCGCTGGACGAACGGAGCGGGGTGGGTAACCACTAGCTATGAAGCGATGAAGATGAAGGCGATAAACCACGAACCTATGATCCGCCTTGAAGGAACAATAGCCCTTTAAGGCGGGGAGGATGTCAGCACGATCTTGTAAGAGAATGCAAAGATTCTATACTTGAAAACCTAAAAAGAATAGCCAAATCAATAGCTATACTTGATTTTAATGAAAAAAGGGTTTTTGGCCCACCGTGGAGGATTAAAAAGGAAGAAGTTATAGATGATATGAAAAAATAGGGTTTGAACTCGTTAAACAGAAAGACCTAACATATCATTATTTATTGCTTTTTAATAAAAAATAAATTTTTATAGGTCTAGCCCTGAAAGGCTCTTTCCTGCAGTTTCAAAACCCTTTATCTGCCAGGCAAGAGTAAAAGCAAAACCTATAATAAAAATGGCCATTACTATTGCTGATGATACGTTAAACGGCAAGACTATATAAGATAAAACCATAGTTATCAATCCAGTTATTATCCAGACCAAAGTCCTTACTATGGAAACATATGTTCCTCTCTGCTCTGTCCTGAAAAGTTCAGGGGTCAACATTGCTCTTGTACCCCAAGTGAGTTCAGTGGGTACAAATAATAAGGTCATTAATGCGAGCAGCAGCAATCCCGATGAACTCTTTGTAAGAGCAACATAAATCCATAAAATGGCCCAAAGCGCAACTAAGAGTCCATATGAAAATGTGGTTGCTGATTTTCTTGAAAATTTGTGTGCAAAGAATATTCCAAAAGATATACCAACGATCATCATTGTAATTCCGCCTATAACTGGCACTATATCTGCTACGCTGCTGGCAAAGTAGTAGTAAGCAACGTCATATGTTATCCAGACAAAAGCAACGTCTTGTACGATACCAATTACTGTAATGAACAAAAACCTGAACCAGAAAGGTGAAGTCGGCTTTACTGATTCCACATGACCTTTGTCAACGTTCTCCCAAGCCTTTTTTACATCCTCTTTAGAGCCCTCCTTTGCTGACTTCCATGGAAGACTTTCTTTTACTCCCCAATATCCTATTAACATGGCTGCCAAGGGAGCAATAAAAAGAATTCCATACGCAAGGTCTGATTGTGCCGCTGTAAAGCCTAGCAAAGCAGGGATAAAAACCAAAGCAACTCCAAGGTTTCCAAAGTTTTGAACAACAACTTCGACGTTACCTCTCCATTTTGCTGGTACAACTTCAGATATTGCAGTAATTATCGGAGTTTCTAAACCTATTGCAGCCATTCCTATAAGGATAAAAGATATTATTAAAGCTGCTGTGCTAGTTGGGAATGTAAGAAATATTACTACTCCTACTATTATCATCGATGCTACAGTAAGAAAAGAGTTTCGTCTTCCGAGCCTATCCGTCATAATGCCTGCAAAAAGAGATCCTACACCGCCGGCTATATAAGGTAAACCGAAACCCAAGTAAGAAAATTTAGAAGGAATTATGCTACTTATAGCTGCAACTGGACCGTAACTTTCTGCTATTCCATAAACTAGCATGCCCATACCCAATGCCAAAATTGCTAACCAAGGAACTGAAGCCCTTTTTTTATTGGAGGAAACGCTTACAGTCGACCTTTTTTCTTCCTCCTTTTTTTCATACATGCCAACTAGCCTATCGTTTTGATATATTTATATTTTTTTGATATGAAGTAATAAATCTGAAAAATGATGAAGAAAAAAGTTAAGTAGAATATAAATAATGCTTATAAGCGAATTTTATAAATTATCTACACTAAAGGGCTTAGCCTGTTAAACGCAGGCGAAATTCCCGAGGATGATC
>JAWDMM010000041.1:0-11480 GCA_046536595.1 Nitrososphaeria archaeon | reverse complement strand
TGATTTCGAGGAGCGACTGGAGGGGCATTTCAAGGATACTTATAGGTAAGATGGGTGAAGCTAAAGTTAAGGAGCTCGACCCCTACGGCTCATCATCATACTGCTCCAGGTGTGGGTGGGAAAACAAAGACCTGAATGGAGCAGTTTTTGAGTGCAGTAGGTGCGGGCTCCGAATAGACAGGCAGCTAAACGCAGCAATAAACCTCTACATGCGCCTCACGTTCGGGTACAAAACAAATTGGGATGGCAAAAAGAAGCGCGTTGAACTGAGGATGGAGGGCGCTTCCCAGAAGGATTGGTGGGACAAAGTGGTTCAGCCATCCCTTCTGGGTGGGTGCGTCCTGACAGGGGCGGAGCGGAAGGCTCCCGATGAACTCGTGAGGGGGTTGCATGAAGTTGTGAAGCCCAAGCTCTACGCTTACAATAGGTATGCTGATGCGTACCTACTTGCATCTACGTAGAGCGAAACCCTTAGCTTGATTAACAGACCTTTATTTTTTAGCAAAGGGCACTTTCATTCAGCAAAAACGTTTTAAATGGCAAAATCAACCCCTATAACGAGAGAAAATGGCTATATACGATTTACACGGTAAGGACCTGATATCGACGCAGGAATGGTCGAGAGAAGAGCTTCAGTTCGCTATAGAATTTGCAAAGGACATAAAAAGATGGAAGTACGCAGGCTACGTTCCTGAGCTATTCAAGAACAGGACTTTCTTTATGCTATTTTACAACACGAGCACAAGGACCAGGGCTTCTTTTGAAGCTGCGGCAACGCTCCTGGGAGGCCATGCGCAGTTCATAGACTTCAAAACTACAAGGGGTTCTGAAGGGGAGGCAATAGCTGACATAGCTCACATGTACGAAAGGCTGGGGCACGCTCTAGGCGTAAGGATTCTCGAAGATGCAGTTGACTACGTCTACGGCGCGGGAAACAAGATCATAAGGGAGTACGCTGAACACGCAAAAATACCGGTTATAAACATGGCTGACGACATGTATCATCCAACACAGGCCCTGGCTGACATGATGACCATTGATGAAAAGTTCTTTGGAAACTATGAAAAGAAAAAGTACGTGATAATGTGGGCTTACAGCACACATGCAAGAAGCTGGGGAAGCGTTCAGGACGAAATGCTGATAGCAACCAAGTTTGGCATGGATGTAACGCTGGCATATCCTCCAGGGTTTGAGCTAGACGAGAACCTAGTGAACCAGGCAAAGGAGAACGCCAAAGAAAGCGGTGGAGCCCTTGAAATATCTCACGACCTGAAGTCTGCACTTGAAGGTGCACATGTAGTGTTTCCCAGAAACTGGGTTAGTCATGCTGCTGTGATGACAGGGCTAAACAGGTTCGGGAAGGACAAAGAAATAGAGCTCCACAACAAGTACAAGGAGTGGAAGCTTACTAAGTCGCTCGTTGACACAATGGACAGAAAGGCAATAGTGACTCACGTGCTTCCGGTGTTCAGGGGAGAAGAAGCGGACAACGAAGTAATGGATGGTCCGCACAGCGTCATACTCGACCAGGCTGAGAACCTGCTCTACGTAAGAGCGGCTGTCCTAGCGCTCCTTGCAGGAAACAAGTACTAAATTTATAAGTTTTTATTTTTCTCTTTTTATTTGATTTTTTATGGGAAAAGTTAGAGCGTTTATAGTGAACATAGGAACAGAACTGCTCATAGGCAGGACAATCAACGGAAACCTACAGTGGCTCGGTTCCAGAATTTACTCCTTAGGAGGGGAAGTTTTAGGATCAATAACCGTGCACGACAGGAAAGATCAGATAGCTTTCGCGTTAAAATGCGCGTTTAACTCTGGAGCAGAGTTTATAATAACCACTGGCGGTCTTGGCCCTACGTATGACGACATAACTATGGAAGCTATAGCTGAATGGCTGGGTAAGAAGCTTGTGCTTAACGAAAACGCTCTTAGCTTCATGCTAAAGCTTAGAAAGCCTATGACTGAAGAATCTAAAAAGGCTTATGAAAAGATGGCAACACTGCCCGAAGGTTCCATGCCGCTTTTTAACTACGTAGGTACAGCCCCAGGGGCAATGCTGTTTGCAGACGAGAAAAGGCTTTTCGTGCTTCCCGGAGTTCCAAGGGAAATGAAGGACATGTTTGAAAGGTACGTTGAGCCTTTTATAGGATACAGCGTAAGCAGGGGGATAGTAACGAGGGTTGAAGGCATATTTGAAGCTCAGATATCGCCCCTTATAACTGAGCTTGCAAACTCTTTTCCGTCTGTATATGTGAAATCACACCCGTCAATGGAATACGGCAAGAGCGTCCTCAGGATAGAGGCATGGACCCAGGACAGCTCCGTAGACATCATGCAGATTTACAGGAAACTCGAGAACTTCGTAAAAGCTCGAGGTGGTAAAATAAACCTTGAAAATGAACCTTAAACTTTAACGAAAAGCCCATCATTCCTAATCCCGAGCCTTTTTGCCTTTTTATTTTCTTCCTCCGCGTTCCTCAGCCCGTCAGGCAGGAGTTCCGGTACAGTGTCCAGTACAGGGTACCATCTTCTGCATTTTTCGCACACGAGGTATCCTTCTATAATCTTGCTTTCATAGCAGTCAGAGCACGGAGCCTCTTTTATGTCCTTGACGTACCTGTCAAGAAACCCACAGTAAACTTCGCATCTTGGCTTTTCGTACGTCTTTGCTTCTTTCTTCTCTTCTTTTACAACGTAAAGCTTTAAGGGAAAATGCTTGCAGACTGGACACGCAAGCACGTCCATAAGCCTGTATCTCATACATTAACAGGCTTATTTGTGGTTAAAAAGTTTTAATATAAAGCTTTACAAAAGATTGTATGCAAAGAGAAAGCACTGTAGCAGTGTACGGGTTGGGAAGGGTCGGCGCTTCTGTGGCCGCAGTGATGCTAAGGCACGGCTTCAGCGTTATAGGGGTAGACGTCGACAGAGAGAAAGTTGACAAGATAAACTCCAAAGAAGAGATTTTTTCGCTTGAACCTCATGTCGACGAGTCGTTTCTAAAGGGAATAGAAGAGGGAACATTCAGGGCAACAGTTGACCTCAAGTGGGCAAGCGAAGCTTCAAGGTACAAGATCATAACGGTCCCTGTACCGCTTGTCCTTAAAACCCCAGATTTTTCCAGCATAAAAATGGCTTCCGAAGCAATAGGCAAAGGGATCAAGAAAGGCGATGTGCTGATAGTAGAATCGAGCGTCCCCCCGGGAACGACCAGACAGGTCGTAGCCAGAACCGTGAGCGATGCATCTGGCCTCAAGCCGGAGGATGATTATCTGCTCGGTTACAGCCCTGAAAGAATTTATGAAGGGAGGGCAGTTTACGACATAGAAGAGAACTATCCCAAGGTTGTATCAGGTTACGGGAAAAACAGCCTTGAAGAGATAGCGCAGCTTTATTCTAAAGTTGCGAAGAAAGGGGTAATAAAGATGTCCAGCATTGAAGCCGCTGAGCTTGAAAAGCTCGCAGAAGGCCTTTACAGAGACATAAACATCGCTTTGGCAAACGAACTTGCTCTGTTCGCTCAAAGGCTCAGCGTTGACTTCTGGGAAGTCAGAAACGCAGCAAATTCTCAACCATACTCAAACATTCACAGGCCCGGAGCTGGCGTCGGAGGGAACTGCATACCCGTATACCCTTATTATGTTTTGCACGCAGCTAACAGGCTTGGTTTCCATTTCAGGCTTGTTGAGTCTGCCAGATGGGTCAACGAAAGAATGCCGCTCGTTGTCGTAAGCAACTTTGTCGAGCTGTTCATACTGAACAAAAAGTCTCTCAGAACTGCAGCGCTTCTTGGGCTGGCCTTCAGGGGCGATACAGACGATGACAGGCTAAGTCCTTCTTACGACATAATAGATAGGCTCAGGGCTTTAAACGTAACAGTAAAGGTGCACGACCCATACGTCAAAAAGCCATCTAGGAGCGACGTTCAGGTTTCAGACAACTTAGTAGAAACTCTTGCTAAAACAGACGGCATCATCATAGTTACGGATCACTCTGTTTATAAAGACCTGGACTATGATAAGGTTGCTAAGATGAGCGGCAACGATCCAATAATATACGATGCAAGGGGTATACTTTACGGCAAACCAAAAATATACGTCCTAGGTACAGGTTATAAGGGCCCGTAGCTCAGCCAGGATAGAGCGTCGGCCTGCGGAGCCGGAGGTCGCGGGTTCGAATCCCGCCGGGCCCGTCAGTGGGCCTGAAACACAATGTACGATGCTTTGATCGTTGGCGGAGGGGTATCTGGACTGACTCTAGCTTACGAACTGAAAAAGCTTTCAAAATCAGTATGTCTGGTTGAAAGCGAAAACCTCGGGGGAAAGATTGCCACAGGCATTCTTGAAGGTAAGGTTGTGGAAGAAGGACCAGAAGAGATCGTTAGCTCAAAGAGCTTGTTGCAGTTTGTTGAAGAGCTCGGGCTCATCGACCAGGTGGTCCGTCCAAGAAACGGTAGGTTTGCTCTTTTAAGAAACGAAAAGCTTTACACGGTTCCTGAAGGGATAGCAGGCGGTGTCCTAAGAATTAACGCTGAGCTTTTTCATTCTGCGCTGAGCGGTCTTTTCAGCTTCAGAACGCTTGTAAGGATGATGCTCGAACCGTTTTACAAACTGAGCGTTAATGACGATATCTCAGTGAAGGACCTTTTTTCAGAAATCTACGGAAGGAGCTTCGTTGACGAATTCTTCAAACCTCTTGCTGGAGGTATTTACGGAGGGGATATAGGCCTTATGAGCTCCTCAATTTATTTCCCCTACATCATCGATATAAAGAAAAAAGGTAAAAGCGTTATAGAGAGCTTCCTGGGGAAGAAGATAAATTTTGACCTTATATCTTTTAAAAAAGGGCTGGGCTCGCTTGTACAAAGGATCGTTGAAAAGCTAGAAGGCGTTGATATAATTACCGGAAAAACCGTAATGAGCATAAATAATGAAGGGGACAGATTTTCAGTTAATGTTAGATCGAAAAAGCTAGAGAGCAGGACAGTTTCAGTAATGGTTTCTCCTTATACAGCTCCTGTTTTTAAAAACATAGATGACTATATAGTTAAAAAGGCCAGGCTTTACGTTAAAACTTCCAGGGTAGCTGTGATAAACGCAGTTTACGATAAAAAGGTGGAATCTTACGACAAATATTCTGGCATCCTTACTTATCCAGAAGTTTACGGTGTTAGCGGCGTTACCTTTTTTGACAGCAAATGGCCAATCAACAGCGATTCAGGGCTTTACGTCATGAAGTATTTTGTCCCGTTTGAAAACTATATCGATGAAGCTAAAGCCATGAATGTTGTGGAAAAGTTCAGCAGAGAACATTTTCATACAGAAAAACCTTTTTCGTACAGGGTAAGGATTTGGAACGAAGCCCTTCCTGTTTACGCCGTTGGAGCTGGTATGCTTAAACAGGAATCAGAAGCTTATATGGAAAAGGGAATATACTTTGGAGGTTCCTTTATCAATTCCACTGGCATATATTCATCTGTAATGAATTCAAAAAGCATAGCCAAACGCATAGAAAGCTACCTGGAAACCAGCACGCACGCCGGATCAGAGCCCAGAGGGTCCTTGTAGTAATAATACGCCCTTGACCTGCTCCCCCCGCAGTTGAACCTGAAATCGCAGCTACCGCAATAACCGTTAAATTCCCTCTTCCTGAACTTTTTAAGGATATCATTTTCGCGATAGATCCTGACTATATCATCGTTCCTTACGTTGCCTATGGAAACATTAAGGAGGCCACTAGGATAAACGCTACCGTTGTAAGAAATAAAAATTACTCCATCACCGTCTAGGGTTCCATACTGATTTATGGTTGAAGAGCGCGAAGGGCTATAACCGAAAAGCGAGCTCTTCAGCTCAAGGTAAAGGTTGTCATCCTTTGACCTGTTAAACCCCCGGCTTCTTTCAAGATAGACCCTTCTTATAAAAGGGCACTCAACGGTCCTTATGTTGATCCCGAAGAAAGAAGCGTCATACAGGAAGTTGCAAACAGCTTCGTATTCTGAAGGGCTCATCTCAAGATTAGCGTATGCTCTCCCAACGGCCACGATAAAGAAAACTTCCCATGTTTTAACTCCAAGATCTTTGATGATCTTAAAAACGCCTCCAACTTCCCTTTTATTAAGCGACATAACAGCAGTGTTTACCTGAACATCAAACCCGTAAGATAAAGCTTCTCTGAGCGCTTTCAATGTAGCTTCAAAATGCCCTTTTTCCCCTCTTATGAGCTCGTGGGTTTCAGGCTTCGCGCCATCAAGACTTATAGAAATGTACTTCACGCCTGCGTCTTTTAATTCTTTTAAAGATTCAGAATTAAGCCTCTCTGAAACTGTAGGAGCAAGAGCAGGAGTGAGGCCCAGGCTTTTTGCGTAGCTGATCAGCTCGTAAATATCTTCCCGTATCAGGGGGTTGCCGCCCGTAAAAACTATTACAGGCTTTTTTTCGAACCCTGAAAGGTTTTCGAGCAACTTTTTACCTTCTTCAGTGTTCAGCTCTTCAGGATTCCTTTCCCATATTGAGGAAGCTCTGCAGTGAAGACATTTAAGCTCACAGGCCTGGGTAGTTTCCCAGAAAACAATAACAGGGAACCTGTCGAACACATCACCTTTATAGGCTTTGAATATATTAACATGCTTTAATTTTTTTTAATAAAGATAATAAACTATCGTTCGCAAATAATTGCGTTGATAGCGATTCCCGGTGAGAAGCTAGGCGTTATAGAAGCCTTTGAGCCAAGAGGAGATTTTATCATAAAGGACGGCAACATATACGCAACAAGGCTATCTGAAGTTAAGATAGACAAGAAGCAAAAAATAATCGAAATAAAGCCGCTCAGAAAAGGATTTGTAAGCGTTGGTGATATAGTAGTTGGCAGGGTAGACTACATTCAGAGGCCCTTTGCTTTTGTTACAATAGTTTCTGCGCTAAACGAAGACCTTGCCGCAGATATGAAAGGGATGATCTACGTGGATCCGGATTACGAATATACACCTGTAATAGAAGGCTCAATAGTAAGGGCAAAAGTCATAGGAACTAGCGCGGGCACTCTCATGCTGAGCGTTGATGAGCCAGGGCTTGGGGTCCTTGAATCTTACTGCAACTACTGCGGTGGACCACTTGTTGTAAGGGGCAGAAACAGCGCAAGGTGTATCTGGTGCGGCAGGGTACTGAGGCTAAGGCTGGCTCCAGACTTTAAGTCAAAAGCGCTGCCTCACAGGGTAATTCTGGAGTAAATCCTTAGATAGATTTAATAAAAGTTTTACGAAATGTTTAGCAATGAGTGAAAAGGATCAGCAGGACAGGGACGTCGTTTTAAAGTTTTTAAGCGGCGTAAAGGACCCGGTGCTCAAGAAGGATATAGTTTCTCTCGGATTTGTTAAAGATTTGCAGGTTGATGGGAAACAGGTAAAGATAAAGCTTTCACTTACATCTCCCGGATGCCCCCACAAAGACGAGATACTTTCCGATATAGTTAGAAGCCTTGAAGGCTATTCGGTGATAATAGAAGTGACTCACAACGTTCTCAGCGGTTCTCTTGTAAGAAAAGAAGGGACGAGCAAAGTTAAAAACATAATAGCTGTTGGTAGCGGAAAGGGCGGCGTTGGGAAATCAACTGTATCGATACTTCTCGCTTACGCATTAAAGAAGCTGGGAGCAAAGGTTGGTATAATAGACCTTGACTTTTACGGAGCAACAATACCCAGCATGCTGGGTTCAAGCTTTGTCCAGAACGTTAACGAAGCGGGCCTCTTGATACCTCCAATTCATCAGGGGATAAAGATAATCTCGCTTGCATACTTTGTCCCTCAGAACTCAAGCGTGATATGGAGGGGGCCAATGCTTAGCAAAGCGGTCCATGATTTTATGGAAAAGGTTGACTGGGGAGAGCTTGATTACCTCATAGCGGACCTGCCTCCGGGTACAGGCGATGTTCCTATAACTCTCGGGCAGGACAGGCTGATAAACGCCGCAGTAATAGTTTCAACGCCACAACCAGCTGCAGTCAACGTTGCACTAAAGCTTGTCGACACGTTCAAGAAGCTCAACGTTCCTGTGATTGGAGGGCTTGAAAACATGAGCTACTTTATCTGCCCTAACAGCAAAGAAAAAGTAGAGCTGTTCGGAAGCAGATACTTTAAGGATAAGCTGGAAGAAACCGGGCTGCCGTACCTTGGAGCGCTGCCGTTTGTTCCGCAGCTCAGGGAACTCGAGGACGTGGGCGTTAAGGAGGAAAACATTTCTTACATAATAGACGACATAATACCCGTGGCACAGGAACTTACTTGCAGGCTCAGCCTGCTTAACTCTCAGGTCAGCGAAAGGCCCTTTTTCCTTAACGTTCCGAAAAAGAAATAAAGGCATAATCGCTAATCAGTAGTGCGATGATGATTCAGAGTTTATCTTGACGCATGAAATGAAGGCATTTGTCTGAGCGCGTTAAGCTTTTAATCTGCACATGGGTAATATATTTGTGAAGCGAACGGTACATCTTCCAAAGGGTTTGCTTGAGTTTTACATACTGAGCCTTTTAAGTACATACCCTGCGCGCGGTATAGAGCTGATAGATGTTATTAGGAAGAACACAAATGGAATGTGGTCACCTAGCCCCGGTTCACTTTATCCTCTTCTTAAGAAGCTTGAAAGGGAAGGTTTTATATACAGCGTCAGCAGCGACGGAAGGTTTGTCATAACGCAAAAGGGCAAAGAAAAGCTCGAGGAGCTAAGATCCGAAACTGTTATCATATACAGAATAATAGAGAGCATTATCAAAGAAGCTAAGCCTTGAGAAGACGCTTTGCAACAAACCTTCTTATGATGTAAAAAGCAACGACCCAGATCGCAAGTATAAACAGACCTATAAGGTCCCTTATAAGCTCTATAATTATTCCCCTCAGATCATCTGTCATAAGGAGAGCCTGTTTCATAAGGAAAAAGCTCAGCAGCAGGAGGATCCATGCACCTACAAGCGTAATTGACAAAAGCGTTACAGATGAAACCTTCAAATGTAATACACCAGCATCGTTATAAAGCTCAAAGCTGTCGAAATAACGCTAAGCAACATTATTCTGTTTGCGAGCTCTTTCTCGCTCATAGGCCTCTGAGACGCTATAAGCCTTGCAAGCGTAACAGGTGCCTTTGGATCACTGTTGGCGATCATCCTGTAGTCATCAAGAACTATCAAAGGTCTCATAAGCTCCGAATGTTCCTTAAACCCTCCTATTGAAGAGAGTATGAAAAAACCGTTGAATATCAGCGGAAGAGTAGCAATTATGCCTATCACTTCAGCTCGAGATATTATCATCAGAGCAACTATTCCTGCACCCATCAACATAGAACCGCTGTCCCCAGGAAAGATCCTTGAAGGATACCTGTGTCTCAGGTAAAAAGCCACAAGAGACGCTTCAAAAGCTATTCCTAAGTATGTGCCAGCAACGTTTCCCCTGATAAAATCATAAACCAGGAAAGGGAGTACAGAGATTGCAGTGACACCTGTCACAACGCCGTTAAATACGTCTATCATGTTGGTTGCGTTCGTGTATATGGGAAAGCCCGCTAGCACGAGAAGCGGATAAAGGATCTTTATCGTTACGTTTCCAACATAAGGCAGGTAGGGGGTGGATGAATATGCGTGCAGGAATATCACTGGCAGAGCGGCCAGTATTGCCAGGAGAGGCTTTTCAGGTCCTCCAAACTTCTTTATGTCATCTGCAAGCCCTATCAAAAAAGCTATTGACAGGGAAAAAATGAAGGCTAAAGCGTATGAATTTCTTACAAAAAGAAGAGCAAGAAGTGTGCCGGCTAACACGGCAAAGCCTCCAGGCCTCGGTATCAGCGGTTTATCCTTTTTGTGTGCATCTGGCACCGTCATCTTTTTGTTCCTGAGAACCCTCTCTAGGTAAAGCGTTATCGTTAAGGTAACGAAAAATGATAATGCAGACTCAATCGCTATGTTTATCCAGTTCATTGTCCTCGCTCATCAGCTTATACTTGTTTTTATTTAAATAATCTATCGTCTTGCATACCTGACACAGCTCGTTCTTTGAAGGCCAGCCGCACCTCTTACAGTACTGTCCTCCAACCTTGAACTCCTTTGAGTAAAAGCTCATAAATGTGTCAAGAAGCTGGTACTTGATGCCCGCGTGTCTTTCCTCCAGCCTGTTCAGGAAGTCCCTTATCTCAGACCTTATACCCTGCTGCATGTAAGGGCACGTAACTGTCTGAAAATCAAAGCCCTTAAGCATGGCGAACATGGCAAGTTCCTTTTCGTATATCCTGAAAAAAGGATGAACTTTTCTTATGCCAAAGGCTTCAGAGCTTTCTACAGCAGGGTTAAAGCTTTTTAATCTTTCAGTGTCCCCGTTAGTTAAAAGTATAAAGTAGCTCTGCAGTATGTCGTCAAGGTTGTGTGCCGTTGCCAGAACCTGAGCCCCAAGCTCTTTTGCGGCTACGTCTAGGGCCCTTCTTCTGAATATGCCGCAGACCGTGCACGATGAGTACTTACCTTTGTACTCTTGAACATCGTCAATGGTATAGCTGAACAGGTTTCTGTAAGAATAAACGACGTGTTTGACGTTAAGCTGTGAAGCAATCTTCGAGGCTATTTCAATGCCCTCTTCTCTATATCCTTTTATTCCTTCATCTACAGTAACAGCAATTATCTCGTTGCTCTTGAAGAACTTTGCGAGGACATAAAGTAGAGAAACGCTGTCCTTACCACCTGAAACTCCAACAGCTACCTTTTCTCCGTACTTTATCATTTCATGCTTTCTCACTGTTTCCAGCGTTATGTCGTAGACAGAGGTAACGAAGCAACCCTTACAAAGGTATTCCCCTGAATAAGGTCTGTAATAAAAAGACGGTCTACCGCACTTTGTGCAAGGCTTTACCTGCAATTTTAATTATCGTTTATTATTCCTTTATGGGTATGCAGAACAACAGCGCTTACGGTACTCTTTACGCCAGGTATCTTCAGTATCTTGTCCTTCAGTATGTGCCTGAACTCTTCTATGTCCTTGCACTTTATGATTGAAATTATATCAAACTCTCCTGTAACTTCATAAAGCCCAACAACTTCATCAAGGCCGTTTAGGTTCTGAAGGACAGTGTCCATCATGGGCGAATCAACGAATATGTTTACGAATACGAGCATAGCTATAGCAGATCAGTGGTGCTATTAAATTTAACTGAAACATCTTTTGAACAAATGTGAAGATGTCTAAAGTTTCCTTTGAGCACCTTTATAATATTATATATAAGGAAAAATAAGAACAAAAATCGTGAAAATCCAGAGGAAAGCTATTTTGAACTTTAGCTTTTGTAAACGATTTACAAAATGAACGAAAGCCTCGCCTCTTCTAGAGGCGGGTGCTGTGTTGAATAATTCTTTTTTATCTTAACCAATAGGCTTTAATTGTTCATGCCATTAGCATTGCGTTCTTAGCATAGCTGACCATTGCATCGTATGCCCAAACTTTTTGCATA
>JAWDMM010000040.1:0-11525 GCA_046536595.1 Nitrososphaeria archaeon | reverse complement strand
TCCTCTGCCTTTACCGCTGCCCTGTGTATCCCCTTTATTACTGTTCCAAAATCAACGCCCCTCCTTGTGTGAGCCTGAGGGTCAAAGAAGACCTCAGCTCTCTTGACGTTCTGAGAAGCCGCCTTCTTAAAATACGCATAAGCTAGGTCAAAGAAGTCCTGCTCATCGATCAGCGAGCTTACGCCTAGATAATAAAGGTCTAGGAATGACTGGAGATCCTTAAACCTGTATGCGTTTCTTGCGTCTTCTATGCTTTTGTAGGGAAGCTTTATCCCGTTCTTCTTAGCCTTCTCTAGCATCATCTCAGGCTCAAGAGTTCCTTCAAGGTGCAGGTGGAGCTCAGCCTTTGGAAGCTTTGAGATAAACTCTTCTAATTTAGTAACCATAAAAAACTAATTTGTATGAAAGTATAAATATTTTTCCCCTATAAAAAGGACTCCCGCAAGTGCAAACTATCAATTGTAATTGTTGATGATTATCCGTTTATGATAGAACTTTTTCTAAGGCATTTAGTTTAGCATTAGGTCAAATTTTAGCTATGACGTTATCAAGTGAAAAGGTTTCATTCATACTTTACAAGCCTATGTGGATGGTGCAACAATTTGCTAAAAATAGAGCTTTGTTAAAAAATTAAGTTAACGGAATCTAAAATATCCTACTCTGCTTTTATTTTTATAGCTGGCTTTAGTGCCTTAACCCATTCTCTTACGTTAATAAGCATTGGCGCGTTGCGGTCAATATGCTGTCTATAAGCGTGACTTAACCTTACCGCAAGCGGAGGTATTATGGCTGCTTTATCGAGAAGGTCCTGGTCAGCAAAGAACTGTCTAGTAGGTCCATCAAATATTACTTTACCCTGATACATGACCACTACCCTTTTTGTATGTTCTGCAATCAGAGTCATATCATGGGTTATGGCCAGTATTGTTGTCCCATGTTTATTAAGCTCTCCCATCAAATTCATTATATCTTCTGACATCCTAAAGTCTTGCCCTGTTGTTGGTTCATCAACAATGAGTATTGATGGCTTCATAGCCAATATTGAAGCAACTGCCAGTCTCCTTTTTTCACCCTTCCCCAAAAATAGCGGATCTTCATCTATCTTTTCCAAGAGGCCAACAGATGTTAAAGCCTCCTTTACTCGCTCTTCAATCTCTGAGCTGCTTAAACCTATGTTTTTAAGACCGTAAGCAACTTCATCATAAACCCTCCTCATAAATATCTGATGGTCTGGGTTCTGAAACACGTATCCAACGTACAAGGGAATCTTATCAGCTATCTTTTTGTCCCTTATGTCAATTCCTAGCACTTTAACTGTGCCCTTGTAATTTTTGTATATGCCAGCTATTATCCTTGAAATCGTTGTCTTTCCTGCCCCGTTTTGGCCTATTAAACCAACAAATTCTCCTTCATGTATTGTAAAACTAACCCCCTTTAGCGCATGCGTTCCGTCTTCATACCAAAAGTTTACGTTATTGACGTTGATTATCTCTTTTTCACCCTTTACTATTTCATCATCAAGGTTAACGTTAGAAAAGTTTGGAGTGATGCCGCTCATTGCCTTAAGGGCTTCGTCTACATCAAAAGGCACCCTTTGATTGTACATTAAATTGCTTTCATAACCAATCCTTGCAATATCTGAAGGGTAAAGCCCATGTTCGTAAAACAGTTTGACGTCCTTATATACTTCTTCTGTTGTTCCATAAGCTATCATTTTTCCCTTGTCAAGAGCCAGAACTCTATCAGCATATTTCAGCATTATCTCTGGGTTATGTTCAACTACTATGAGAGTGAGCTTGTACTCTTTTCTAATATTATCTATGGCCTTAATTATGCTCAGCTTTCCTTCTGGATCAAGATCTGATGTCGGTTCATCTAATATTAGCACTTCCGGCCTCATAGCTATAAAAGAAGCTATAGCTACTCTCTGTTTTTGACCTCCAGAAAGTTCTGAAGGATGCATTAAATCTGCCATGGGCCATAGGGAACTGAGCCCAACGATTTCCAAAGCCTCCTTTGCTCTCTTTTCTATTTCGTCTGGGGGCAATCCCATGAGTTCCATACCAAATGCAACCTCATGTAAGAGGTCCATCCTGAGGAACTGGTTTTCTGGATCCTGTAGCAGCAACCCCATTCTTGGTGCGGTCTGCTTCATCCCCATAATTTTTGCCTCATTCTTACCTGTAGTTGGATTATATACGGTTTCAACCTTTGTCAGCAACTGACCAAATGCGTAAATCTCACCCTTAAGATCCTCTGCTTCTTTACCCATCTGAGGTTTAAATACATGTGGTATAATTCCAGTCAACGCATAGCAGAGCGTCGTTTTGCCGGCACCGCTTGGGCCTATAATTCCAAAAAACTCCTCTTTTTCAACCTGAAAGTTTAATCCGTCAAGCGCGTAAGGATTCTGTTTTCCTACAAATGCAGGATATCTCCATGAAAAGTTTTTAACTTCAATTATTGGCGCCATTTTTATCACCCCGTTATATTAACCTCATCACAGTCGCTGTAATTGACTGGTGTAGAAGAACAGTATAAATTAATAACCCGATCATTATAATCCAGATTATTATGTCCATATAAGTTAAATTTTTTGTCTCCTTGTACTGGGTCATTTTTGTTGAAGCTTCAAAACCCCTCGCATAAAGAGCAACTCCCATTTCAGTCGCTCTCCTTATCATTGAAGCTACAAGAGGTATTGATATATATGCAAGGTCAATTATCCTTGAAAATATACTTTTTCTTATAATCCCTGCCCCTCTTGCCCTCTGAGCTATCCTTATGTTCTCGTAATCTAAGAGAATCAAATTTAAATTCCTAAACATCAAAGCTACAAAGAAAGCCTGCTTGAATGATGCCTTTAATTGAACGAGAGCTCCCGCGATTTCAGTGTCCCTTGTTGTGAGCAGAAACAAAAATGATGTGTAAATTAACACAGCAAATCCCATCGCCTTTGAAACAGCTACCATTTCAGCTAAAGAGCTGGTTAGCAACCCAATAGGCCTGCCGATAGGAAATGTAAACCAAGTCGTTATTTTTGACGTATCTAAATCTCCGGGAACGATAAATATATACCACACTATTAATGCAGCAACTAATGATGAAGTAATCTTCCTTGTCTTAATAAAGACGAGTCCGAATACTAAAACAAAC
Organism: Nitrososphaeria archaeon; assembly: GCA_046536595.1. Taxonomy (GTDB): domain Archaea; phylum Thermoproteota; class Nitrososphaeria; order Conexivisphaerales; family UBA164; genus CAYFFZ01. Next base: position 8,369 of record JAWDMM010000040.1, on the reverse strand, counting down.
ATTATGGTAGAAAGCCCAATCGGTAAAAAGCCTGGCCAAGCATAAATGTAAGTTGGTGAACCTGGTAAGTTTCTGTTAAAGACGAGCCACCAGATAAATTCTCCAAGAAGCACTGGAAGCGCCAGGGCCAAGTATGACGTTACAAGGTACTTTCCTACCCTCGCTACTAACAGTAAGGAAAATACTATTAAGATAAGAAGCGCCAGGCCATATATATCTGGAGGTACTTCATCAAACATATAAAGAGCGATTACCGAAAGGACGATTATCATCATAGCCTTGGTTATAACATGAAGCTTTTCTACTGCTGTACCTACTCGCATCGAAAAAATAAAAGTCCTTACATACTTCTTTGACGTCCTTGCTTCAGCGTCCTCCTTAATTTTATCGGGGTTCGACATACTTAGGATTTAAGTGTTGTAATTTTTTAACTTTTCTTTTTAGCCAGTAGTCCTATAAGTGTAAAATTTCACTCTTATGATAAAATTTATTAGTGTTTTCATCTGTTTTTAACGTTTTAAAGAATAACAAATAAAGCCTAACAAGAAATTGGCGAGCTGTAACGATGACAACATTTTTAAACCTATTGTTGGTATGGGAACAATAAGCTGACAAGGGCTTCTTGAATAAGAAATTAAACAAGTTAATGTAAAGCCATCAGTTTTAACTAAGGGCTGAAAATTTGGTCTGAAAAAGGCAACATAAGATTAAACCAAAAGTTAATCAAAAAATAAATTATGTTAATTATAATTAAAATGCTGTACTTGCGTGTGTACTGATATGATCACGTAATCCATCCTAGATTTACTAATCCCTGCCTTTCTACTAAGTTACTCAGCCCCTTGACAATTATTGGTGTTATTATTATAAGAGGTATTGCATCTGATATAAACCAACCCCACCACCAGAACCAAAATGCACTTGGAGGAATCAGCCCCAAGGCATACTGAATCCCTACACCAAGTTCCGCACTTGGTATATTGAATATTATTCCGTTAAGTAGTATGAACCATCCCCAAGCTGCCCCTCTTTTAGCTGGCACCCCATGAATTTCCTTATATACCAGATCCCTCCATAATGGATCAATTCCTCTCTTTGCGAGAAATCCTCTGTAAGCTATAAACGCTAGCAATGGATACACTAAATCACCTGTTGCATATAGAAGTGATGGAACTACTCCTAATCCTACCATCAGCCCTGCACCGATTACAGCTCCAAGATATCCACCGAGCATACCCCATAAGCCCCACCACATAGAAAATACCATGAAGAATGGGGTTACAAAGTAAAACAAAGATATTCCAGAATAGCTTAATGGCCCTAACATAACTACGCTCAGATAGGATAATATTATTACTACGGCTATCTGTACTGCGTAAAGCACGTATTGTGTTGTACTTACATTTTTTCTTGGATTCCAGCTTAACCCATATTGAAGCCATGGATAAGATTGCTTTGTACCTTCAGACATTTTATTATCCATAGTAATATTATTTTAAAATTTTAATATATAAACCTTTCTTTTTAGTCAATACTCCTACAAGTATAAAATTTCGCTTTTTTAAAGAAATTCATTAAGGCTCCGGTTTTAACGATTTAGCAAATGAACAAGATAAGGCTTAACAGGAAATTGGCTAGTTGTATAAACTCTGCTTTAAAGACTTACATGATAACCTTAAGATAAACTTTGCAAAAAAGTTCAAAATATTATCGCATACTTTTTTAAACAAAAGGCAACATAAGATTAAACCAAAAGTTAATCAAAAAATAAATTATGTTAATTATAATTAAAATGCTGTACTTGCGTGTGTACTGATTGTTAGGGTTCTGTTCGCTAAAATTTATTTTCAGTGGGTCCTATTTCTGGCAAACGATCATTTAAACCAGAAAAGCGACCCGATAGCACTTATAATCTATGCTTTATTTCTCAAGTTTGAGGATAGCTGTCCTTGAGCCAATAATAAAGAGGAGTCATATGTTAGTAAATCAAAAATTATTCATCAGTGCTGGATTTAAGCATGAATTAATACGCATTAATAGATGAAACAGATATAAATGCTGTAGGAAAAAAGCGTGGGTCTGGTTCACCTTTGGACAAAGCTTAAAGCATCTCTTTTTTTATATTAGCTTGTATACATTTCCAAAGATGCGCACTATAAGCTAATACAGTAAGAAACCTGTATACATTATACACAGATGGAGCTTTATGGTACGCAGATGCATGTAGATGGGCTTAGTTGATCACTTTGTACGTGATCAAGACCTTAAGAAAATTATAGATAAGGTTGAATATATGAAGCATAAAAGAGTTGGCAGAAGGCCACAAATTGTCCATGCAAGTTAACCAGCAAGCCTTCAGGTTCTTCTATAATTATGTATTCACGAACGAGGAAATTGGTTAGCGCCACTCTCCAATGATTAGCTTCCAGAATGGATTAAGCCAATTTTGTTAATTGCAAGCATGAGGTGATCAGAATGAGCTTAAGTTAACGGCACCACTATAAGAACCTATATATTTATAAGTATCGACATAAAATATTAATTTATGATGTTAGAACAAAATCTTTTGGAAGAATTAATTTCAATTTCCTTAGGCGAAAAGGCTCCCGAAATTGTTATAAAAAATGGCACAGTCTTTAACGTGTTTACAAAAAAGCTAGAGAAAGTAGATGTTGGAATACATAAAGGTTACATCACTTCTTATGGTGATAGCATTAAAGTAAATCAAAACACACGGATCATTGATGCTAATGGTCTTATACTTGTGCCAGGTTTTATTGATGGGCATATACATTATGAAGTTACAAAATTATCTATTACAATGTTTGGAAAACTTGTTTTAAAATACGGTACAACCGCTATCATTAGTGGTCTTGATGAAACCTATTCAGTTCTAGGAAAAAGAGGTGTAGAAGAAACTATAAATGAAGTTATTTCGATACCTTTTACGCTTTTTTGGGGAGTACCGTCAAAGTTACCCTATACAATTCCATCTTCAACACTTGCTTATGAACTTGGTTACGATCAGGCTTCAGAACTTCTTAATAAAAATTATTCTTGGGGAATATGGGAGACTGTAGCTGAATTCATAACAAATAAAGATACTGATGTTATACGCTCAATAATCTTGGCAAATAATTTGCATAAACCTATATTTGGCTGTTTGCCGCTGGCTAATAATAGCAAAATAAATGCAGCCTGTTTAGCTGGCGTAAGGTTAGATCATGAAAGTTATAGTCCAGAAGAAATGTACGAAAAAGCGCGTAGAGGAATGTATGTTATGATCAGAGAATCTTCTGTTACACATTTTTTAAAGAAAAACATAGCGATAATAAAAGAATTTGGAATTCCAAGTGATAGAATAGGATTCTGCACAGATGATGTATATGCAAAGGATGTAATAGTACATGGGCACATTGATAAAGTAGTTCGTATGGCTATAGAAGAAGGTATTGCGCCAGAAGATGCATACAGAATGGCATCATATAACGTTTCCAACATGTACATGATCGATAGTATAGTTGGTTCTATATCACCAGGAAAGCTAGCCAATATAATATTTCTTGAAGATTTTACAAAGGTAAAAATAAAAGGCGTTATGAGCAAGGGAATTTTAGTAAGCTGGAACGGAAACTACATTTATAAATTCAATCCGCCAACGAGGCCAGAGTTTATGCTCACTACATTTAAAAATGCAAGAAAAATCTCAGAAAATGATATAACCGTAAAAGCAAAAGGAGAAACAGCCAAGGTACTTGCAATTGAAGTAAATGATGAGAATCCCTTTAGGAGAAAAGGGAAGATTTTTGAGGTTAAAACTGTTTCAGGTGAAGTTTTAGCTGACCCAGAAAAAGATCTGCTATATGCAGTAGTGGTAGAAAGACATAAAGGAACAGGAAAAGTCGGCACAGCGTTTGTAACTGGGTTCGGATTAAAGGAAGGAGCTATGGCTTCATCATCAGCGCCTGATGATAACAACATAGTAAGTGTTGGAACAAACAAGGCTGATATAGTAAAAGCTGTCAATTATATAATTGAAAATAACGGCGGTATGTCTTTGGTAAAAAATGGGCAAATAATTTTGAGCCTCCCGTTGCCTATTGGCGGAATAATAAGCGATCAAGAACCTGAAAAAATGGCTGAGATAGAAAATAAGTTTGATAAAACTACAAAAGAAATGGGATCAAAACTTAGTTCAGCTATTTCAACTATGACGTTTTTACCCATTACTGCTATACCAGATTACGCTCTGACTGACAAAGGGCTTGTTGATTGTATAAACCAAAAGATTATATCGCCGGTGCTTGCGTAAAAAATTAATCCCAATTAGTAGTTCCACAACAGTACTCCCAATATAATGCTTTAGAAATGTATGTACCATCGCTTTGAATAGTTTAATGTATGAACAGATGGGGTCAACAGAAATTTAAGATCAGAGAGTGCCTAGCATAAGGAATGCGAGGAACTCTGCTGGAAGCATAAAAAATCACGGTGAAATAATTATCTGTATAATAAGGTTTAGAATATCTTTCAAGGATTCTTTTGATACCGCGTGCTAAAAGCACGCTGCGAATATGTTGATTTAACCAGCCTGCTGTGATAGATGAAGATCATCATAAAATTCACCCAAGGGAGCTATCATATTTCATGAAAACGGAGTATAAGGTTTACCTGATAGGAAGATTATAAGTCACACTGCCGGCAAGACTACCGAGCGAAGTAATAAATATATAAATGAGTGATATACATATTATATTGTTTATATGGGCAGGGACTTACTTGATGTTATAAACACACCGGGCTATGTTACTCTAATAGAGGGCGACCCAGGAATTGGAAAGACCTCGCTTGCGCTGGCTTCATGCGCAAGGAGGGGAAAGTGCACCTACATATCATATGCTGAGCCTGAAATTTCACTCAGAAAAAAGCTTGAAGTGTTTGGCCATTCTGCTGACTTGAAGGTTATAAGCATGATGAGCGGTGATCCTTCAGCTGCATTTTCCAGTGTTGCACAGGCGCTTGAAATGGGAGATCTTGTTATAGTGGATTCCCTTGATGCCATGTTTTATGGAGTAAAGAATGAAAGCGAGATAAGGCCTTTCCTTCAGCTAGTTTACGGTTCTGCTAAAAACAAATCCGGCTCCCTTGTCCTGATTTCTGAGGGCCTTAACCCAGTTGCTAAGCAGGTCAGGTTTATTAGCGATGCCATAATAAGCATTGAATACGAGGAAATACTTGGCAAGGTAGTAAGGAAGGTGAAGCTGCTAAAGGACAGGGATTACCAAATAAAGAATGCAAATTATTATCTTACAATGGAAAATGGCTTTAAAATCGTGAATCCCATGCTTACAGATGTTTTCATAAAGCCAAAGAACGTAAAATTCATTACTGGTCCTTCAGAAATTTCGTTAAAGTTCATTGTTCCAAAAGCATACAGAATACTTACCGCCATGGACTCCTCAGTTCATTTTGAAATTGGAAAAACTATAAGACAGTGGGTTGCGATAGATTTCCTTAAGGCCGGTTATGGTGTAAACTTGATCATTTCTCAACTGTCAAGTGAAAGATCAGAAAGGGAAACAATAGAATCCATGGCAGGAGGCAGCATGGAAATGTTGAACATTATAAGCGATGTTGATAGAAGCGATGTTGATAGATATTCAAGAGCGCTTAAAGAACGGTTAAAAACAGGAAAATATGTAAACATAGTGGACCTGCTTTCAGATGAACCCATAGCAACGAACGATCCGACTGGTTATGAATTTTTCATAAACAGCATGACAGAGCTTGATAGAAAATTCAACATGCCTACTATGTTTTATGGCTACAGGGATTATGTCTCATTGAAAATAGTTAGCAAATATGTGCATATGGAGTGGTCAGTGCATGTGGTAAATGGGATCCTGTTCTACCTGACCAAGAAGCCTGATGGACCACTTTACTATATTGATTCAGACCTCAGCCAAGGCAGAGCCGAATTTAGGATGATGACCTAAAATAGCAAAGCTTAGGAAGCTCGTTGAGGAGGCAATATCTGATTATGGAGGGGAGATAACAAAGAACGCTGTAATGTACCACCTTGAGAAGACGCACAAACTTGACCCAGATGATATATTGAAGAAGCCTGAGCTGTTTGTTAAGGCTCTGAGGGACATGTACGGTGACTTTGAGAGCATAATAGAGGGAAACATCTGTGAGAAGATAGCTAGGGAATACGGCATTGATTACAAGGGAGAGGGGCTTGTGGAGCTATCTAAGGAGCTAAGGGGCTCTGAAAAAGCTTAAAAGTCAAGAATGCCCCCGAGCATGATTTTATGAATATCCTTGCCCCGCAAATACATCTACGACTAATTTTTCATACGCATTTGTGAGTTTCTCAAATTTTAGGTCTGAAGGTAAGTTCAAATAGTCTCTCTGTTCTGGCACTTATAAAATGGCAATAGGTTTCAATAAAAGTTCATTTTTCAGATTCAAGAAATGCGTTGCCGTTCGCGGTTGATTCATGCAAGTTAGCAGTACCATTTGCGGTTGATTCATGCAAGTTAGCGGTGCCATTTTCAGCAATACCCTGAATCTGATTAGATGTTGTTCCGCTTGATTTTAGCTGTATTCCTGAAACTCCATATCCGCCGTTGGTTGATGAAATGGTAAATGCAATTGAAACATTAGTTTGAACAAGCACATTGACATTGCCGTTAACATCTGTAAAAACATAATTGCCATACAGGGGGCCGTTCAAATTTGCGGAAATTTCGGGATAAGATACTTCAAATCTTTGTTAAATAATTACTAAATGAGTTTTTGGTAGACAAACTTTTTAATTTTTGTTATTTTATGCTAATCCATTAAATGCTGATTCTTTATGATTTATTCAACGCAGCATCTGCAAACATAACGATTTAATACAAAGCTTTGACTTTAAATAATATTGAATCATTTAAAAACGACAATGATGTCATTTTGAAGGTTAATTTCAGGAACAGGGCGATTTCAACCGTTTTAAATGGCGGATTCATGTCAAATGTATCTCACATTGTTCACCATTATGCTTTGGACGATTTTGACTTTAAAAAAGAACGCAAAAAGCTTGTAAACTATCTTAAATCAAAAAATATTATTTCATTTATGAGAGCTGTTAAAGCAGCCAAAAACACATTATGTAGGGTTGCAAGTATAGCAACGTTAATGTCACTGTCTCATTAACTGCAGGTTTTTCAAATCCGTATTTAATTACCAACGGTGAAATACATTCTTTGCTGGATAAAGGCCTATCCACAGTCAATATCGCAGTGTTTGTGGACAGGTTTCTGGACAAAGGCGCTATGGTAGATGCAATTGGCATTATATCATAGGCCAAGGCGATATCGCTGTTTGAGTTGACTAGGGATCCATGCACGGAACTACTACAGATGCAATCCCCCTGATTTCTGATGTCAGCGGTCCATCTGAGGATTTTGCAGGGCCAGCAACGTCAGTAGGATGGGCCATTACATTTGCAGTTCACAATGCCCTGATTTGTGGTATCGGCTTAAACCACTAACACATTAAAATGTATGGTTGTTTATACTTTATCTCTTTAAAGAAGGAGGCCTTAGGTCTCTGCTACCACCCTATTGCTCATGTGCACAAATTTGCTCGAATCCAGAAATACAAACCTATCTATTTTTAAACTGCTAATTCATGACAAAAAAAACAAACTTAGATATAGCGGTTCACTTGTGCGAATGCGGTGTAGTTGATTGCGATGATGAGGAGCTGCTATAGGTTACATTGAAGCTGTTTCCGTTTATCAGCGATGAAGGAGAAGCCAGAGTTTTGCCATTATTGCTCATCATGGTTATGCTGAACCAGTTTGAATTACCTATCAATATTAGATTATTAAAGTAACAGGTATTGGCAACTTGTGTGTAGTATTCTCCGAAATATGTGACATTGAAGTTTGCTAACGTCGTGAGCGAGCCTGCAATTGCAGGTCTCTCAACTATCCATTCAGCGGAGTCTCTATCTGCACCTGAAACGGTTGTAGCTGGTGACGTGAAAGTCCAATGTTCGGTAACATCCTTCAACACTGTAGTAAATGTACCTGTGTTAGCATTGTACTGGACCCACGCTACTATCAAATCACCGGGTTTGACTGTATCATTTTTAGGAGCAGATACAGAAGCAGAAGGATAGAATTCGTACCAGGCGGAATAGCTTACTGTTCCTTGCTGGCTCTCAGCAAGTATTCCTGTCTGTTCTACTGTGCTGTCGTTGTAACCGTCAATTCCAACCCAAACCGCTACGTACGTTGAGCTTTTGCTGGGTTGCACATTAGGAACTATCCATGATGCATTGACCAGATAAACGGACCCAGATTTAACTACATC
>JAWDMM010000039.1:0-11675 GCA_046536595.1 Nitrososphaeria archaeon | reverse complement strand
AGTATAAACCAGCACAAATGCATATTCTCCCCAGCTTATTGGTGTAAGCAACCTTCCCCATGGAGTTGCAAGCCCTGTCAGTGCTATCAGAGATACAACCGCAATATCTGCTAAGGACGCAACTGTAAGGTACTTGCCAGGCCTTGAAATCCAGAATGATCCCCTTTCTCTGACTATGAACGGTGTCAATATACCCATGAACATTATTGCCGTAAAGAAGTATGTATTGATAACATTCATATTTTGTATTCGGAAGTAATCCATCGCCATCAACAGCAGCCCGAACATTTCCGTTACGGTGAATGCACCAAGGCCAACACCAAGCTTTACCATCTTTGGTACATCCCACTTTTCAGGCACTGGAGAACCCCTTGCGTTATCAGTTGAAAGGGAAATTGTGACAAAGTCTATGAGGAACAGGAATAGTATTATATCAAGTGATGAAACCACATAAAGCGGCTTATGATAGAGTAATGCTGAAAACAGAAATGCCAGTACTATGAACACAGCTATTTCAAAGGTCTTAACAATTTTGTTGAGTATCCAGGTCACTATTCTCTGGTACGTTGACCTGCCTATCCTTATCAGTTCAGCTATTCCAGTAAGTCCTTCAACGGTAAGGACAACGCTTGCAGCGGCTTTGGCCACATCAGTAGCATTGCTAACGGCTATCCCCACTTCAGCCTGTTTAAGTGCTGGCGCATCGTTTATGCCGTCACCCGTCATTCCTACCACTTCTTTCTTCGTCTGAAGGCTCTTAACCACAAAGTACTTGTCCTCCGGATATATTTCTGCAAACACATCAGCTTCTTCAGCAAGTTCACCTGCCCTTTCAGGATCCTTTTCCAGCAGTTCCCTGAGCTCCCTCCCGCTTACAACGTTTTCACCAAGCCCCACCATCCTTGCTATTTCTCTTGCTATGGGCTTTGCATCACCGGTAAGCATCTTCACCCTAACGCCAAGTTTCCTTATTTCCTGAATAAGAAATGGTGTGTCTTGGCGTGGCATATCGTACAGCGCAACGAGCCCAACCATTTTCCAGGCACTGTCATCAAATTTGGCAACCGCTAGCGTCCTGTAACCACTGCTGGCGAATTTGTTCATCATTTCCTCTGTTTCCTCATTAAGTTTTTCATGGCAGAGTTCCTCAGAAATGGTTTTTACAGCCCCCTTTGCAACCCTGAAATTAACTGAACCATCATCAACAAGTGCTTCTGTCCTCCTAGTTGAAGGGTCAAATGGCTTGAACTCCTTTACCTTAAATTTGGTAATGTCAAGACCCCTTTCCCTTGCTGCCTTGATAAAGGCCAGGTCAATGGGGTCCTGGTTTGCCTCCTGAGATGCAAGCGCACCATAAAGTATTGTTTCCTCTTCACTGTAACCATTCATTGGTACAATGTTGGTAACAGCCAATTTGTTAAGCGTAAGCGTTCCCGTTTTGTCAGCGTTCAGCACAGTCATAGATGCTGCATCTTCAACCGCGTTCAGCTTTGTTATCAGTGCTCCCTTTTTTGCCATTTCTATGGCCCCCACAGCCATAGTAACTGTGAACATTGCTGGCAGGGCTACCGGAACAGCAAAAACTATCAGCGTTAGCACAAGAGGCAAGACATAGGTAAACAAAAAGTAAACGTTGTGCATTAGCATATATGTGACAACAAACATTACAGCAGAAAGCGCGCCAACTATTACCAGCAGCATGGACACTATTCTAGAAATTATTTCTTCCATGTGCAGCTTTGGCCTTGCTATTTGAACCAGCTGAACTGTCTTGCCAAAAAAGGTGTTCAGGCCTGTCCTGACTATGATGCCTGTCGCTTCTCCCCTCCTTATCACTGAACCTGAGTAAAGGACGTCATTTACCCTTTTAATTACTGGCATGCTCTCCCCCGTAAGCGCCGACTGATCAACCTCCATTTCATCTTTTGTTATGACTTTCATGTCAGCAGGAACAACATCCCCAGCTCTGACCCTAACAATGTCGCCGGGGACAAGTTCTCTTGCAGCAATCGTAGTCCATACACCATTCCTAAGAACTCTGGCACTTACCTGCAGCTTCTGTTTTAAAAGTTCAAGTGCCCTGGCAGCATTTTCTTCATGGATAAATCCTATGACAGCATTTACCAGAAGCAGCCCGGCAATTATGTAGGCTTCAAGGTAGTGCCCTATTATTATGCTCAGCACCATTACTATCTCCAGCATCCATGCCGTTAGGCCCCAAAACTTTTTAGCAAACCTTTTATACACACTTTCCTTCTTTTCAGGTATTTCGTTATAACCATATTTACTAAGCGTTTCCCTGACCCTTGCATCATCAAGTCCCTTTTCAGGGTCTACATTAAGTTGTTTTATAACTTCCTCTAAAGGCAAACTTTCATAATCTATTTTCTCTGACATCCTGGCTATCACCCAAAAGCCCTATTGTTGCATCAAATGATATTACTACAATTCTCATTTCATGAAGCCTGCAGATGACTATTGAAATTGGCTCAACTGTACGCAAAACAACTGAAACCATGAAGGTCAATTTTTAAGGAGGCGGGAGATACTCATCCTCTGTCCTTGAAAGCTTAACAATTTCGTTAATTTTTTCGCTTTGAAGGATCTCATCTATAGCATCTTTGCCTGTACCTTTTGATAGCACAGCTTTAAAAAGCTCTCTTCTAAAAACTATAGGCGTTTCCTCGACGTAGCCTCTTGAATCTATCCTAACTCTTGGAAAAAGCTGAGAAAGCTTCTTTGCCTGGTCTTCTGTTACTTCAACGTCTATCATCTTTAGCGCCCCACCAAAAAGGTCCTTGGTTTCTTTCTCAAGTTCTGTTCCTTTTATAAGCTTCAACCTTTCTTCATCGAGCACAAGCCCTATTTTATAAGTCATTTATTCCACCTCCACCTCAAGCTCTTCCTCCTTTTGCATTAGGTACCTCTTGTTCACAAATGGGTAACCAAAAACGCGCCACCATTTCACTATAACATCATAAACTTCAGGCCTGAATATAACAGAAGGGGGTTTTATGCCTTCAGCTATTAGTCCCCTTACAAAGCTCCCGCTGAACCTCTGAGCTTCGTTGTGACCACACGTCTCGCTGTAAGTTATTTCGTTACAGCGTGGACAGTAAAAGAATTCCTGCATGTTCACAGGCCTTATTTCAAGCCCCTTTTCAACATCGTATGGTGGTGCATCGAAACCATAACTAGGAAGCCCTTTTGTCCATAGAGCCTGTGTTGAATATGGGTCAAAGTAATCCCCAGCTGCTGCGTGATCCCTGCCGAACATATGATGGGTGCAACCCATGTTCTGTCTTATTATTCCATGAAGTAAAGACTCTAGCGGGGCGCCGTACCTCATATCCCAGAGAGTGAATGTGACCATATGCCTTTCTGGTTTTATGTATCCATACCTGTTAACAGCTTCATGCCCTTCAAGAATGGCTTCGTCAACAAAATCCCCTATCCTTTTTGCGCCTACTATAGCGTTCACAAGTATGCCCCTACAAGGTTCAACGTCTCCCATAAACGCGGCCTCTTTCATAAGGTGCTCATGACCTGTGTGCGGGACGTTCCTTGTCTGATGAGCTATAACAGTTCTCCAGTTTCTTCTGGAAAACTCCTCTCTAGACATTTCAGGGGGATACCAGAACCTGCTGTACGGTTCCTTGAACTTTGGTTCATTTGTTAGGTATACTTTGCCAGCTATCGCAAACCCGCTCATGTTGCGGTATATGCTAAAACCTGGGTGCTTTTCGTCAAGAGGTTTTTTCAGGGCGTCTGAGTTCTTTTCAGGCGTTCCAAAAGTTTTAACAGCAATTTCTTCAGGATTGAATTCCCACATTTCCTCAACTTCTATGTATGCAAAAGGCTTTCCTTTTAATCTGAGATAAAGCCTGTCACCCTCTCTGAGCTGCATCTTTTTAATCTCTTCTTTGTCAACGTCGAATATTATTGGTAGCGGAAATATGTATCCGTTAGGCAGCCTTCTTTGATTTAACACAGAATTAACATCTTCCCTTGTCATGAACCTGTCGAGAGGACTAAAGAAGCCATAACATATTGATATGATCTCCCTGTAAACGTTCCTTATCGGAGCTCCTGATTTTCTGTCGATTTCAGGTTTTATATCATAAAAAGGTACCCCTTTCAGTTCATGTTCTTTTTTATCTATGTTTTTTATGAGCTTCCCGCCATATGGCGGAGGATTGTTTATTATCAGCTTCATTCAGATCGCCTCAGGTCAACAACTGGAACGGACCAAAGTTCCCATGCGCCTGTTTTTGCATCATATTTTGAGTTTACGAAAACTCTCCAGTTATCGTCATCCAGAGCTGGGAAATCGCTCCTGACATAATAACCAGGCCACCTTGTCTCTTTTCTGAAGAGCATGTGGTTGACAACTGCTTCAGCTGTTAGTATCCTGTGCCAGAGCTCCCAAGTTCTGAGAAGCTGGTGATAATCTTCAGCAACTGCATAATTAATAAAGTCCTCTTTAAGGTACGCAAGGAGTTCCTTAGCCTTTAGCAACATGTACTCATTGGTTGTGTACCATGAACCCCAGCCCCCAGCATATTCATCCATGAGCTTCTGAAGCCTTGCCATTCCCTGATCATACCACATCATGTTCGAAGATACCTTTCCTCCTGTTATCATTATCTTGTTTTTGTTGTACCTTTCCATAGGCTCAAATATCTTTACTGTAAGCTGTTCAACCTGAGAACTGTCAAGAGAAACTTTTTCATCACTGTGTTCTTTTATGTACCTTACAGCCGATTTTGCCGCTATCCTTCCCTCTGTAAAAGATCCAGATGAAAATTTGTGAGGGCTTGCTCCACATGCATCTCCCGCAAGGAAAAGACCGTCCAACGTACTCATTCTGTTGTAACCCCAGCTGTAGCTTGTTCCCCTTTCATCAACAGAGCTAGCTTCCTTTATTACTATATCTTCGGGACCGCTTGCCCATGCTCCGCACTCAGTAGCGTGGGAACCCATGACGTAAGGTTCTGATGGAAGAACTTCTGAAGGCGACTTGATCGGATCTATGTTCTGTCCAGCCCAGAGTATAGCCTGAGTTATAGTCATGTCTAGAAAATCTTCCCACCCAAGTTCTTCGTTCTTTTCTGTAAGGACTTGTTCTGTATGAAGGTATATCGGCCCTTTTCCCTGTCTAAGTTCAAGAAGGCTGGAGTAAACCCTTAAATTTGTGGGAGTAGGAAAAGCGTCAACGTACTTATATTTTCCGTCATAAAGCTTTTTGAGTTCTTCTTTATGAAGAGAGAACGGGTCTTGTCCGTACGCGTTGGTCTGTTTTGCTTTAAGCATGAGCTGCCATGCTCCTACAGGCCCATAACCATCTTTGTACCTCGGGACAGAGAACCTTGCTTCCATCATGGTCATTACGGCTCCGGCTTCAATTAGAAGGCCGTAAGAAGACCCGCTTGACCAATGCGGATACCATGTTCTACCTTTGCCTTCAGAAGTTGATCTCGGCCTGTATATCTGGGAACCTCCGCCTGCTGAAACTATTACTGCCTTTGACCTGAAAACGTAAACCCTTCCATCTCTAACGTTAAATCCAATGGCTCCAGCGACTCTGTTCGGGTTCTGACTGTCCTTTAAGAGATGCGTCACCATGACTCTGTTATAGATTTCTGAAGCTGACTTCTTTGCAGCTTCAGCAACTATAGGCTTGTATGACTCCCCATGTATCATTATCTGCCATCTTCCTTCCCTTACATATCTACCGTTTTCGTCTTTAAAGATGGGCAATCCCCATTCATCGAAGAGGTAAACAGTAGAATCGACATGCCTTGAATAATCGTAAACCAGGTCTTCTCTGACAACTCCCATAAGATCGGTTTTTACATAATTTACATAATCTTCTATCGTGTTTTCGTTATACTTTAACCCAAGATATGTGTTGATGGCCGAAAGGCCCATCGCAACAGCTCCGCTCCTGTCTATGTTTGCCTTTTCAACCAGAACAGTCTTCAGATTTCTTCCCCAGTACCTCGCTTCCCATGCTGCGCCACAGCCTGCCATCCCGCCTCCTATTATTAAAATATCTGAATCTACGTAGCTAACGCGAGTCATTTTGTACTCACCTCTACCCTTTTGACGCTTTCTTTTTCAAATGAAAGCACTGGAGAATAAAGGTCCTGAGGGTCAGGTTCAGGCATTTCGTACGGAGGCCTTATAGAACCCCACGGCGTTGTCCTTATTGGAAATGCAAATTCTTTAACTTTCCCGTTTCTGTATTTTATCCTCCAGTAAACTTTCTGACTCTTTTCGTCTCTAAAAACTGATATCGAATGCCCCATGGGAACAAAGTCGGCATAGCTCCTGACATCTATCGCAAACCTCGCGCATACCTTGACACAGTTCATGCATTCCCAGCATGCGTCAGGCTCAACGTTTACAGTCTTCCTGTCCTTTGTGAAATGCATTATATCGCTAGGGCAAATGTCAACACAATCCCCGCATCCAACACACCTTGATTTATAGACGAAAGTCGGCATCTTTAGCTCACCCCCGAAGGAATTTTAGGTTGTTTCCCGGTTCTTCTTGAATATCTTTCATAGTAGTTCCAGATTATCTGATACAGAGCGTGTGAAAACTTGGTATAAGGCATCGTTATAAAAAGCAAAAAGACTATAGACATGTGAATCCAGAAAGCTGCGGCTACCCAATAAACAAAAAAGAACTCGACGACCTCAAGCACAAACCCTGTTAACACCGTCAGCACAAGCAGTACTATGAAAAGATCGGTCCCTGTTATTCTTGAACTGGGTTCGCCTCTAAACCGTGAGGGCCAGTATATTATAAAGCCGATGAGCACGAGTATTCCTCCGATAGTTCCCAGGCCGAGTTCAACGGCCTCTCCAAGAGGACCTAAATAGTAAGATGGCAAAAAGGAGCTCTGGTTAACCCACTTGTCAAATATAAAACCTGAGATTGTTGAAAATATCAGCATTATGAAGCCGTAGAAGAAAAGAAGATGAGCTGTCCTTTTTGAGTGAGGTTTTTTAGAATAATAAGCCCCTGTGTGGCACTCCGAAAGCGGTTCTGAAGCCAGAATATCGTATACAAAAACTTCCGCGAGAGCCTTTATAGAAGCTGAGGCTTTCCCTTCAGAAACAGACGGCCCTTTAAAGGGGAATATGTTATAGGATCTGACCTTACCCCTGTATATTTCAATTACAAATTCAATTATTAGAATACCAAGAAGTGCAAACCCTGCGTAATCTATGAACGTGTGGTTTATTGGCAGTATCATTTTCTCTCAACTGAGAGTTGTCCTGTTTTTATTTAAAATAATTATTTCAATGAATTGGGAACAAATTTTTACGCAATCTGTACATTAAATCGCTTTTTGTTGACTTTATTGTTACGGAATTTGGCTTGTGCTAGTTCGTGTTTATGTAATATAACTAATCATAATTATAAGCTTTCGACTATATTTCAAGAAGACTTCTAGCCTATCTTTATCATGTTCTTTTTCTGTGAAGAATAAACATTAAATTAAACTGAAATTTATCATGGATTGTGGAAAGTTCAAGGAAAAGCTGTACTGTGTATATTGTTGGAAGCGGTCCCGGAAATAAAGGCCTAATTACTATAATGGGTTATAAAGTGCTCAAAAAAGCAGAAGTGCTCATCTATGATTACCTTATCCCCAATGAAATCATTGATATTGCACCCCCTGACTGCATAAAGATTCCTCACCAAAAAGGAGAAACAGCTGACCAACGCCAGAAAAAATTTGAAAAAGCTGTGCTTAATTATTGTAAGACAAAAAAAGTTATAGTAAGGCTTCAGATAGGTGATCCTTTTCTTTTTGGAAGGGGAGATGAAGAGATAAAATTCTTGAGAAAAAACAGAATAAAGTTCAGAGTTATACCGGGCATAACGAGCGCCATCGGAGTTCCTACCTATGTTGGATTACCTGTTACATCCAGAGGTATTTCTTCATCAGTTACGATAATAAACGGACACCCTCTAAAAGAAGGAGAAATCAACTGGGAAGCTTTAAAGAATGTTGGTGGAACGATAGTCATAATGATGGGTATCTCAAACTCAGAGAAGATATCTTCAGAGCTCATCAAGAATGGCTTTGATCCTGCAACTCCAGTATGTATTATTTCTAACGGTACAACACAATATCAGAGGGTTGTCCTCACAGATATTTTTAACATGCCTTCTGAAATAAAGAAGAACAAAATAAGCTCGCCTGGAGTTATTATAGTTGGCAAGGTCGTACAGGAGTTTATGACTTGAACTTTTCTATTGCTTTACACAGAAATCCACACTTTAATTCATCCAGAGGAACCGTTAGATTGGAACAGAACTTATAGCATCCAGCACACATATAAATATTTGCGAGCTTTTCTGAAAAGTTCAAGCCTACAAAGTATTTTTTACCCCCGATTATCATATCATCACCGTTAAGCTCGGCAGCTTTAGGCCCGATTTTCCCGATTATGTACTTTGCCATATCCTTCTGAAACGTTTTATTCCCGTTATTGTTTTCAGAAAAAATCATAGCAGCCATAATCATTATCATCGGGTTTTCCAAAAGGGTTACGTCGTTCGGGTTGATTATTTTTGGAAGTGAATAAAGAATTGTGTTAATCCACTTCATTTCACTTTCATCAACTCCCCATCTGTACATCAACCTTGAAGTTAGTTCGTTATTCCTTAGGCACCCATAAGCCCAGCAGGTGAATATGCCTTTTACAGTAGCTTTGTACACTGATTTGGTCCTTCTATCTTCTGGTCTTTCTACTTCAATCGATTTTATAAGGCCGTCTTTAGAGAGCCTTTTTGCTTTTTTATAAATCGATGAAATGCCGTATGGTAGCATTCTTGTTATCCTGTAAAGCGATACTGGTTCGTAGTGAATTATATAAGTTAAGATTTCTAAGGCTATAGGATCGTACGAACGTGATGATTTTCTTATAGCCTCACGCATTTCAGATAGAAAATTTGGTTTCACAGTTTCCCTTTCTGAGTGAGGCATCAATTTACCCAAATTTATTGTGTTTTTTGTAACTTATAAAGGTTGTTAAAGATTCACGAAAAAATGAAATAAAATATTACATAATTTTTTGTAACAACATCCTGTTCAAAAAATTATAAGTTTCAGGGTGTATGTGCATGAAGCTTGCGTAGGCATTTTTTATGTAAACCCCATCAAATCCCTCAACGCCCTTGCCCTTTAGATACTTTAAAGTGAAAATTTCTCTGTCCTTCATTATCATTTTTGTATAATGAAATTCATGACCTTTTAGAATCGTTCCCTTACTGGCTATGATATTATCCTTTATGACTTCCCCTGTTACATAACCGTGACCAACAGGCTCGTTCATGACTACAGCGTAAGCATCTATAACTCCAGACATCCTGTACTCGTATCCCATGTAAGCTATAGCGTCAGCTAAATAAATAAGCCCCCCGCATTCACCGTAAAAAAGCTTTCCTTTTTCAATATGGTCCTTAACAGACTTCATAAAAGGTTTGTTCTTTTCTAACTGCTCCGCATAAACTTCAGGAAACCCTCCCCCAACTATTAGCATGTCTGCATCAACATAAGCATCTTTCTCAGGATCAACAAATTTAACGTCGCCTACTTCTGAAGCGAATTCGATAGTTTCCGGATAGTAAAAGGAAAAAGCCCTCCCGAGCGCTATTGCTATCTTAAGCTTTTTCATGAAAGGCTTTTCACGCTCAGTGCCCTTAAAACCAAGAGGGTCCGATCTTTCCTTTGCGAGCTTTAAAGCTATTTCAGCGTCTATATTCTGAGAAGCTATGGATGAAGCCAGCGCGATTGTTTCTCTTCCAGTTTCGTTTGCGTGAACAAGCCCAAGGTGTCTGTATGCCATTATTTTTTCTAAAGTTCTGTCTCTCTTTATCGTACCTATTACTTCAACGCCCTCATTTTTAACAGCATTTCTGATCTTTTGTTCCTGGCTTCCCACCACATTGGTAAGTATAGCACCAACGATCTTTACTTTACTGTCAAAATCCCTTAATCCTTTTATCAGAGCCCCTGCAGTTCTGTTAATCCTTTCGCCGTTTATTACAATAATCACTGGAGCTTTCAGAAGCTTTGCCATCTGCGCGGTGCTTCCTTCTTCGCTTTCTCCATCAGGACTGTCATAAAGTCCAGCAACGCCCTCAATGATAGCTATATCCGAACCTGAAGAATACCTGCAGAACCTTTCAACAACTTTGTCCCCCATTAAAATTTTATCTAGATTTCTGCTGGGTTCTCCTGTAACTGCTACATGATAGCTAGGATCTATGTAGTCGGGTCCAACTTTGAACATGGAAACCTTATATCCGCGGGCAATCAAAGAGCGTGCTAAAGCTATAGAAGCTAAAGTTTTACCGTTTTTCCCTTTATAGGATGAAACAATTAATCTTGGAGTTTCACATTCCATCCGCTTATACGCATCCCGTGGGCTTTGGTGCGCCTGCTACCTTGCATGCTCCATGAGCTGGTCCGTCAGGGAAAAGCTCGTATATGCTTTCTAGAGTTTCACCGGTTTCCTTTAACAATATCTTCACAGGAGGACATACGCCGTAGGTTTCCCAGTATTTTCTAAGATATCTTATAAGCTTCCAGTGTCTTTCAGTAAGCTGTGCTATTCCTTCTATGTTTATAGCCATCCATTCTGCTACTTTCTCATCCCACGCTTCAGGATTTTGAAGAAAACCGTCTTCATCTATAACAATTTTTTTGCCGTTTACTTCAAATTCTCCGGGGTAATTTACAACCATTATGTTTCACCGAAAAAAACTAACTTGCTGTTTATAATTAAGCGTTATTCGACAAAAAAGGGAAATAACTTTTAGACGTACTTTATAAATTGCCTTACTCCAAAGTTCCAGCTAACTTCTATGCAAGCGTTGTGCCTTGATTTTGGAACTCCTACCTGTCTCATGAACTCTTCAACCCCAATTCTGTCGATCGTGTCCCCTATCCTTTCTCCGGGTTCGGCGTTTTTCTTCCAGACATCGACTATTTTCCTTATAACAGCCACTATTTCTCTGTATTCCGGAGGATTTACAGGAACCCAAGGTACTATCCTATAAGCCAGTCTTGGACCTGAGCCTGTGTTGCTCGTCTTGCCCCCTACAAAAACGCCCACTCCTATCTTGTCTGGATCCCAATCAAAGTAATCACATACGTTCTTGCACCTGCCACAGGCTATACACCTTTTATCGTCAACTTCAATACCAACTGAACCGTCTTCCTTTGCATAAAGCTTGATAGCGTTTACAGGACAAACAGCTGCAACGTCAGGAGTTACCTTTTTCAGAGCTTCTGCTGAAGTTGGCAGACAGAACTTTATCTTTTCTGGATCTGGCGTTGGAGCCTGTCCCCAGTGACCGACAACAACTATATCTCCAGCTAACGTGCCAGCACATATGTTGGTGCATCCTGAAACAAAAATATCCAGCTTAGATGGTAGCTTTTCCTCCCCTGTAAAGTAAGGCATAAAGTAATCGTAAAGAGCCTTTGTTATCGAAGGCGCATCTACAGCGAAGGTTGAACATGTAAGGTATGCAGTACATGAAGTTATATGCCAGAGACTGTTTCCCCAGCCTCCCGCCGGAAAACCGTAACCTTTCATGATATCTACTATTTTCTTCGCTTTATCAAGTGAATCAGTGATAAA
>JAWDMM010000038.1:0-11862 GCA_046536595.1 Nitrososphaeria archaeon | reverse complement strand
GCAGAAGCGTTCTTTCGCGTTACTTGCTGAATGTTTGCCCCGTGCAATATAGCTTTGAATTTTTCATAGACGATTTTTTCTGTTTTATTAAAATCTACAAGCTCGTGATTTTTGTATTGTTCAAGCCTTAACTTCGTTCCAGCAATCAACGAATGCCTTTCCGAGAGCTTTTAGTTTAGTTTTTGTTTCTTTTCCAGCAATGATGAGTACTGTGTTCGATCGGCGCATGCTTTTTGTTATTTTATCCTAATTAAAGTATATAAATACTTTAGCCTTTTTCATTAGAAAACACATTAGCAAGGAAAAAGTATTTCAGCATCCCCGCCTCTAGGAGAGGTGAGGCTTTCAGTTGTAATCCATAAATTTACAGGATTCTTAGCTTTTCAGACGATGGTTATTGCAGCTGATCTTACCTTTGAGTCGATCGCTTCAATAAAAGAGTGTCTGTGAGACCTTACCTGGACCACTGCAAAAACCTTTGAACCTTTATCTGCAAAACTTTCGGGTCGCACTGAGAACGTTACCCTTAATGAAAAAAGGAATGTTTTTGCTTCTTCAAAATCCATAAAGAATTCAGATTCAAGGTTTTTATCAACTCCGAGCACCCAGATGTTCGTTCTGTATCTTTCAAGTATTGTTGGATCCCTTGTCCAGTACAGGACCCACTTTTTAGATAGCTCTTTTTCAGCAATTTTTTTGTTCAATAGCGTTCCTTTTTCATAAATTGAAACCCTATACCTTAGTTTTATCCTCCTGTCCATATTTCTGTAAGCTTCTTTTATGTTTTCAAGCGTAATGTTTTCTAAAAAATTCTGAGGAAAAGAAAATTCCACAGTAAAATTCAGCTTCTCGGCCGATTCTTTCTTGGCCTGAATTAACCTTATAAATGGTTCCTTGCTGTATTCTGCCTGCGCATTCAACCGTTTACACCGCTCAGCATTTCGTTAACCAGGCAGCTTGCCCCTGTTCCCTGTTTTATTGCTTCTTTCCTGAGCTGACCTCTGTAAAGCCTGTCCTCTAACTTTTCATTGTGTTCTTTTTCCCATTGTTCAACCGGTATTCCGTATTTTTTCTGTATCCTGTCTCTGTACCACTCAGGTATAACGTTAAAGCTGCAGAAAGGTATTATCCTCAGGTCAGGTGTCAGGTAATGTATGTCACATCTCTGTAACCTTTCTTCGTCGTGGTTGTACTTGTCCATAAAATGCATCATGCCCAGGAACAGGCTGTTCATCTGGAACTTGCCCACAGAGGAATAATCGTGTTTGAAAAGCACTTCAAACAGAAGCTTCGCAAGATCCAGTCCTTCTGGTTGCTTCTTTTCATCAACAAAGCTCTTCAGCTTTAAAGCAACCTTTACAAGCTCCATGTACCTGTTTGCTCCCGAATCTATTTCTTCAGAAACATCGTCAAGGTATTCGAGCAACCCTTTTATATCAACAAACCTTGTTATCGGGACCAGCCTGTCCTTTGACCTGTCAAGGTAAACGTAAGTTCCTGCTCCACACGCGAAGTGTATAGACAGCTCGTACTGTTTTCTTTTAGTAATTGCTTCTATAAAGTGCGTCACAGGAGAACAGCTCGGCACGGGGAACCAGTCTGAGCTTGCTATTTCGCCTTCTGAAAGCTCATCTATCCTGTTTATTACATCAGGAATAGTTATCCTGTACTTTTCCCTCTCTTTTTTGCTCATCCTTCCTGTAAGAGATACTGGCTGAAAGTTAACGGCCCTTACAACGTCTATGTTTTTCTTGGCGAATTTTATTATCTCATAAACTTCATGATCGTTAACGCTCTTTATAACTGTTGGAACAAGGACAACTCCAAGGTTGGCCTTCCTGCACGCTTCTATTGTGTAAGGAGCTTCCCAATAGTTCTTTGGGTTTGTCTTTGGAGTCACACCGTCAAAGCTCATGTACAGGTTGCTTACTCCTGCTTCTCTGTATACCTTTGCAAGCTCAGGATGCAAAGCTATGTTTATACCGTTTGTGTTGAGCTGTATGTGGTCTATTCCTTCCTGCTTTATCATTCTTATTATATCTGGAAGGTCGTCTCTCAGCGTGGGTTCTCCGCCAGTTATCTGAACCGAGTTCCCCGGCACAGGCCTTTCTGCCCTGAGCGTCCTTACCATGGCCCTGATCTGTTCAAGTGTTGGTTCATAAACGTATGCCCCTTCAAGCCCTTTCTTTACATAAAAGAAACAGTACCAGCACGTAAGGTCACAGCGGTTTGTAACTATTATGTTAGCCAGCCCAGTATGGCTCAGGTGGTTTGTGCACAGCCCACAGTTTGCAGGGCACTGGCACCTGTCCATCTTAACGTTTGGAGCTTCCTGTCCTTTACCGTCGTCCCAGTATGAGCTGAACCTCCTGTACATCCCATAATCGCCGAAGTAAAGCTCTTCGGTTTCTCCATGCACGGGACAGGTTTTCCTCATGTACACCTTCCCTTCTCTTTCAAATATTTCAGCGCTGATTATCCTATTGCATTCTGGGCATATGCTCTGAGTCATCTTTATCGGGTTGTCATTTAGCCTATCTGCTGGCTCTTCTTGCTCGTTCCTTACTAATGGTATAAAAATCACTGAATCTTTTTTTCCTTCCTTTATAACACCAGACATCGCAGCCATTGCAAACTTATCGACAGAGGTTATATATATAATTTTTAACAAAAATAACGAAAAATTGTACTATAACTCTGTTATATATTTTAAATCAATAATTATTTTAAAAATACTGTACACAATTTCCTTTAAAAACGCTAAAAAGAAAAAAACGTCCATATAAATCCCATCATTGAACATAGAAAAAGCTTAACACTATAAAAAATAAGACAAACTTCCTGCGTTTTGTTTAAAGCTTCTCAGAACATCTTAAACATAATGCACGATGGTAGAAAAGGTATAAGTGGCTTCGCCGTTGCTCTTTTTGTAGTTGTCGTCGTTGCTGTTGCGGCTGTCGGCACTTATATATATTTCAGAAGTTCCTCAGCTGCTCCAGTTAAGACGTCTTCTGGCATTTCTACATCGACCCAGCAATCTTCATCATCAGGTATGCAGACCGGATCTTCAGGTTCATCCAGCTCGAGCGGATCTTCCAAGACCAACAGCAGTTCAACAGGTAGCTCCGGTTCTTTGTGGGGATCCTGAATTGTTGTATTTTTTTGGTAAAACCAAGAGCAACTGAGCATAGAAAACACTACGTCAATACGTAAATTACCCCGTCAGTAACAGTAGATCAAAAATTTTTATATGAATTTGTTATACTCATACATTATAAGGGTCATGCTGCTTCAGGTTGTTCTTAATAGACTGTCTGCACAAGCTTAAAAACAAGCATTATCTATAGATTTTTCCATGTCTCAAAAATATTAATGCGCTTTACCATTATTAGATCGTAGAATTGCGCATTGTTTGCAAAAACGGCAAAACGCAATCTTTTGCTAAAAATTTTGATCTACTGGTTAGGATGGGTAGTTTACCCCGTTAACCCCAACAAGTTAAATAGCGGTTTGCTGTGAATAAAAGTATGACAGGTGAAGCCGGTTACAGGGCTTTGGAAAAAGGCGATCTTATAGCTGCTTTCAACGAGTTCAGCGCAGCAGAAAAAAATGCGACAGATGACATTGAGAAGTCCAAGATGATCATAAACAAAGGGGCGCTGCTGATCGCAATGGGAAAGTACAGAATGGCTGTAGAAGAGCTGATAAAGGCAAAGGCCAAGCTTAAAGCTCTCTCTTCTGAATGTTCTAATAAGCTGCTTTCTGTAGCATGCCTAAACCTTGCAAAGGCCATGCTGGCAACTGGCAGAGCTGAAAACGCAGAGGCTGAACTCAGATGTGCAGAAAAAATTTTAGGATCAGAAGATCCTCATGTAATGTACGTTAAAGCGCTTGTTTATTTTTACAGAAACGACGTTCAGGGGCTCAGTTCGATAGATACCGATAAAATGCCTGAACCTTACAACAAACTGGTAAAGGTGCTCGTTGCTGAGATCGAAGCAAAGAACGGTAGCGACAAAGCTATGGCAAACTATGAAGATGCGCTCAGGGAAGCAGTTCCAAGCTCCAGGATACGGGAGGCTTTTGGGCTCGTCTGATCTGCCAGTCCCAAATGAATCAACAGCGCCCCTGAAAAAGACAGCTGCACATAAAGCATGTTATATGGCAGGTAAACGCTCGTAAAGATCATAGTGGCCCCTGTTGCCACAGAGAGCATTGAAAGAGACCTTCTTTTAACTGAAACTAAAAAAGAGTAAACGTCAAGGAAAATCATAAGAGAAAAAAGAGGGAAGAACCATGGAAGCGGCGTGGGAGCCCCAAGAGAAGTTTGAAGCACCATGTTGATTATCTTCTGAACAAGAATGTTTGAATACGTGAAAAAAACGATAAAAGCTGTCAGAAAAGCGGTAATCACAAAAGAAACGTAGAATGACCGTTTTTGTTTAAACTTTCTTACGACGTACACAGAAAGAGCTGCAAATGATGCTGCAAAGGCGTAGATCGATGCGGGTATCAGAACTATTGGCGGAATGCTGAATGTGATCCTTGACAGAAAAGACCATACATAAAAAGAAGATGCCAGAAAACCTGAAACTGCCAGCGCTGCTACGGCAACGTTTCTGTAACCTACAGCAGTAATCGTAAGCAGCACCTCCGGCAGCAGCAGAACCATGACGTTGAAAAGGAGCCACAGAGTATTTCCGTATAGCTGGCTTGCAGTAGCAGGAGAGAACAGCAGAATTGCATCAACAAGCACCGCCATCAGGAAGATAAGAGATACAAACCTTACAGATGTTGATGAGACGTACAGCGCCGTGTATATGAGAAGTACAGTTGTTAAAAGCACCAGAACAGGGATGTACCTTACTACAAGGTTTATCACGCTCTGCGTTAAAGCTGAAATGTTCAAACCGAACATCGTGGGCTCTAACCTTATGAACAACTGGAGAAATATAAGCTGTATAAAATAAGCGACCAGAACGGCAAGCTTAACGACGCCCTGAACAGTTGCTTTCTTCATCATGCTTCAGAACTGCCCGATAACCTGTAAAAAGCTATCATTATTCCGAACGATATAAGAAGCAGCCCAATAAATACACCGCTCAGAAGTTTGGCCAAAGGATCGTTATTCATAATAAGTTGTGATGAGAGGTATATTCCTGCGACGCTAAATAGTTCCCCCAAAAACGTCATGAACAAACCCACGAACAAGAGCTGAACTTTTTTCATTTTCTCAGCCTCTCTATTTTTGATATCGATGTCATGGCAGCGTACACAAAGCCTACTATTAAAAGGACAGAAATCAGGTATCCTTTTTCAAGAAGCAAAAGTGAAGCTGATGCCCCTATTACTGAGGAAACCATAACTATCATGGCTATTGAAGGGTGAACCTTGCCTGCTGAAGCTGAAGAACGGCGTCTTCTCAGCGCAACGTAAGCTGCCAGCGCTTCAATAAGCGCTATTCCGCCTATATAAATAACCGCCTGATAGAAAGGTATGGTCAAACCGGGTGTAAGATATGCCCAGACAGTAAGGAAAACTATTGATGTTGCAACTATCATCCCGAGGGTAAAAATCACCGGCCTCTCTGATGGGCTTCTACCTTCCCTCGTGTCGATCAAAGGTACAAGGAAAAGTATCACGAACATAAGTCCCACAAGGATAAGAGCGTAAATTATGTTAGGACCTTCAAAAATCGACAGCTTCAGTATCTGGTATATCCATAAAAAGTACCAGTCAGGCTCAGGTGTTACAGACATGGATGCCTGTACCGAGTACTCAGGCGGAAGGGTTGCTGGAAAAACAGAAGAAATTATCAGAAGACCACCTATATAGAACAAAGCCAGCATGAGCACGTAAAGTATACCGCCGGGCATCCATGAAGTCTTTTTCACGTTTTCGCTTTCAGAATGCCCTAAAGGTGGAGCGATGCCGTGAACCTCAAAAGTGTATAACTTGAGAAAAAGAAACAGAGCTAGAAGCAAAGGTAAAAGTATTACGTGTAACGCAAAGAACCTCGTTAGTTCTGCTGCGTCTGTTCCGTTCCCTACAATCAACGACTTAAGAGGAGCTGTCAGCCAGCTGGGAAAATAGTTCAGCATCCCTATGCCAACATCAGTTGCAGATTTTGATATGACTGTCCAGGGAAGCAGGTAACCCGTAAACCCAAACCCCAGCGTAATCAACCCTAAAATAACGCCATAGAACCACATGGCCTCCCTTGGCTTTTTATAAGCACCAACAAAAAAGTGTCTGAACATGTGCAGAAAAGTTATCAGTATTATTGCGTAGGCATCGTAAAGGTGAAACGTTAGAATAAGGCTGCCGTACGGCACCGAAGACATTATATAATGAGTAGAAGCCCAAGCCTGATCAGGCGTAGGTACATAATAAAGCAACAGAAGAAAACCCGTTAACCCCTGCATGATGAATCCGGTTGTAAGTATTGCGCCAGTCCAGTAGTCTGGTCTAAATGAAAAATTTGGTATTGGTCTCAGAATATTATCTACTGACTTTATTCCAAACCTTTCCTCTATCCACTTCTGAACCCTTTCCAGTACGCCGCTCATCAGTCAACGCTCCCTCCCTGCAGATCATACTCGACATCTGAAGAACAGGATGGGCCATGAGCATAAATAGTCGGAGGTTCCATACCAACGGCATAGATATCTCCTGTAGAGCTGTCAAGTTCAAGGATCACACGGGGTACCGGACACGGTGCTGGCCCTCCTACGACCTTTGCGTCATCAAGGTAATCGTAAAGGCTGCCGTGGCATGGGCAGTGTCCTCCGGGAACGTCTGGGCCCCCATATGGAGCAAGGGAGGTCCTAAAATGGTATATGCAACCCAAATGTTCACAGATAGCGCTGAAAGCGACTATGTTATTCTGCGGTCCTATTCCGTATTTAGCTGGTTGCGAAAGCATAACAAGGTAGTTTGGTTCGTTTGTAAGAGGATAATTAAATAAAAAAGGCTGGTTAACCTGCAGCTGAGATATGTTTGTAACCTTAATTTTTGGAAACGTAGTTACAATTTCACCGCTAACCGTAGCATAATCCAAGATTGGCTTGGCAAGGCCTCCAATAACAACAAGAGCCCCCAGAGCTATCATCCCTTTTAAAAAGTTCCTTCTGTTTTCGTCAACGCTCATTTTGTAACCACCTGTTCAACTCTGCGCGAAACCGCATAGTATGTTATTGCCGCACCGCCTATTACAACGACAACAAACACAAGATCAATGTAGAGCAGCTGATTAACAGCTGAGTAAGATGGAGGGGGAGAATTTGATATCTCCACTGTTATAAAAGTTGAAATCGATTTTATGAACGCGTTTTCCCCATAGTAACCCTGCCATACAGCAAAAGCAACGTCATACGTTGAGTTTGGCTGAAGGTCTACCTCATAATTTCCTGCTCCTGCAGGTGTTCCCATCTGTCTTACCATTTCAACAACCCAGGTATGAGTTGTATTGTATGCGTTGGCCTGAACAACATACGGGTTGGTCTGGTTTGTAGCCACATCTGTGTAGAACAGACCCGTTCCCAGGCCGACTTCATAAAGGTTCGAGGCGTTTGTGTAAAGGTTTAACGCAAAGCCATAAGGAGGTGCCTTATAATCTACTCCGGTAAAGGAAACGTTGCCGTTCCACCATTTATAATAATCTGAAAGTTGTCTCAACGGATACCCAACCCCTATGTGAAAAGGTTGAGTTGTATTCCATGTAGCCCCCATCATGAAATCCCATATGTTGGCTGCTCCCCCTGCCTGCAGAGCCCCACCGTTGGGCTTTCCAACAACCATGCAGTCGTTAGGCGTTCCGCTCTGGCCCCCGAGGTACCACATGATTGCTACCCTGTCCTGAGAATAGTAAGTTGAATTTACATAGTATGATTTAACGACTGTTTCTTCAAGACTCCTTGGGGGAGCCGGTATGTACTGTCCCGAGCTCTGGTTATACCATAAAGGCGGATAACCGGGAGGCCCTCCTCCCAGTGAAAATACGCTGGACATCATGTGGCTAGGAACTGTAGCGTTCCATGAAAGAAGAACAAACAGGTATGTGCCGTTGTTGGCCATCTTGACAAGTATATATGGAGTATGACCACCGTTTGGTACGTTTGCAGATAAAGGAACTTCAGTCCATGGTATTGAAGCCCAGAAGCTTTCGCTCCCTGGCGAAGCTAAATCTGCGTTTCCTTTAACTTTGTATGCCACTATACCTGCATTTGTAAGGGTTTGAGCATGATTAAGCATTACGTTACCTGCTGAGAGTATTATCAGAACTATAACAAATATAGAAGAAATTAAGGCCAGCCGGCCAGATACCTTAAACATGCGATTTTTTAATTTAAAAATTATTTATATTTGTTTGTGTTTACAATTGTTAAGTATTTAGCATTAACGCATGAGTTATATGATTTTATAAACGTAGTTTCATATAAAATTTCTTCGTTTAAATTAATTTTTAAGTATAAAATTTGCGGTATACTTAACATTTGTAAACATTAAATCAAAAATGTCTGTGATCGCAAAACAGCAAACGCAATATTAGTTTAAAAATAAAATTTTTAAACACAAACTTTAAAATTTGAAAATAACAGTGTTATAACATGGAAAAAGAAACCGTTTATGACGTTATTATAGCTGGTGGCGGACCCATCGGTATATGGGCCGCTTATTACTCAGCTTTCAGAGGGCTTAACACAGTTCTGTTAGAATCTTCAGAAAGCCTTGGAGGACAGGCGATATACCTTTATCCAGAAAAGGTCATAACGGACATCCCGGGCATACCTGCAATTACTGGCAGGGATCTGGTTGAAAAGCTTATTCAACAGATGAGTTCAGTAGAGGTCAGAACAGTGCTTAACGCCAAGGTTCTTTCTATCGTAAAGGAAAACGATATAAGAAAAGTTTCTACGTCCAAAGGGGATTACGCCGGCAGGTATGTGATCCTTACGCCAGGCTTGGGTAACTTTGTGCCAAACAGGCTCGGCCTTCCTGATGTCGATGCTTTTGAAGGTAAAGGCGTGTATTATTTTGTTAAAAGCAAAGAAGATTTCAGGGGAAAGGACGTTGTAATAGTTGGAGGAGGGGATTCGGCTGTTGATTGGGCCCTTGAGCTCGCCCCTTTAGCAAAAACTGTTTACCTTGTTCACAGGAGAAACGAATTCAGGGCAGCACAGTCCAATCTGAAAAAACTTGAAGAGCTCGGGGTTAAGTTCGTTGTGCCTTACGTTGTAAAAAGCGTCGCCGGCGACGAATTTCTTGAGAGGGTTTTTCTCAGCAGGGTTGATGACGGCTCTACTCTCGAGATAGAAGCCCAGTCTATGCTTATGATGCTGGGGTACAAGCTTGACCTGGGCTCTGCTAAAAGCTGGGGAGTTGATGTGAACCCGGACGGAATACTGATAGATTCTAACTGTATGACTTCAGACCTGAAAATCTACGCCGCAGGGGACATAGCGGCCCCGCGTGAGGGAATAAAGCAAAAGCTTCTGGTGATCGGTTTTGCGCAGGCAACAACAGCAATCAACAGCATTAGCAAGAACCTGCATCCTTATGAGCCAACCTTTGTACACAGCACAAACATAAAAAGCAGCAGCCGCTGATCTTATCTGTTCCGCTGTTCAGATTGCAGAGCGTTCTTAACTATCCAAAGCATGGCTTCGTTTATAAAACCGGGTCCGTGATGGGCCAGAAAATCATAAGGTCCGGGAGTTATCATGACTTCTGCCCTGAGCTTGTTCCACCCTCGCGAATGTAAAATTTTTATAACATCTTCCCTGCTTGTTTTTGAGAACATTTTGGGTTCATAAATTATGAAATCCGGGTCCTCCTCAACAACTCTTTTAAAATTTGGAACCTCCCATTCAACAAAATCTTCCCCGAAAATGTTTTTTAAACCAAGCAATTCAACTCCATCGGTTATATAACTTAAAGCGCCAAAAGTTACAGGTCCTCCAAGATCTATCTCTACGTAAACTTTACCGTTTAAAGAATTTGAAAGTTCTGAAACCTTTTGTAAGAGACTTTTAGAAAGAATCCTGGCTTTTTCAAATTCGCCTGTTACATCTCCGACCTTCACAACCATGTCAATTATTGAAGCTACTGAAACAGGAAGCTCAATCACGTATGTAGGGTAAAGCTCAGATATTTTCAGAGCGAGATCTCTCTGGTAGCCTGTTGTTGCAAACACTAGCTGTGGATCAACTTCTTTTAGTTTTTTAAGGCTCACCTTGTTGTATCCTGCAACTATTGTTTTATTTAGAGCTTCAGGTGGGTGTACGTCATAAGCTGTCACACCGGCTATTCTATCACCCAACCCGAGCAGGTAAAGGGTTTCAGTGATGGCTGGACTGAGGCTTACTATTCTGTCAACTTTTTCAGGAACGTTTATTTCTCTGCCGCTTACCTCACAGTATATTCTTCTAAAACCCACACGCTTTACATCCTGGATCTTTTATAAAACCTTTAAGGCATTATAACAACTAAAATTATTAAATAATCATTTTTGCAAAAAGAAAAGAAACAAAGGCATGACGTAAGATATTGCAAGCATTATCTTTATTACCCTTTCAGGCCTTTCCACGAGATCTTTCAGACTTATTGGTTCCTCTTTTCCATCTTTCAGCACTATCCTCTCAGGTTCGCTTGACATCCTTCTCCACTTTTTTATGAACCTGCTGGGGGTTATCTCAAGCATAACTACCAGAAAACAGATTAAAGCTAGCAAAAAAGACACTAAAGTCAGATATCCGGTTGCAGCTATGTATCCTGCGAGCGCAGGAAGAGCGCCCACAGCTATCCCTACCGTTATATCATTATGAAGATAAATGGTCGCCGGATGGTTATATGTTATAAGTAAAAACACCTCAAGGATCCCTACAGCTAAAAGGTAAGGATTCCATTTAAGCAGCGCCAAAGCGTAAAGCCCTAAGATAACGCTGATTATCAGCGCTGCATAACCGACTATCTTTATATCCGGGATTTCTTTGTTTGTAAACCGTTTAGAATAAGCTTCGTTTATAAAGTGCGATGCTATGCCGTGCCCAAAGAAATAAGACAATATAAGGGAAATATCCGCCATAACGTAGAACCTTCCTCCTATTATGATTCCATCCAGAACATAAGATATGCTAAGAAGCGTAAAAGGAAGATAAAGAAGGTCCAGGTATAAGTTATGTCCCATGAACCAAAACTCTTTCAATGATTGTTTAAAAAACAACTTCGATATTTTAAAATTACCTTTGAATTTTGTGATATTGAATAAATAAGCTCACCTCCTGGTGAACTAGTAATATGTGAGCAGGATTAAGGATATTAGGAAATCAGTTGACATAAAACACATGTACGTTGGATTGGATCTTCATAAGGCAACTATAAATGCAACTGTAATGAATGAAAATGGCACTGTGTTAAATGAAGTAAAAATAAAGTCTGAACCAGATAGCCTAAGGAACTTTTCAGACTCAATACCATTTGGATCGGACATAGCAATAGCTCTTCAACATGGTACTGGGCATATATTATCTGAAAGGCACAACGTTACCTTATCAAACCCGCTAAAGACCAAGGCTATAGCTGAATCAAAGGTAAAGACAGATAAGGTAGATTCTTTTACGCTTGCAAACTTGCTAAGGGGAGGATATATATCATAGAGCATACCTCCTATGGAATTGATGCAGCTAAGATAGCACAGGGCAAGCCTTGTAAGAGTTAGGTCAATAATAAAGAACAGAATACACGCTCATTTGCTGATGTATAATATAAAGATTGATGGCACTCCTTTCACAAAGGAATTCATTAAAACGTTAAGGGAGCTGAACGATTATAAGATAAACGGCTACCTAAACGTCCTTGAAG
>JAWDMM010000037.1:0-12063 GCA_046536595.1 Nitrososphaeria archaeon | reverse complement strand
ATGCTCTATGATATATATCCTCCCCTTAGTAAATTTGCAAGCGTAAAAGAATCTACCTTATCTGTCTTTACCTTTGATTCAGCTATTGCCTTAGTCTTTAGCGGGTTTGATAAGGTAACGTTGTGCCTTTCAGACAATATCCTATATGCCCAGTACCATGTTGAAGAGCTCTCTATTACTATGTCCGATCCAAATGGTATTGAGTCTGAAAAGTTCCTCAGGCTATCTGGTTCAGACTTTATTTTTACTTCATTTAGCACAGAACCATTTTCATCCATTACAGTCGCATTTATCGTTGCCTTATGAAGATCCAATCCAACGTACATGTGTTTTATGTCAACATCGATGAACTGGGAAGCCACGCCCGTAAGGGTGGGATAGTTCACAAATAACCTTATAAGCAAAAAATGGTTGTATAATACCATGGACACATATAAAATAGAGTTTTTTACGTTTGAAGATCTGGTAAAGGACTTTCTTGCTCTGTCCAGTTTTCTGGGCAGAACTCCAGCGGTTGTTATTTACAGGTACAAAGATTATCTGTATACATTGCATCCTTTCTATGAAGGTGTAGGAATACATTTTTGTAAAGATCCAGAAAAAACATATCCTTCCGGGGAATATATATTTGACACTTTAACTGAAAAGATAAAAAAGAAGCTAGACAAGAAAGAGCTTTCGGCCAACGAGGTCTTGATAATAATCATAGAACAGAAATATAACTCAATACTTGAGGGATCAGAATAGATAAAAAGTTATGCGGGGGGTGGGATTTGAACCCACGTACCCCAACGGGACTGCCGCCTCAGGGCAGCGCCATTGACCTGGCTAGGCGACCCCCGCAATAAAAACTACCAACAATACGGATTTAAGCGTTTTTATTTTTTAAGGAATTGTTAAAGCTTTGTAGTAACTAAAGTTTCTTTATCCGTAACAAAAACAGTGTGTTCAAACTGGCTAACTCTGGCACCGCCAGCTTCAATCAAGACATGGTAATCGTCAAGAATTCCTTCTTTTACCAGCTTGCCAAGGGTCTGTGTAGAACTTTTGCCGAATTCCTTCGCTATCCATCTAGATGCGAAAGGCAAAGTTTTGTATTTTTCCCAGATGAAGCTGACTATCTGTGCGGACGTTTCATCCCCTTTTAACCTTCTTGGTGAGACAAGCCTGTATATGTTACTGTGCTCACCGTCGACAACAAAGCCTATAGCGCTGCTTTCTACAAAGAAAGGTTCTATCGCGTAGGCGTTGTTCTTTTCGAAATGACCTTTAATTGGAGAACTTATCATCGGTATTGATAGGCCAGCATGCAGCACATAACGTTCTAGCTTGTGTCCCATCAGGTTTTCAATAGTTTTAAAACCATAACTTTTTGCGTTCTTTTCTACAAATGCTCCGAATTCATAGAAATCAAGCCCGTTGCGAACTATTTTTAAAGATTTTTCAAGCGTCTCTTGGTTTGCCTTTACCATGCTAGAATCAACACCCGAAAAAGTTATAGTGATGGCTGTATCTGCAATGTAACCGTTAACGTGAACGCCAAGATCTACCTTTACTATTGCCCCCCTCTTGATCTTTTTGTCATCTTCAAACTTTGCCGTATAATGTGCCGCTTCTTCGTTCTGAGAAATATTAACAGGGAAAGCAGGGAATCCTCCCTGTTTTATTATAAAATCTTCAAGTTCTTCACAGATGTCAAGTATGTTTTTTTCCTCATAAACGATGTTAAATGCTTTTTTTAAAGCATCAGAAGCTATCTTTCCAGCCTTTAAGTAGTCTTCAATCATTTTGTTCTGCCAACCGGTTTATTTTATCCAGCAGCATAGATATTTCTATCGGAGGAATCAGCACAAGAACTATGTTTTCCACCTTTGCCATTTCAATCGCAAGTTTTTCTACGCTTTGAGTGCCGTGTATGGCTACAACCCTTGGTTTTAATGGTGATATTCTCACGGCTACCATTGGGCTTCTTCCCAGACCAACTTTTGTAAATATCAAAGCCCTCTCAGAGGATTTACCGAATATTCTATAAAACTGCTCCCCCTTTAGCGCTATAATAGCCTTTATGCTGTCCAGCACTGTATGTCCAAAAAGGTAATGATCTGTCATATCATCACCCGTAAGAATCTTGCCTTGAACGGCATCTATAAGGTCCATAACTTTGATCGGTTTTTTATAATCCTTTATGTCTATGATTCCGCCGTTCATAGTGCCCTGTTTGTCTTGATATATAGATAAAATTACAGAATCGGCTCCCCTGAGTTTTATCAAACCATCTATATATTTTTTAATAAACCTTACACCAGCTTTCCTTCTTTTACCTTTTTCATAATCAGATATTACTGGGGGCGAGACTCCTATAGATTCAGCAAGCTCTTTCTGCTTTACATTGAGGTTTTCCCTAATTTTTTTCATCAAAAGACCAGGGTTTTCTGATAAAACTATTTTTCCTATAAGTTTGTATATCTCGTCGGCTTCCAATACTTTTTTTACAATTTGTATAAGATATAAATCTTTAGTGGACCGGGGGGGACTTGAACCCCCGACCTCCCGCGTGCGAGGCGGGCATTCTACCGCTGAACTACCGGCCCTTAGGATACTTTAAAAAATTATTATTTAGATTTATCTGTAAAAAGCGAGTTAAAAAATATAGCCCCAGCTGAGTTTTATGCTCATAAAGTTATAAGGGAAAGTTTTTAAATTAATTACGTAAATACATGGAAGGCAAATGCCAGAGTTTGGATATTCGTTTATTCAATATAATGAGGTTTCGGACGTTAGGGGAAGCCTTAGGGAAGTTGATGTCAGCCCTAAGGAAGCTAGAGAAGTAGCTAATTATATAAAAGGGATGAGCCTGGACAGAGCTAAACAGGTTTTGCAGGAAGTAATCGAAAAAAGCAGGATGGTTCCGTTCAAAAGATACCACAGCAAGGTTGGTCATCATAACGTAGAAGGATTTTATGCGGGAAGGTATCCTGTTAAAGCTGCTAAATACTTCTTAAAGCTTTTAGAAAATTTAGAATCAAACGCTCTTTATAAAGGCCTTGACGTTAGTAGGCTCATAATAATTCACGCCTCAGCTTATCCAGGAAGGAAGCTCGAAAGGTTTATTCCTCGTGCGTTTGGTAGGAGGTCGCCCAAGATGCACGTTTATGTTCATATTGAGGCTGTTGCGAGGGTTGTATGAAAATGGTTTACTATAAGAATATTTTAGAATCAAAAAAGCAGAGCATGATGCTAAGAGAGTATCTAGACAAAAAGTTAAAACAGGCAGGTTTTGTAGACATGAACCTTGAAAGCAGCCCGTTAGGAACAAGGCTAAACATACTGGCTCTCAGGCCAGGACTGGTAATAGGGTTGCACGGGAACAACGTTCGTAACCTTATGGAAGACATATCAAAAGAAATAGGGCTAAAGGAAGTCTCAATAAACGCAGCAGAAGTCCAGAATCCAGCTTTAGACCCTAAGGCAATTGCTTTGAGGCTTTCGAATGCATATCAAAAAGGAGTCAACTTCAGAAGAGCTGCAACTATAGCAATGAATGAAGCCATAGCTGCTGGTGCGCTTGGAGTTGAAATCAAGCTTCAGGGCAAGATAAGGAGCGAAAGGGCATCGTTTCAGAAATTCAGAGCTGGAGTATTGCCAAAAAGCGGTTATCCGCGGGAAGCTGCTACGAGGACATCAGTAGAGCACGTGCTGCTTAAAATGGGGCTTTATGGCATAAAGGTAACTGTTGCTTATAAATCTCCAGTTTTAGAAGATTTTAAGTTAAAAGGTGATAAAAATGAAGAAAATAAAGGTCAGCAAACTCAGTGATGAAGAGTTAAGGAAGGAGCTGTCTGAAGTGCAGAAGGAAATTCTCAGGCTAAACAACCTAAGGAAAATTAGAATGCTAGGAAAAGAATCAGGAAGCATAAAGTCAGTTAAAAGAAACATAGCAAGGATTTTGACCGAAATAAAAAGGAGGCAACAGAAGAAATGATAAACATAGGGGACAGTCTGGTTGTAAAGGGAAAGAAAATAAAAGGTTATGTTGTATACGAGACAAGAAATACGTTTTACATCAAGACAAAAGATACAATAAAGATAGTTCCCAAAAAGGGGAATTACTTTATAAGCAATAAAAAAATTTACGTTGGGGAGGATTTGTTGGGTAGAACATGGGAGAGGTTAGATCCAAAATGATGCAGGGTATAAATTTAAAGATAGCCCAGCCAGCATCAAAGTGTCAGGATCCGCTTTGTCCGTATCATGGCAACCTTAAGATAAGGGGTAAGGTTCGGGTAGGAAAAGTTGTAAGCTATAAAATGAAAAAAGCTGCAGTTGTAGAAATAGAATATTTCTTTTATATACCCAAGTATATGAGGTATGAAAGAAGAAGAGGAAAGATACACGCGCGTGTTCCACCTTGTATTGAAATTAAAGAAGGAAGCACCGTTGCGATAGCAGAAACAAGACCGCTTGGAAAAAATATAGCTCATGTTGTTCTTGGAGAGGTGAAAACAGGTGCCTGAAAAAACTAGAGCTGTTTCAGCAAAAGGCGTAGAAGAATACAAACCACATATAACAAAATCAATACCTGTACCTGCAGTTATTAACTGCGCAGATAACACGGGTGCAAAAAAGCTAAAACTTATACAGGTAATAGGTTATAAAGGAAGATTAAAAAGAATACCATCCGCTTCTGTGGGTGATGAAGTTGTTGTGGTCGTTAGGGTAGGCACGCCTGAGGTCAGGAAACAGATATTTCATGCTGTAATAGTCAGACAGAAATATCCAGTAAAAAGGTTGAGCGGAGATAGGATCAGTTTTGAAGATAACGCAGCTGTGCTTATAACTCCAGAGGGGGAGCTAAAGGGAACAGAAATAAGAGGTCCAGTTGCTATGGAGGCCGCTGAAAAATGGCCAAGGATAGCAAACATAGCATACTCAATAGTGTGATGTTAAAATGAAGATTAAAGATATTTTAAAAAATGCTGACTGGCTTTACAAAAATAAAGTGCTAAGGGCAAACCTATCAGAAGAATTGAGAAAAAAGTACGGATTGAGGTCAACAAGGGTAAGGGTTGGAGATACAGTAAAAGTAATGAGGGGAGATTACAAAGGTGTACAGGGTAAAGTGACAGACGTATTTCCTGATTTGGGTAGGATTGCGGTGGAAGGATTGATGAGAAAGAAGGTTAACGGACAAGAAGTACCAGTAAAAGTTCATCCATCAAAAGTGATGATCGTTGAGCTTAACTTTGAAGATAAAAAAAGAAAGGAAAAGATTGAAGGAAAAGTTGCAGATCAGGTGAATCAAGTTGGCTAAGAAAGGCGCTTCAACCGTTAGAAAAAGGGAGGTTTTACCTCCGTTTTATGAGGCTCCAAAGAAAAAATACGTATTTGCGACGAACGCGGGGCCTGGCCCACATCCAAAATGGCTTTCTTACGATCCAGTAACTTTGTTAAGAGATGTACTTGGCTACGCCAGAACTGCATGGGAAGCTAAAAAAGGCTTGAAGATGGGGATGTTAAGGGTAAACAACAAGACCGTTAAGGATCATCAGTTTCCCATAGGCCTTTTTGATGTGATAAACATAAAAGATACGGAAATTTATTACAGGCTTGTTCCTTCAAACGGTAAAGAGCTATATCCTGTACAGATTGATAAACAGGAAAAAGACCTGAAAATAGTAAAAGTCGTAAAGAAGGTTAAAGTAAAAAGTGGAAAAGTACAGTACGTTGGGCATGATTCAAGCAGCTACGTCCTTGACGATGAAAGCATAAAAACTGGCGACTCACTGTTGGTAAACCTTGCAGAAAATAAGGTAGTAGACGTGTTTAAGTTAGAAAAAGGAAACATGGGGCTGGTTTACAGAGGTAGAAGGGTTGGAATAATCGGAAAAATAGATGAGGTTATCCCGAGCACATACAGCAGAATAGCTACTGTAAGGTTGGTAAAAGGGGATGAAACCGTTACAGTTACAAAGGATTACATTGTTGTGGTTGGCAAAGAGAAGCCGGCCATAAAGCTAGGTGTTGAATCATGATGGAGCAGTCTAAAGAATCTAACGTGATGAAGCGGATAAACATAGATAAAGTGATACTTCACATAGGAGTGGGACAGGCTGGAGAAAAGTTAGAGAAAGCAAAAAGAATACTGCAAGAAATTGCTGAACAGGAACCTTCTGAAAGAAAAGCAAAAAGAACCATAAGGGATTTTGGTATACACAGGGGTGAAAAAATAGCGGTTATGGTAACCCTGAGGAAGAAAAAGGCTTTGGAAATTTTGCAGAAGGTTCTTGCTGCAAGGGGCAATGCAGTACCTGTATCTTCAGTTGACGAATCAGGTAACCTTGCATTCGGAATAAAAGAACACATAGACATCCCAGGCATAAAATACAACCCTGAAATTGGTATATTTGGATTAGATGTAATAGTAAGCCTAGCAAGGCCCGGTTACAGGGTTCAAAGACGGAAAAGGTGCAAATCCCGCGTAGGTAAGGAACACAGAATAACAAAAGAAGAAGCAATAGAGTTTTATAGGAGTATAGGGGTGAATTTGGTATAATGGGTAAGTATACTTTTGGAAAAATCAGAAGTGGAAAACCTAGAAAGTACGGTAAAGGGTCAAGAGCTTGTATTAGGTGCGGCCAGTATGGACCTGTAATTCAGAAATACGGTCTGATGTTGTGCAGACAGTGTTTTAGAGAAGTTGCGCCTCAGTTAGGGTTTAAAAAGTATAATTAGGTGAGAAAAATTGCCAGCAAAAGACCTTGTCGCAAACCTTTTTAACACGATACTTGAGAACGAGAAAAGAAACAAAAGAGAATGTTATGTTATGCCGGCATCAAAGCTTTTGATGAATACGCTGAAAGTTATGCAAAGGTATGGTTACATAGGAGAGTTCGAGCTCATAGACGACAGGATAATGCCCAAGCTTAAAGTACAGCTTCTGGGAAGGATAAACAGCTGTGGAGCAGTTAAGCCAAGGTACCCTGTTACGTGGGACCAATTCGGAAACTGGGAAAGAAAGTTTCTGCCGGCTGTTGGTGTAGGGATACTGATAGTATCAACAAACCAAGGCATAATGAGTCATATTGAGGCTCAAGAAAAAAAGATAGGAGGTAGGTTGTTGGGGTATGTCTACTGAGGCCGTTAAACAGGTTTTATATTCAGAAGAGATTCAGATCCCAAAAGGGATCAGCGTAAAATTAGAAAACAAAACGTTGAAAGTAAAGGGACCAAAAGGAGAATGCGAAAAAGATTTTTCGAAGATGAAGGTTAACATTGAGGTAAATGCAGACAAAATAATAGTTTCCAGCGTGAAAAAGAGGAAAGATTATTACGCTGTTGCAAGATCAGTCGTAAAACACATCAGAAATTTAATTGAGGGGGTTCAGAAAAATTATGTGTACAGGCTAAAAATAGTTTATTCCCATTTCCCGATTCAGGTAAAAGTTGAAAAAGATAGAGTAAGGATTGATAATTTTATAGGAGAACGGTTCCCTCGTTTTGCAAGGATAGTTGGTTCTAATACAAAAGTTTCTGTTGAAGGAGACGACATAATAGTCGAAGGCCCGTGTAAAGAAGCTGTTGGACAAACAGCCGGAAACATAGAGAACGCAACAAAAATAAAGTATAAAGACCCGAGGGTCTTTTTAGATGGGGTGTACATTTATGAAAGATCCTAATAAAAAGATACCAGAATTTAAGAGAGGAGAGAGCTGGAGATATAAGAGAATAAAGCAGAACTGGAGGAAACCAAAGGGCATAGACAACAAGATGAGACTACAGTTTAAAGGATGGCCATCCATAGTTAAGATAGGTTACAGGAAATCTAAAAAAGTCAGAGGTTTACATCCATCCGGTTTGACCGAAATCTTGGTCTGTAGTGTGAAAGATCTGGAGCAGTTAAATCCATCCATACATGCAGTAAGAATTTCAGGAAGATTGGGGTTAAAGAAGAAACTTGAAATATTAAAGGAAGCCAGAAAAAGAGGATTAAGAGTGCTTAACGCGCCATCAGAGGTGAAGCCTTAAAATGAATCTTGAAAAGAAAAAAGAAATAGTTGCAAAGATGCTTGGCGTTGGAAAAGGCAGGGTTAAGTTTGACCATGATAGGATTACAGATATTGAAGATGCAGTAACAAAGCAGGAACTCAGATCTTTGATAAAAGATGGCGCAATATCGATTTTACCGGTTAAAGGACAGGCAACAAAAAAGGAAGTAAAAAGAAGAGGGTACGGAAGCAGGAAAGGAAAAAAGACAACAAGAATGGGTAAAAAAGAGAGGTGGGTAAGACAAGTTAGGGCTTTAAGGAACTATTTGAGAACTGTTAAAGGGCAGATAACGAATGATAAATATTGGGAAGCTTACAGAAAGATTAAAGGAGGAGAAATCAGAACTGTTGCGAGGCTTAAGGAGTATTTGGGTGGTAAGCAATGACGTTCAAAAGAAGATTACAGTTTAAAACTGATTATAAGAAAAGAAAGAAGGCCTTAGTTTCTAGGTTACCTCTGGTTTACATGTTCAAATCGAACAAGAATATTTGGGCACATGTAATCAGACCGACAAAAGAAGGAGATATAACAGTCGTTCAGGCTAATTCTAAAGAACTTGAAAAATTAGGCTGGAAATTTAGCAGAAAAAATTATCCTGCGGCATACTTGGTTGGCCTTTTGCTGGGAAAAAGGGCTGTTGCAAGTGGCATAGAAGAAGCTATATATTATTCAGGGGTTAGAAATTTTATAGCTAAATCAAAAGCAACAGCTTTCCTCAAAGGTGTAACTGACGCAGGTTTAAAAGTAAGGGTTGATGAGGAAATCTTTCCTGATGAAAATGTAATAAAAGGCGAACAGATCGTTGATTATGCGAAAAAACTTTTGGAAAGCGGGTATTCAGGTCCTCAGTTTGTAAGAGTTATGAAAGAAATAGAAAATCTTTCTAAAGTTTTTGAAAGCATAAAGGAAAAAATAATGGAGGGAGAAATTAAATGAGCGAACAGGCTCAATCGTCAGAAAATCAAGAACAGGTAAAAGAATGGGTACCAAAAACAACTTTAGGACAGCTAGTTAAAGATGGGAAGATAACAAATTTAAAGGAAATCTTTGAGCTTGGGTATAAAATAAAAGAACCAGAAATAGTGCAGACGCTGCTTCCCAATTTGAAAACATTGTTGGTTGGCGTAAGAGTGGTTCAGAAGCAGACAGATGCAGGAGAAAAGACAAGGTTCAGAGCATTGGTAGCACTGGGGGACCAGAGCGGATGGTTTGGAGTCGGGCACGCTAAATCCATGAATACAAGGACAGCGATGGATAAAGCAATCAGAAATGCCCTTCTTAGCATAATACCGGTACCGTTAGGATGCGGAAGCTGGGAATGCAGATGTGGTCAACCCCATTCTGTGCCTTATGTACTAGAAGGTAAAACAGGAAGCGTTAAGATTATAATATATCCCGCTCCCAGAGGTCTGGGCATAGTAGCGGCGCCTCACATAAAAAACATAATAAGCTTGGCAGGAATTAAGGATGCTTGGACAAAAACATTCGGAATGACTTCAACTGATATGTCTATGGCTTTTGCAATTTATGACGCATTTAAAAATGCTTCAAAGGTGATAACTGTATGAGTCTTTTAATAGCCATAAGGACAAAAGGTACGATAAACGTAAGAAAAGATGTTAAAAAAACTTTGGAGATGCTACATCTAAAAAGAAGGTTCAACGCAACAATACTTAGGGATTCCCCAGTAGTCAGAGGGATGCTCCAAAAAGCCAAAGATTACGTGATATGGCAGGAACTGCCTTTTGAAAAAGCAGTTGAACTCTTTCAGAAAAGAGGAAAGGTGAACAACCAGCGCCCTCTTACTTTAGATTATCTAAATTCAAAGGGCATAAACGATTTTGAAACTCTGGTCAAACTCTATGATGAAGGTAAAATAAAGCTAAAGCTTATTGGTGTAAAACCTTATTTTGGCCTTCCGCCTCCAAAGAAAGGCATACCAAGAAGCAAATATACAGCCCTTGAGCTATTAGAGAGGATGATGCAAAATGGCAACTAGAAAAAGAAAAATAAGAAAGCTCAGAGGTTCAAGAACCGTGGGTTGGGGGCAGATAGGACAGCACAGGAAATCAGGAGGACATGGAGGGACAGGAGGCGCTGGGCTTCACAAACATAAATGGAGCTGGATACTTGTGCATGATCCAGAGCATTTTGGAAAAAATGGCTTCAACAATCCAACCGGCGAAAAGATCAAAAAATGGATTAATGTGGAAGAAATAAACTACTTGCTCGAAAAATACCAGCCTGAAGCTACAAAAGATGGTTTACCTGTCATCAATTTAAGAGAATTAAAAATACAGAAGGTTTTGGGAAAAGGGAATCTGAGAAAACCTGTATATGTGATAGCTGAAAGCTGGACAAAAAAAGCTGAAGAATCTATAGTTAAAGCTGGCGGAAAAATTTCAGTAAATTAAAAATGAATATAAGAGATGCTTTCTTTAAAATTTCATCTGTTTTGCCAGAGGTACCCAAGCCTAAACAGAAGCCTAGCTTAACTGAAAGATTAATCTGGACGCTTCTTGCTGTCGTACTCTATCTGCTGATGGCCCAGATTCCGCTTTATGGAGTATTAAAATCTTCAAGTTCTCTTCTCTTTTTTTACCAGATAATTTTTGCGGCCAACATAGGAACTTTGATGACGCTCGGCATAGGTCCAATAGTTACTGCTGGGCTCATTGCTCAGGTTCTTATGGGTTCTGATCTGATTC
This sequence comes from Nitrososphaeria archaeon, assembly GCA_046536595.1. GTDB lineage: Archaea > Thermoproteota > Nitrososphaeria > Conexivisphaerales > UBA164 > CAYFFZ01. Next base: position 1,309 of record JAWDMM010000037.1, on the reverse strand, counting down.
ATCTTGATCTAACAAATCCAGAAGATCAGAAGTTTTTTGCGTCTATAACAAAGATACTTACTTTTGTGTTCATAATTGCTGAAAGCGTTTTTTATGTATTGAGCGGTGTTGTAGGGACAACTTTAAGCCCCTATGCAACCGTGATCGTGATATTTCAGCTTATAATAGCTACTTCGATAGTTTTTCTACTGGATCAGATGCTGCAAAAAGGGTGGGGGATAGGAAGCGGCATAAGCCTGTTTATACTCGCCGGCATATCGTTGCAGATAATGCTTGACCTGTTTAGCCCTATACCAGTTGACGGCAAGTACTTTGGTTACATACCATATGCAATAAACGAAACTATACACAGAGCTTACATAAACATAGTTAACAGGCCGGCGAATTTTCCTGACCTGATAGGTTTGATAAGCACCATTCTTTTTGCTCTTCTCATACTTTATCTTGAAGGCGTAAGGATTGAGATACCTATATCTTCTTCAAAATTTAAGGGCTTTTCTGCTACATACCCCATTAAGCTGCTTTATGTTTCTAACATACCAGTTATCCTCGTTGCTGCGCTTATTGCAGATTTCCAGTTTTTCTTCGCAATGCTTGCAAAAAATCCAGCCATATACAACCACATAACCTGGCTTGGAACAGTTCAAAACGGAACTTTTACTGGAGGTCTGCTTTATTATGTAAGCACTCCACCACCGGTTCCCCTTGCTTTTCACCATCCGGTTCAGGTAATAACTTACTCGCTTTTCGTAATCATTTTGAGCGTGGTTTTTGCAAAGCTGTGGGTTGATGTAAGCGGTATGTCTGCAGAAAAAGCAGCTGAAACAATAATTTCTTCTGACCTTCAGATACCGGGATTCAGGACCACAAGGACTACTATAGGCAGTCTTCTTAACAGATATATACCTGTAGTAACTCTGTTCAGCGGTCTTCTTATAGGCATAATTGCAGCGGCGAGCACTCTCTTGAACGTTTATGGCACAGGCATAGGATTGTTGCTAGTTATAGACATATCTATCAGCTATTACCAGATGCTGGCTCAGGAGCAACTTATCTCAACAGTGCCAGGACTTGGTGGGCTTTTTGAGTAAGCTCGCAATAATAGGCGGAATAGCCGGCGTCGGAAAAACAACGGTTCTGAACATATTTTATGAAAAGTTAAAGGCAAATGGGATAAGCTTTGACGTTTTTGTTTACGGGACTGTGATGTTCGAGGAAGCTCAAAAACTTGGAGTTAAGGACAGGGACGAGATGAGGAATCTGCCTTACGAAAAGCAGTTTGAGCTGCAGAAATCAGCCGCAAAGAGGA
>JAWDMM010000036.1:0-12673 GCA_046536595.1 Nitrososphaeria archaeon | reverse complement strand
GAGGCTTGTTCAAGTGTCCTCACACAGGGAAAGTAATAAACGCTGATCTGAACGGGGCAATAAACATTCTACATATCCCCGAGTCCGTTAAGGATAGGGGTAAGTGGCTGAAGGCACAGCCTGTGGTCTATCGCTGGACGAACGGAGCGGCGTGGGTAACCGCTAGCTATAAAGCGATGAAGATGAAGGCGATAAACCACGAACCCATGATCCGCCTTGAAGGAACCATCGCCTTTTAAGGCGGGGAGGATGTAAGTTACCTGACAGTTATCACGGTGACAGGAGCGTTTGTGATAACTGCTAGTGTAACTGAACCTGTTATTATATCAGGATTGGAAGTTAAACCACGAGCGCCCATTATAACTGCGTCATAGTTTCCTTCATTTATTTCCTGTAATATTTCATTCGAAGCACTCGTCTCGTTATTTAAGCGTCTTAGCTTAAGGTTGAAGTTTACTTTCCCTTTTATCCTTTTTTCAACGAGTTTTCTTATTTTATCTTGGTCACAGTTTTCACAAACGTGAAGAACTGTAATCTCTGAGCCATATCTCATGTTAAAATCCAGAGCCAAATCTAGAGCCTTAAGACTGTTTTCTGAACCATCTATAGGAACAAGAATCTTTCTAAACCAGAAACTAACCTTATAAGTTGGTTCCATCAGACTAATCTACCCCTTAATAAGCCTAGCGTGCTGTCCGTTAAACTTATCGATTCTTCTTTTTCTTTTAAGCCAGACATGGCCCTTACAGCATCTATGTTTTCAGGCACAACTATTGATTCTTGGTGAACTGCATATGTTAAAAATATTTCCCCGTTTGATGAATGAATTGAGCCTTCAAAAAAGACCACTTCTGGCACATCATACCTGATCCTTCCCATGTCTCTGAATGTTTCCACTATCTCTGCTGTGGATGCGATCTTTGAATCTTTGCTTATTCCCAGAATTCTTCTTGACGATTCCAGAACGTTAATTATTTCTTCTCTGGTTGGATTGCCGTCAACCTGAACCGTTAATGCATGAACGTGCATGAGGGTCGTTGGAACAACATAGGCCATTGTCAATATGTCTAGGTCTTTTAGAACCGTCTTTACGTCGACTGCGTGATGGCTCGGTAGTTCTACCGGGTTTAACATTATAGAATTTATTGGCCCCTTTTTGACTTCTTTTGGATCTGCAGCCCTTCGTATGAGTACTGCTCTGACTTTGCGTACCTTAAAGCTGTTCTTGAGAGCGCATATAACCCTTAATATGCCAGTTGTGTTACATGATACAACCCTCACGTAGTTTTTTCCTTTTACCTCATCATAATTGCACAAAGCCGAAAATGAAGCCTCGGCGACATCTGCATCTTCTCCTCCCTGAAAAATAGCCGGTTTTTTCATAGAAACATAGAGAGCTTTGTTTTTTGTGCCAATCCCATCTGGCGTAGCGTCTATTACTATCTGAGAATCGTTTATCATTTCAACCTTTGTCCCAGCAACCTCTATGCCTGCTTTTTTAAAATTTTCTTTTGAAGATTCATCAATAAAAAGTTTGATGCCTTTCCTTACAGCCATAGCAGCTTCGTAATCTGCATTTAGTTTTGAAACGCCGACTAACTCCATGTCTGGCTGTTTTATTATTGCATCCGCTATCCTTTTTCCTATGGTTCCGTATCCATTTACGCTAACCTTTATTTTCGTTTTTTATCACCCTTATCGACTGGCTGAGGGCATCTAGCGCAGGCAACCTTTCTCCCGCCAGAAAAAGTAAAAGAGCCCCTCCACCTGTTGAAATGTGAACCTTCTTTGCCTTGCTAACCTCAGCAAATTGGAGCAAACTGATAAGATGGCCACCGCCAATTATTGTAAAAGAATCGCTAGAAAATGCTGAGTTCATCAGTTTAAGTGTCCCAGTTCTGAACTTTTCATCTTCTATAACGCCCATAGGCCCCCTCAGCACAACAACTTTAGCCTCATTTAGCAAAGTTGAATAAATATTTACTGTTTCTGGGCCAATATCCCTTATTATCCCTTTAACGGTAGTAGCGTAGTTTTCTTCAACGCCGTTTTGATTTTCAACAACAAAATCTACTGGTATTTCTATTGGAGCTCCTGAAAGTAAGACTTTTCTGGCCCTTGGTATAAGGGGCAAAAATCCTTGACTTTCCAGTATCTTTTTGTTTGCGTCACCTATGTTTACGCCTTTAGCCAATGCAAAAACTTCTGCAACCAATCCGCCCAGCAGTATACGGTCGGCTATTCTTTTTTTCGACAAGTTCTCGATTATTCTTATGCTGTCTAAAACTTTTCCCCCTCCCAGCACAAAAACTTTTGGTGATTCTTCAAGATTAAATACTTTTGAGAGCGCTACTAGCTCTTTTTCCATAAGCCTTCCGGCTGCAGAAGGAAGAATCATTGGAAAACCCACAAGACTCGGTTGGCTTCTGTGGGCTGTCGCAAAAGCATCATTTATATAAACATCAAAAAGAGGCGCTAACCTTTTTACCAGGTACGTTTTACTTTGTGCTTCGGGAGAAGCTTCAATAAGTTCTTCAGAAGCTAGCCTTACATTATCAAGCATCAGCACTTCGCCTTTCCCCAACTTCTTTATTTCTTCTAAAGCGCAGGGCCCAAATATATCGCTCACAAAGCCTACATCAGTATCTAGTTCGTCAGAAAGAACTTCTCTGTGCATCTCAAGTGTTGAAAAATCTTCATCGCCCGGTCTACCCTGATGCGTAATTATGACGACTGAGCTACCCATTTTTATAAGCTCGTTAATCGTTTCTATATGGGCTCTGATTCTGCTGGTATCAAGTAATTTTTTAGATTCTCTATCAACAGGAGAATTAAAATCGACCCTAAGAAGGACTTTCTTTGAAGAAACATCAACGTCTTCAAGAGTGGGTAGTTCCAGATCAGCTACCTTTATCATCAAATGAACTTATAAAAACGCAAATAATAAATGTATCTGTATGCAATTTGATTGCCAAATGTAACTTTTAAAGACGTTCTTTTTAAAAAATCAAACATAATAATATTCCCCTTTTTCTTTTTGTTCCCTATCAAGCTTGCTTCCTGGTTTATTAACACGTGGTCTTCCAGTTTGCTCGTCCCTTCTGTAGGTTAAACCCATTTCTCTTAAGAAGCTATTCATGGCTTCCCTTTTTTGTAATGGTCCAATTGCTTCACCTGAGACATTAGGGATGCCCTTAAAAACCATTATAGAATCTGAAATAAGGTCGATCAACATTAAATCGTGATCTATAATTATTCCTGCTCTGCCTTTTCTCTTTATATAATTTGGTAATATTTTTGAAAGCGCTATCCTGTCTTCTACGTCTAAAAATGCTGATGGTTCATCTAGCGCATAAAGGGTTGCGTCCTGGAGAAGTGCTGTAGCTATGGCTACTTTTTGAAGTTCTCCACGGCTAAGCTGCGAAATGTTTTTTTGCAAAAGTTTTTCAAGCCTAAGAGGAGTCACCAGCAAGTTTAAATTTTCTGTGCTGTTCCATTCAAACTTCGATAAGATAGACTCAACAGTGACATCCTGATTTATCTCAAGGTATTGCGGTTTGTAAGAGATTTTTATGTTAATGTTTGCCACTCCCTCGTCATCCTTTTCAACGCCTGAAAGCACCTTTAAAAAAGTGGTTTTTCCTATACCGTTAGGTCCAAGCCCACCAATTATCTGTCCTTCTTTCACTTCTTTACCTTCAACATTTAACGTAAATCCGGGATAGCTTTTATGGAATGTCGGCACTGTAAAAAGAACGTTTGATTCTTCAGCTGGGCTAAGGTCCGGATTTCTAAACCTTATGTTATAGTTTCTTATCCTTACGTTTTCCTGTTTTATTTCTCCCTCTATTAGCTCGTTTATGCCTTCGCTGCTGTTCATCGGTCTAGATACTATACCATAAACTGCAGGTTCACCATAAAGTATGTGTATATAATCGCTTGCATAATCAAGAAATGTAAGATCATGCTCAACCAAAAAAACTCCAGCGTTTTCAGAAATTTTCTTTATAACTCTAGCAACTGAATGTCTGTTAAATACATCAAGATAGGAACTCGGTTCATCAAGAAAGTAATATTCAGCTTTCCTCGATAAAGCTACAGCAACTGCGACTTTCTGCAACTCACCTCCGCTTAGTTCAGAAACTTGTTTTTCGTAAAGCTTTTCAACTTCTAGTTCTTTTATAAATTCTTGATTTTCACCCTCTGAATACTTTTCTACCAATTCTTTAACACTCCCTCTGTAAACTTTGGGAATTTCATAAATTGCCTGTGGTTTTATCGATATTCTTATTTCGCCGTTTTTTAAACCCCTAAAGTAATCAGCGTAAATGGTTCCTTTAAAATATCTTATCACATCATCTATAGATTGTTCTTTCTCATAATATCCAAAGTTTGGAAGCAAGTTTCCTGACAGTATCTTTAAAGCTGTACTCTTGCCTATACCGTTCATACCTACTGCTCCAACCACCTTGCCTTTTTTTAAAATTGGAAGCCTGTAAAGCCTAAAAGCGTTAGGCCCATATTGATGAATTTTTTCTTTCCCATATTCACTAGGCAAGTTGACTATCCTGATAGCTTCAAATGGGCATTTTTTTTCGCAGATTCCACATCCTATACATAAAACTTCATCTATTGTAGGGTACCCATCACTACCGAACTCAACAACTTTTTTGCCAGAAATCTGAGGAGGACAGAATCTCTGACATTCGTGGTTACATTTGTCAAACCTACAAACATCCCTGTTGATAACAGCTACCTTTAATGAAACCATTATAAATCACTTTTATGGGTCAGTTCGTCGCGAGCTCTTCATAGCCTTTGCTCAGGCTGGAGCGGTAAAGCTTCATCCCCGTACATGTTGTTCACTCGCAGCTTTTAACCGTATCGTAAGTTTATATTCTCTCAACTAGGTCTTTATACCAGCTGGAATCTTGCTGCAACAGCTCAGGAACGCTCAAATCGATCCTCATAGGCGTTACTGATATCTCACCAAGATCAAATACAGCGTTTGCATCTGTGTTTTCTGGATAGTTGCCTAACCTTTTACCCCAAAGCCAGAAATATTCTCTGCCGCGTGGGTCAAGCCTTTTATCCAAATAATGTTCATATTTTACTGGTGAAGCCCTGGTTATTCTTGCCTTTGTCTTTTCATTAATGCTCAACGGAAAATTTACATTCAATAGTTGAGAATTAGATGGTAAACCCCTGTGTTGTACAAAATCTATGATCTTTGCTGCTATTTTTGCAGGTTCTTCAAATTCATCCGTTTTTGCGTATGGATAAAGTATGAATTCGTCGCTTATTCTTTTTGAAAAAGCGACAGATTTATAACCTAAAATTGCTGCTTGAAGCGCGCCTGCCACAGTGCCGCTGGAAAATATATCTTGCAATCCTGTGTTATCTCCAAGGTTTATTCCAGTAGCTACTACATTCGGCTTATTATTGAGCATGATGTGTGCGACGACTATCGCATCCGCAGGAGAACCAGAGCATATATACCCTTTTGCCCCCTCAATCTCAGACTCTCTTATTCTTATAGGTTTGTGGAATGTCAGGCTCATGCTGCTGCCGCTTCTAGGTCCTTCTGGTATAGAAAACATGACTTCATCTAATTTTGAAAGATGTCTGATTAAAGCTCTCAACCCGGGGCTTGCTGGACCATCGTCGTTACTAACCAGTATCATTTTTCATCAATAATAAACTATTTTGTCTTTTTCCTTTACGTTTGAAAGTATTTTGTCAGGCTCGTCTGGAGCTCCAACATATGTGTAGACATATTTGCCTATTCTAAGCTTTATTTTAGAATAATCTTTTCTTTTAACTACCTTTATTTTTCTTGCATTTTTTAGCAGCTCGAGCAACGTTTGAGTATCGTATATTTGCTTTGGCATAAGCCTTTTAAATTCAGCTTACATTTATATTTTACTTAAATTAATTGTTTGCAATGGCTAAACTAACACTTGATATGTTGAAGAGGTATGTTTTTTCAAGACATGGAGCTTATGCAGATGAAGTTTTAAAAGGCCCAGGAATAGGTGAAGATGCTGCCGTTGTAAGGCTAACAAAAAAACTGTACATGATTACGCATACAGATCCGATAACTGCAGCTAAAAAAAACTTGGGTAAGCTAGCTATATTCGTTTCTTCAAATGATATAGCAGTAAAGGGAGTAAGGCCAAAGTACGCTCTGATCACTTTACTTCTTAAAAAAAGTTCAACTGAAGATGAAATAAACAGCATAACAGCACAGCTTGATGAAACAGCTAGGAATTTAGGAATAAGTATTGTAGGGGGACATACAGAAATAGTAGAAAATCTTGATACGAATATCGTTGTAGTAACGCAGATAGGTTTTTCATCTAAAAAACCATCAAGCATATCAGAAATCAGGCCAGGTGACGTTCTTATACAGGTGAATGAAGCTGCCATAGAAGGTACAGCGGTGATAGCCAATGATTATCCAGAACTCATAGTACAGTTTGATGAGGGTGCGCTAGAACTTGCGATGTCGTATATCGATAAAATATCGATAATAAACGATGCCTTAAAACTGAATTCTCTTGGAGTAAAAGCTATGCACGATCCTACAGAAGGAGGAATTATTGGAGGCGCTGTTGAGATGGCTTTAGCTTCAAAGCTAAAACTTAAAGCAGAAGAAGAAAAAGTTTTGATAACGCCTTTATCTAGATCTATCTGCGATCATTTAAACCTTGATCCGCTCAAACTCCTTTCAAGCGGCGCTATTCTCGCGGCAGCAAAGCCAAAAAAAGCTGAACGTGTTTTGGAAGCTTTAAATGGAAAAGCTTCAATAATTGGAGAGTTTGTAAAAGGTGAACCTTCTCTCCACATAAAAAGAACAGCCGGAATCGAAGTTTATCGTGAACCTCCACAAGATGAAATATACAAGTTGACTATGAAAACTGAGCCTTCTTTTTAAGTTGTTCTAAAAGTTCAGGAACCTTATTAAGTGGCCTCCCGGTGGTTTTATACCTTACTGCCTGAATTTCTGCCATTATACTAAGAGCTATGTCTATAGGTTCTTCTCCACCACCTATATCCAGCCCCATTGGGGCCCTTATATTTTTGAGTTTATCTTCCGGATAATCCTTGTACAGTGCATCGAGATATTTGAGCGTCTTTACGGGGCTTGCTACTACTCCTATATACTTAAAGTCAAACTTTAAAAGTTCTCTAAGTATTTGAAGCTCTGCGTCTGCAGAATAGTACATGATCGTAACATAAACGTTGTCACCCTTGGGAATCTTTAGAATGGCTTCATCTGGCTTTGCAATAATAACTTCAGAAGCTTCGGGAAATCTTTCTTTTGTAGCAAATTCTTCTCTATCATCAACGATTAAAACTTTAAACCCCAACTGACTTGCTAATTTTGAGAGCGAGCTTCCTACGTGACCAGCTCCAAATACAACCAGTATTTCTGAAGGAGGTACAACCTTAATATAAAGAGTGACTGCTCCCCCACAGGCGCTTCCTATTTCGCTTGTTGCTGGTATTTCTATAATGCCACCTCTACCTCTTTTTATAAATTCTAAAGCCTTTTCAATTGCAAACTTTTCTAAAGATCCCCCTCCAACAGTTCCGATGAAACTGCCGTCATCTGCTACAAGCATAGCAGCGCCTTCATGCCTTGCGCTGTGTCCTTTATAATCTGCTATAAAAACAAGTGCAAAACCTTTACCTTTCAGAGTAAGCTCTTTGATCTTGTCTGCTATCTGTATAAATTCTCTAGCCGACATAAATTTTTTAAAACCAATCTGTTTATTAAACGTTATTATAAAAAGATTTGTTTATTTACTTTTTCTTATGAATTCTGTATAGCCGCATCGGCCACAGTACCATCTATCCTTATGATGAGCCATAAACGTCCCACTACCGCATTTCGGACAGAACCTGTTAACCCTTTTTACAGTACTGCCCTCAACCTCATAAAGCTTCCATATCTGAACGGTCTTTCCTTTCACTTCTTCTCAACCTTCTTCTTTCTCATTTCGTCATAAACTTTCTTTCTTTCTTCTTTTGACAGCATCCTTAACCATAAGTATTTTTTTACGTGCATCTTAGCAAGGTTAACATCATCATAAACGTAAAATAATCCTTTGAGTCCCTTAATTCCAAAAGAGCCTTCCAAATAAACTGGTATAATCTTATCAACCTGCTTGTTAAGTTCCTTTGCCAAGATTTCCGCGGCGCTTTTTCTTGATATTTTACCATTACCGTCCTTGAATTCGTATTCTACTTCCAGCCTCTTAAGAAATGGGTTATAGTTGCTCTTCATCCGCTTTATCATACGCTTATACCATTTTTAAGCGTTTTCAATCAATCTCTCTCCTGTAAAAATTTTTTTCATGAGGCTCCTGTAATAGGTAAGAAGGTCGGGCCTTAACATTATAAGGAAAGGTAGCGAAAATTTCTGACTAGATGCCGACTCGTAGACTTCTTTATCTTCTCCATAACCTTTTTTGAAGCCTTCAATAAAAAGCTCGGCTAAACCAACATCTTTTATAAAGAACAAAGAATAATAGATATACTCCGATATGTCCCAACCTTTATCTTCAGTTTCTGCCTTTTCTTTAAACTGTTCTAAATCTATAATATAGATTCCATCTTTAGAAGTAAGAAAATTTTCTGGTTTTGAATCTCCCAGTGCATACCCTGCATCATGAATGGTTCTGAAAATTTTTGCCACATTTTCTAAAACCTTTAGTTCATCATCTTTTCCAGAAAAATTTTTTATCAGATCTAAGAGGCTATCCCCCTGAACGTATGTTTTCACTAGAATTTTTTTTCGTACTGATAGAGCATAAATTTTCTGAACCAAAATTCCTGCACTACTAAGTAAAACGGAACCCGTAAACTCGTTATACATCCTTTTAACAGGATTCATCTCAAATGGTTTTATAGGCTTTCCCGCTATCCCGAGCATGTACCATTTGAGCTCGCTTTTCCCCTTAAAGCTCTTTATTACGTACTTTTTATTATCTATCTCAACTACTTTAATTCCATAAAAAGGGTTTAAAATTCCTCCAATCCTTTCAACAAGTTTTGCGCTTAACTCTTTTTCGACGTTTGACCATGCTATTTTGGTGCCGCCTTCCAGACTTAGCAAAAGCTCGGGTTTTTTTAAATACTCGTTTACATCTTTAACGTTCCTTGATCTTTTAACTTTCGATAATGCTTCTGTGACGACAACTTCAGGGGACACTTTACCGCTTCTTCCGTGGAAAATATATTGTTTTATGGCCATCTGAAAATAGTACAGTTCGTCAATCATAAAAGGTTGAGGAATTCGGGCCCCTTTTTTAACCCTTACATTATACTCATCTAAGTAAAGGTATTCTAACTCATTAACGGCTTTTCTAAAACCTTCGAGCGTTAAAGTGAGATTTTTGGAAATAAGCTCTTTAGAATAAGTTTTAGCATAACTGTAAAGCGCTGGTGGATAAATTTGATACCTTTTTTTAAGCTTTGAAAATAAAAAATACTGGAGCGGAATTACTAAATAGTATATAAAGTCTTGAAATTCTTTATAAAGTTCCGCCGTTTCTTCTTCTATAACTCTTTTTTTATATTTTGTTTCTATATCTCTAATGATTTCTTCACCGTAAACTGGTATAAAAGGATTCAACAGCCTGCCTACAACAAATTCTCCTAAACTTGCTTTTTCAGCATCCTTATACGTTTCGTTTAAATCTGATACAAGGACAGAATATTTGTTAGAACCTGAATCAAAATAAAAGTAACGCACTTTATCTTTAAAATCATCAGCAAGTACCAGAACGTCTATATCGCTTTCTGGTTTTGCATAACCCGCAACAGTACTGCCATAAATAGAAATCGATTTTATTTCGATGTCTTTCAGTTTTTGATTAACGTCTATTAAAACCTGATTTATGTCCAATTTAAGAACCTCTTTATAGTCTCTTCTGGTTTAAAATTTAATATTGAAATTACGCTTATCCTGCTTATGTTGCCTTCAGGATAAATATAATCTACAGGTAAACCCTTTTTAAACCATCTTGCTAAAGTTTTTTTATTTAAAGCCTCGTCATTCAAACCTCCGGAAAATTTTTCTTTTAAAAGCCTTTTTATTTTTTTGCTTTTTTTAAATACTTTTTCTTCATCATAAAGCTGAGCTTCGTCTTTAAAAACGCTCTCAAAAACGCTAGTAGTTTTTTCTTCAGAAGTAATTGAAAAGTTTTTAAGACCAGCTATAAAATTTACATAATGAAGAAACTCATGGGCCATAACTGCCAACAGAGTATCCTTAGATGCATAAAGTACCAAAGGAGGCGTAACCTGAACTAATGTATAAAGAACGTTCTCATAACTAAAAGGAAAAAATCTTGAATATATAATTGATGATCCTCCTACAGGCGCCTTCATGACTAGTGCCTTTGGATAAACATACCATTCAGGATATTTTATGTTAGAAGCTTTTTCAATCTGAATTATTACATCGTTTACTTTTTTTACAGAATCCGATACTTTCTTGAATATGTCCTCAGGTATCTCGTTCTTTTTTAAGCTTTCATTGATAGTTACTAGAGGATCCATAACTTATCTCTATATATAAAGCTCCCTTATAACCGCATCTTTTGCAGTAATAATAATTGGTTGGTGCCCCTGATATAATTTCAGAAAGGGGGCGTAAAGGATAACCACATTTTGGACAAACTTTAATTTTTCCAGATTTGTTCATTGCATGACTATGTTCTCAAGTTTAAAACCAAGCTCGACAAGGTACTGAACTACCTTATCTCTATGATCTCCCTGAAGTATAACGCTTTCATCTTTTGCTGTCCCTCCACATGCAAGCCTTTTTTTGAGTTTTTTTGCTATATCTTCTATGTTTATTCCTTTAGGATCAGAGAACTGTATTACCGTTGTTGGTTTGTTATATTTTCTAGTTTCGAGCTTTACAAAAACCCTTGCAGTTTCTTTAGTTATTTCCTCCGGTATCAGTTCGTTCGTATATACAAACGGTTCGAAATCATCCATTCTTTTATCACTTTATGATTAAAGCTTCATGTATATAAAGTTATTCCTTTTTACGAAGGTCTCTCTTATCAAAAAAAATCAAAAGAATATAAATAAAAGTTCTTAAAACAATAGGCAGATGAAAGCGTTATTTTTTGTAATAACAGGTAGAGAGAATCCAGAGAGGTTTACACTTGCCCTTACTATAGCTACGAGATCCGCTATGAATAAAAGATACGATGATTTAAAAGTAATATTTTATGGCCCGGGTGAAGAATATTTAACATCTATAAACGGTCAAGATCTTGAAAATTTTAGCTATCTTCTAAAAAATGGACATGTAGATAGCGCATGCGTAAACTATGCCGCTTCAAAAAACATAAAAGAACAGCTGACAAAGCTTGGCGTTAACCTGCTGCCTACAGGCGAAAGATTAGCTTATTACGTAAACCAAGGCTATGAGGTAATTAGCTTTTAGGTTACCTTTCTTCTCTCCACGCCAAAGCTAGATAAATTACTACAATCAACAGCACATTAAAGAAAGCGAAAAGAAAAAGAGATATATAAAGTATAGATGGCATCTTATCCATCAACTGCACCAAAAAGTCCAGAGACGATGATAAGGTAGATAATTGAAGCGTTTTGGCTACAGTCAAGGCGAACTGTACTCCATAAGCGTTGATCAGATTTTCAGTTACGCTAAGAGGTGGTACAACAGCATAAGGCGCATGAGCCAAAAGGTCTATGGTTTCTGCGAGATCCAGTACCGCTATAGAAACTGGTCCTAAAATTATACCTAGAGTTCTGTTGTTCTTTAGATAAAAGACAACAAGAACTACAAATAAAAGAAGCGCCATAGATATGGTGACATAAAACGCTTCATTTAACAGATAAGTTGGTTTAAAAACAGCCTGAAGTGCAGAAGGGAGATAAGACGGCGGACTGCCAAATATGGACCAAGCCATTGTGGCAGAATTTTCGTAAACTTCATACAAATAAATTGATGTAAAGATGCCATATAATATGCCAAACACCAGCGCTATCCTTTTACCTACTGAAATTCCAAGATCCTGATGCGGTAAGCCTTTATATCTAACGCTGAACCCAAATATCATCATCATACCCGTAAACGCCAGAGCGGCGCTCATTGTGCTGGCGTAAAGCGGAAGGTAAAGCGGGTTCATGAATGCTTTAAAAACATTAACTGAAAGGTCAAAGCCAATTATAGACGAAGGGTCTGGCGTTATGGATGTGCCCGCAGGAAAGGCTGTATATGCAAACACTAGCCTGAACATAAGGGGGATCAAAGATGCCGAAACTGCGAGCAATAAACCTAGAATTGCATGGTTCTTATAGGTCCATCTATTATATGTTCTGTAATACATGCCTATGACAGGTATAGTTATTATGACTCCAGCAACTATGGCTGTCGCCCATACAGGCCATAAAATTATGCCAGCTAAATTGGTAAAAACTGGCATCAGACCGGCGAGGAAAACTGTTACGATAGTACCAAAGACTCCACCTATTGCATATACTGCTATGAGGTAATTCAACATTACCTTCGCCAGATCTGAGTATCTACTGTCCATTTTTTTACCTCCTATATATTCAATAAATGGCGTGATCCAAAGTATTCCCAGAACGGTATAAACTAGAGGTAAATGCACGTCAAAGG
>JAWDMM010000035.1:0-13070 GCA_046536595.1 Nitrososphaeria archaeon | reverse complement strand
TTGGTAAGCTTGCCATTAACCTTTGCTTTTATTATCCACTCTATCTGTTCATTGCTAAGTCTTCTCATCCTGTATCTCTTAACTACGCTTATCCAAAAACTGCTCAAATAACTTTTATTTTTTAAATATCTAAGGGTATGTAATAATTTCCAGATAAGAGAATGTCAGAGTATATCCGAAAGAGTTAAAAAGCCGTCATTTAACAAAAATATGTCTTGCCTAAGAAAAGAAAAAGCAGAGGAAGGGACAAAGGCTCTAAGGGTAGAAATGAATACGTTACATGCAGCCAATGTGGAGCAAGAATACCAAGAGATAAGGCTAAAAAAGTAACCGTTAGAGTACCTTTAGTTGATGCTGCATTAGCTAAAGAATTACAGGCTAAAGGCGCTTATGTTCCCTATACTGTGGTAACTAAATATTACTGTATATCCTGCGCTGTTCATTTTGGAATAGTAAAGGTAAGGTCGAGAGAAGAAAGAAGGGCGGAAATACCATAAATTCAAATTGTTCAAGATTGGAAGAAACCTCAGAATAAATCTTAACGAGGTTGTTATAATGTTGGTGCTAAATACAAGCCCTGAATCTTTTTTCTCAGGTTCTGTAAAAAGTTCAGCCAAAGAGATAGAGGATTTTGTTTTAAATGCAATAAAATATGGAGCAAAAATTATAGATGTAGGAGGCATGAGCACAGCACCTTACAAAAAAACTTTGGTACCAGAAGAGGTTGAGCTTGAAAGAGTTAAAAAAGCTATGAACATTTTAAAAGATCTTGCACTAGATTTAGAAATATCAATTGATACTCAAAGGAGCAGGGTGATGGATGTTGCTCTCAACATGGGAGCAACTATAGTAAATGACATCTCGGGTTTTTCCGACCCCGATTCATTAAAAGTTGCAAAAAACCATTCAGCTTCAGTTATAGCTGTTGCTCATGGCGCTCCAAGTGAAAAGGTAGAACCTGCAGAATACATTAAAAAAAATTTAGAAGAAGCAATAAAAAAGGCTTTGAATGAAGGAATAGATGAAGAAAGCATAACTGTAGATCCTGCAATAGGGTTTATTAGGCCTGATTGGATAGAAAGTGCCGAATGGGATCTCGCAGTTCTTAATAACCTTACAAATATAAAATCTTATTTTAATAAACCATTACTTATAGGGATCTCTAGAAAATCCTTTATAGGAAAAGTGGTAGGAGAAGCAGATCCTGCAAAAAGATTGCCCGGAAGCTTAGCAGCGGAAATTATAAGCGTAGAACGTGGAGCTAACATAGTTAGAGTGCACGACGTTTATGAAACAGTGCAAGCCCTAAAAATCGCAGAAAAATTGCTCAATTCATTCAAACTAAAGCTCTAGGAGCAAAAAACATGATATGCTACACTAGATTTAAATAAAAATCACAGTCAAGTTAAATAAATATATATGTTAGTTATTTTGAGACAAATCACATGCCTGTTATTGAGTTAAGGGTTTCTGAACCCTATGAAAGAGATATTGGAAAATGCAGAGTTAGAATACCTAAAAAATATTTTCAAATTCTTGGAATAAAAAGCGGCGATGCCGTTACTATAACAGGAAAAAGAAAAGCTGCGGCTTTTGCTTATCCTATTCTCGAAGAATCCAAAGAAGGCATAATAATGATGGATTCTACCTTAAGAAACAATGCAGGTGCAGCTCTTAATGAACGTGTAAAAGTCGAAAAAGCAGAATATGCAGAAGCAAAAAAGGTGTTTTTTGAAGTTTCTAACAAAGATTTTAAGTTACAAAACAAAGCTCTTAAAACAATATTTAAGAAAAAACTTAACGGTTTTTTAATTTTAGAAGATAATTCTTTTAATGTAAACGTTTTAGGATCCAGTATTACTTTTACTATAAGTGGGACAGATCCTAAAGGAGTTGTCCTTATAACTCAGAAAACTGTTGTCTCTATAGAAAAAGACAAGAAAACGGTTGAAACCAAGGTAACTTACGAAGATATAGGAGGTTTAAAAATACAGCTACAGACGCTCAGAGAAATGGTAGAGCTTCCACTTAAATATCCTTCACTTTTTAAGAAAGTTGGGATAGAGCCACCCAGAGGAGTTTTACTTTATGGCCCACCTGGATGCGGTAAGACTTTAATGGCTAAAGCCATAGCTAACGAAACAAATGCTGAGTTCTTTTCTATAAACGGACCAGAAATAATGAGCAAATATTATGGAGAGACAGAAGCAAAGCTTAGAGAAATATTTAAGGAAGCTAAAAAAAGCGCGCCAGCGATAATATTCATAGATGAGCTTGATTCTATTGCTCCAAAAAGAAGCGAGGCTTTTGGAGAAGCAGAAGTCAGAGTTGTAGCTCAACTTCTTACTTTGATGGATGGATTAAAAGACAGGGGAGATGTCATAGTTATAGGCGCAACAAACAGAATAGAGGATGTAGACCCAGCTTTAAGAAGACCTGGCAGGTTTGATAGAGAGATCGAAATAGGGGTTCCAAATGAGGATGGTAGGTTTGAAATACTAAAGATCCATGTTAGAGGAATGCCTTTAGCTGAAGATATAGATCTTAAGAAATATGCAAGGATGACAGCAGGCTATACCGGTGCAGACCTTGCGGCACTCTGCAGAGAAGCCGCTTTCAACGCGATAAGAAGGGTTGCGCCGCGTGTTCTGGAAGGTGAAGCTTTAACGGAAGAGAAGCTTAACGAAATAAAAGTAACTGATTCAGATTTTATGCAGGCATATAGACAGATAGTTCCTACTGCATTAAGAGAACTTTACTTTGAAGTGCCAAAAGTTACATGGAGCGATATAGGAGGTTATCAGGACGTTTTAAAAAAGCTCAGGCTTAACTTTGTTGAAGCTATAAAAAACACGGAGAAATTTAAAAGTGTTGGGATAGAGCCACCCAGAGGAGTTTTACTTTATGGCCCACCTGGATGCGGTAAGACTTTAATGGCAAAGGCATTAGCTAACGAAAGTAAAGCAAACCTGATAACAATAAAAGGACCAGAAATACTTAGCAAATGGGTGGGTGAATCGGAAAAGGCAATAAGAGAGATTTTCAGAAAAGCAAAATCATCGGCCCCATCTATAATCTTGCTTGATGAAATCGACTCGATAACCAAAATTAGAGGAGGAGAATACGAAGCCATTGAGTCTCTGGTCAGTCAGCTTATAACCTCTATAGATTCGCTCCAACCAGAGGATATGGTATTTTTGATTGGTACAACAAATAGGCCAGACCTTATAGACCCTTCGCTTTTAAGACCTGGCAGGTTTGACCTTCTTATATATGTTAGGCCACCTAATATGCAAGAAAGGGAAGAGATTTTAAAAATTCTGTTAAAAAACACCAAGCTTGATGCCAGTGTAAACATTAACGAAATGGCTGCCTTAACAGAAGGTTATTCCGGAGCCGATATAAAATCTATAGTTAGAGAGGCTGGCATAAATGCAATAAGCAGAGAATCTACTACGATAAATAACGAAGATTTCAAAAAAGCTTTAGCAAGCGTGAAGCCATCTTTAACGCCTCAGCTCATAAAGTTTTATGAGGAAATGGAAAAAAGACTTGAGTCAAGATTCAATCTAAGAATAGGCTCCCCATATACTTAAAAACCACTAAAATAAATAGCATGTGAAGGGTTTTGAAAATACTCTGGGCACCTTGGAGATTAAAGGGTGTAACTGAGAGAGCACAAAAATGCATTTTTTGCGAAATGATAAGCGAAGACAGGTCGCAGGATGAGAAAAACCTCATAGTTTACAGGGGAAATAAAATATTTATTGTAATGAACAAATACCCTTATAATAACGGTCACGTAATGCTTGTTCCTTACAGGCACATAACTAAATTTTCAGAACTTAGCAACGATGAAATAATTGAGGTGTTAGACCTTTTAAAAAAGCTAGAAAGCTGTTACCAAAAGACCATGTCACCAAATGGCTTTAATTTAGGAGTAAACTTGGGTATAGATGCTGGTGCTGGTTATGAACACCTACATTTTCACCTAGTACCTCGCTGGAGGGGTGATACAAGTTTCATGCCTGTTATTGCAGACACAAAAGTAATACCAGAAAGCTTGATTGACAGCTATAAAAAACTGAAAGGCTGTTTTGAATAAGCTTTTTGATAAATTTATACAGGTTTTCTACTGTTTTTGATATGTTTGCATCAAATTTTTTCTAAAATCTCTGTAGGAATTTCTATTTCGGCAGCTTTTGCGTTTTCAATTACATGTTCAGGCCTTGAAGCCCGTGGTATGGGGAAAACAGAGCTCCATCTTAAAAGCCACAATATCGACAATTGTGCAGGTGTTATTTTTAACTTTTTTGAAATCTCAATTATATTTTTATCTTCTGTAAGCTTTCCATGAGCTAAAGGATAATAAGCCATAAAAGCTATTTTTTCTTTTTCACAATAAGGAAGCAAATCTTTTTCAGGTTCTCTGTGCTTAAGATTGTACTGGTTTTGTATTGCTGTAATATCGTTTTTCCTAAGCGTTTTTCTGGCTTCTACTATATCTTTAAGATTAAAATTGCTCAATCCTATAAATTTAATCAAGCCACTTTCTAAAGCCTCTTCCATAGCAAGCAATGCTTCTCTATTAGAATCTTTGCTGCCAGGAAAGTGGATCAGATAAAGATCTACATAGCCTGTCCCTAGTCTTTTTAGGGATTTCTCCAGGCTTTTAAACAACTTTTCCCTTTTTAAATGCGTAGGCCACACCTTTGTGGATATAAATATTTTATCCCGCTCATACCCTTCCATGGCTTTTTTAACCAAAGGTTCTGAGCCATATAACTCAGCTGTATCGATTATGTTTATTCCAGCATCAAGGCCGGCCCTCAACGATTGAATTTTTTTCTCTGAATCTCTTAACCATCCAAACCTGGCTGTAACTATCCATAAAGGATCATAATAAGTTCCCATGCCTATTACAGAGTTTTTTATGCCACTATTTCCAAACTCTTTATATTTCATAATATAATACATTTAAACTATTAGGTTTTTTTATACTTTAGCTGATTTTTTAAAAAAATAAAGTTAAGCAAATGTATATAAATTTAAGGCAAAAAGTAATTCATGCGGGGGTCCCCTAGCCAGGTCGATGGGGGCAGAAGATGCCTAAGCTCAAGACCTGCTGGCGTAGGCCTTCGTGGGTTCAAATCCCACCCCCCGCATTTTGTTAATCAACGCTAAAAGGTAAAACTTTGGTCAGCAACCAACATCTTTTTGGATTCAACTCAGCAAATGATATATGATACCATGACTGCTTTACGAATATTTTTTTAAAAATATAAAAACTCACAATACTCGAAGGCAACTTTTTATAAGTACAAAATTAAAGATCAATGTATGACATATTTCAGGGTTATTTATTTTAGCCAGATAAAAGAAGCAGAATTAAGAAAAATAATAGAGCGGTCTAGCAATGAAATTTTCAGTCTAAAAAAAGATGTGACAAATATTATAGAAGACGTCAAGAGCCGGGGTGATAAAGCTATAACCGATTATTTAACATCAGTTTATGGAAAAAAAGTTAACGCTTCAGAGCTTATCGTTAGCGAAGAAGAATTAAAGAAAGATTACTTATCTTTATCTCAGGAGCTCAAAGACAGCTTAAAATATATGATAACAAATGTAACTAAATTTCATAAAAGACAGATGCCAAAAGGGTTTCAGATTCAGACCGACAAAGGCGTCTTTGCAGGAATGTACTTTGTGCCTGTTAATTCTGCTGGCTTATACGTCCCATCAGGAAAGGGTAGTTTTCCATCTGTTGCCGTGATGCTTATTGCTCCTGCTAAAGCCGCTGGGGTAAAAAGGATAGCTTTAGCAACGCCACCTGTGGATAAAGAGATGCATGTAGATAAAGCTACAGCCGCTGTGGCATACATGATGGGGGTAAAAGAAGTTTATGCTGTTGGCGGTGCACATGCCATAGCAGCTTTTGCTTATGGCACAGAAACTATAAAGAAAACAGATATAGTGGCAGGACCTGGAGGACCCTATACATTTTTAGCAAAAATGATCGCTTGTGACTCTGTGAGGTTTGATTTGCCTGCGGGGCCTTCTGAAGGCATGATACTCAGCGACGGAAATGCAGATCCTGAAGTTGTAGCGTGGAATTTGGTAAACGAGGCTGAACACGGTCCAGATTCAGCAGGGGTTCTTGTGACCACCTCAGAAGAATTTGCAAATAAGGTTTCGCAGTATGCAGACTTGATAATAGAACAGCTACCAGAACCAAGGCGTTCTTATATGATCGAAAACACAAAAAAATACAGCGCGATAATAATTTTTGATAATCTAAAAGATGCAGTTAATTTTATAAAAGAATACGCTCCAGAACATCTTTCCATAGAAAGCATGAGAGCGGAAGAAATTTTTAAAAAATACAAGAAAGTCATCAGAGCAGGGACGATTACCATTAACACACCTTTTTCTGCGGGCAACTATGGCATAGGTCCTAACTCAACACTTCCCACTATGGGGTTTGCAAGATCTTATTCCGGACTAAACGTTTACAATTTTCTAACATCAATAACTACTGAAAAAATAAACCGGGAAGGTTGGGAAAGAATGAAAGATCACGTAATTCGACTTGCAAATTATGAAGGTTTTCCAGCTCATCTTGGCGCTATGAAAATTTCCGAGAAAAGGTGGAAAAATTTTTGAGCTGGAAAGCAAATTTAAAAAAATGGAATGTAGTACCTGTCTATAAATCTGGCATTTCAGCAGAAGAAGCTAAGAAGCTAGTTGGGGATAAACATTTTTTAAACCTGCAATCAAACGAGAATCTTTTTGTCCCTTCAGAGCTCATAAAAAAGCTTGCAGTAAAGGCGCTTGAAAGTACTGACTTAAGGTTGTATCCAAAAGAAGTAACAAACAAACTTACAGAAAATTTAGCAAAGTTAAACGGTGTAGATAAAGAAAGCGTGATACTATCGCATGGAGCTGATCAGATGATAGAGTTAATCTTAAAAATGTTTGAAGGAAACGCAAAAATCTTTCTTCATAATCCTACCTATTCATACTACAGAATAGCTGCAATAAATCACGGTCTAACCGTAATAACAGATGAGTACATCAACGAAACGTCATTAAACATGAAATCTATACAAGAAAACTC
This sequence comes from Nitrososphaeria archaeon, assembly GCA_046536595.1. Lineage (GTDB taxonomy): Archaea > Thermoproteota > Nitrososphaeria > Conexivisphaerales > UBA164 > CAYFFZ01. The sequence goes on along the minus strand of JAWDMM010000035.1, from coordinate 5,953 downwards.
ACCAGATTTGGTATTTGTCTGTAACCCTAACAACCCAACCGGACATATAATTCCAAAAGAACAAATAAAGGAACTTTTAGAGAACAGAAATTTAGTCTTAGTCCTCGATGAAACATATGCGGAAATTTCTGGCGTAACCAACAACGATCTCCTAAATGACTATGATAACCTAATAATTTTAAGAACATTTTCAAAAGCATATGGACTAGCTGGGCTTAGAATAGGTTATGCTTTAACCAACGGAGATCTTGCTAACGTTCTTAAAAAGATTCAGTCTCCATTTCCTGTTTCTTCTTTTTCTGCATCAGTAGCGCTTGAAGCCTTAGAGAACGCAGAAGAGTTCAAAAGATACTGGGCCGAATCATTAAAGACCAGAGAGTGGTTTGAGAAACAGCTTGATGAAGAAATATTGAAAAGCAAAAGCGCATCTTATTTTATTACGCTTTCTTTTCAAGTAAGTTCAGAAGCCGCTTTTATCGAACTGCTTAAGCATGGTTACATAACGAGGGTTATAGAGCCTTTTGGAAGGTTTTTAAACCCATTAAGAATGAATTTGGCACCCAAGAATCTTATAGAAGATCTTCCTCATTTAATAAACAACATTAACAAAAAAATAAATACATGAAAATTAGGGTTATGTTTTTTGAAGATCCTCCGATTAATTGATTAGTAACGCTTATATTTTTGGTTTAAACCTATCCTAAACGCGAGAAAAAATGTCAGAAGATGATTGGGGAGAGGACGAAGACTGGGAAGAAGACGAGGATTGGGAAGAAGACGAAGAGTGGGATGAAGATTTAGAAGAAGAGGAAGAACTGTAAACCCAAATTATTTAAAAATATTTTTTGTAAAAAACACGCGATAGCAGATTTTTATTCAAAATCTTAAATAAACAATTCCTCATTGATAGCCGTAGGCTTTAAGCTTTCGGGGTTAAGGGAACGGAAATCTCCGTCCGTAAGGGCGTGGAGAAGGCCAGTTTCAAATTCTAAAATATTCAGCGTATTTTTCAGAAACTTCTTTTTCTGCTGAAACTATGTCGTTGCTTTTCCTATAAGCTTCAAGAGCTCTTTGGTTAAGCTTTATGAAATTAGGCCCCCATTTAAATTTACTCAACAGCATTTCTGCCAGTTGTATATTGTTCATTATGTATACAACAGCAGCAAGAGCCTCTACTGTCGAAAGCATATGGGGCCTAGCATAATTTATTGGATTGGCGGCTATAAGTAATGGTAACCTTCTTGCATAACGGTTTAAAAACTTCATCCCCCATTCTTCTCTTTTTTTCCAGCTTGCATCTATGGCTGTAATTCCTTTAAGCGAATAAATAGCTTCATCTTCAGGCATCTGTTTTATCAGTGTCTCGCTAAATGGATTTAAAACAATACCAACAGGTTTGCCAGTAAAGGCAACCAATCTGAACTTCTTTAATTTTTCAGCAGTACATTTTTTAGGGTCGTCTTCTTCAAAAGGTATAACAAAAAGCCTAGTTTTTTTATGTATTTCCATATTTTAGCCTAATTTTAATAGAGATCGCATCTATTAAACGTCACGCTAAAAAAGCTATTTTATATCCATTTACAGCAATTTTTTTCTTACATCTAACTTTTATTTGAACGCCAAGGTCGTAGATATTATAAACAAACGTATGGAATTCACCAGCTTCTCCTATAGGGTTTAATTTAATGTTGTCTAACGTTCTGAAAAACTCGTTAACATTTTTCCTACCTACCTTTTTACATAACAAACTTTCGAGACCATCTTTAACTCCTATTATTAAAAATGAAAGCTTTGAAGCCTCTTCTTTAAGTAATTTGGCAGGATCTTTAGCCCAGAGGGGTTCTTCTAACTCAGCACCAGATTCTTCTGCTATTTTGCTAAAATAATCTAAGTGATCTTTAACTCCCTGATCGCCGGCAATTATCTTAGAAGCGTTTATCTTTCTGAAAAAATCAACCTGTTCTTTCATTGCTGATCCTCTATGAACCTTAAGAACAGTAACAGGTACTGAGAGAGCTTCCGCTAGTTCTATGGATTTTCTAAGATTGATCAAATGCGGTGAAGCTAATCCAAGAAAATCGTAATCAAAAATAACAAAAAGATCAACAGGCCAGTAAAGTATGGCTGAGTAAACCGAATCTTTACCCCCTGAGAACAGAGCTACCTTTAATCCCATACTAAAGAATTGTAAAAATCAGTTTTTAAACAGTTATTCTAAAAAAGAAAACTTAAAAGGTTAAGTTTTTATTTTTATTTTTCAAAGTACAAAATTAGTATGAAAATTATAATAGGCGGCCATATGCCCATAACAGGTGGACTGTCAAAATCTGCAGAGCGTGCAAGAGAACTGGGTTTTGAGGCATTTCAGATATTTACGAGAAACCCTAGAGGATGGAATTACCCCGTACTGAAAGAAGATGAGGTAAAAAATTTTTTGAACGCAAGCGCTGGTTTTTATTCTATAAATTCCCATATGCCATATTTACCAAATCTGGCTTCTCCAAAAGATGATATATATAAAAAGTCTATCCAATCGTTAATTGAAGAATTAAAAAGAGCAAAACAGCTGCAGCTAAAATATGTAGTTGTTCACGTTGGAAGTCATTTGGGAGAAGGGTTAGAAAAAGGAAAAACAAGGGTTATAAACGCTATAAAAGAAGCAATAGATTCTGTTTCATGTGACTGCTACGTTCTTTTAGAGAATATGGCAGGACAAAAAAATAGCGTAGGGTCAAGGTTTGAGGATATTGGTGAAATAATCAGAGGTATAGGAAGTGATAAAGTGGGAGTTTGTTTTGACACATGTCATGCATTTGCTGCAGGGTATGATATAGCAACTCAAAAGGGGCTTGAAAAAACAATCAGCGAGCTGGAAAAATACATAGGTTTAGAAAAAGTCATGTTAATACACCTTAATGACTCAAAAGGTGGTCTGGGGTCTGGTGCTGATAGGCACGAGAGAATAGGGAAAGGCTTTATTGGAATACAAGGGTTTAAAAATTTATTTAGAGAGAAAAGGCTCATAAAAGACAGACCGATGATCTTTGAAACGCCAGTTAACGATTACCATGAATATCTAGAAGACTACAAAGTTGTTCAATCAATTTTAAACGGCTTTAATTGATTTTTTAAAACAGCCGACCGTCTTTTTAATAAATATTTTTGCGGTGTTAAAATTTTTATAAAAATCAAAGGTAAAAAATTCAATATATTAAAATTATTTCCAGAAAAGATTAATAAACCATTAAAATTAAATAATAAACACAATGACAACGGGCTGGGCTGGCGTATACTTGGACATTGCTGTCACCATTATCATCGGCGTCGTCATATCATATTTAGCTGTTGCAATAGGTCTTGCTCTTTCAAGAGGGAACAGCAAAGATAAAACCAAAAGATTTGAAAGCGGAAACGAAGAGCTGGGAAGAGCTAGGGGATTATATGTAATGCAGTATTACCCCTACCTGCTTGTATTTATGCTCACAGAACCTGTATTCGTTGTTCTGTTTACGATTCTTTTATACCTTCACGTTGTATCTTATGCTGTTTTTGTTTTAGGCGTTATAATATTTGCCCCCAGTCTTTTGTTCGCTTTAAAAGAGGCGAAGGTGCTTAAAAAATGGCTGATGCCGAAGGATTAATATATTTAGGAAATCTTGATGATGTTGCAAGGAAAGCTTTAGAGTTTTTGAACAAAAGCGAGTTAATGAAAAAGACTTTAAGCTGGGGAATAGATTTTTCTCTTTGGCCCGTACACTTGATGACATCATGTTGTGGGGCCGAATTTGCCGCAGCCGCTTCTCCGCGTTTTGATCTTGAAAGGTTGGGGTTTCTGCCTTTTGGAGGCCCTAGACAGACAAACTTGATTGTTGTGGAAGGCACAACAACCATAAAAATGGCTAGGGTTGTAAAAAGAGTTTATGAACAGATGCCGAGTCCCAAATGGGTAATAGCGATGGGCGCTTGTGCAATGGATGGCGGCATATTCTTTAACAGCTATAATACAATAGTTGCCCGGGAATATTTGCCGGTTGATGCGTATGTTCCAGGCTGTCCTCCTAGGCCTGAGGCGCTAGCTAGGGCAGTGTTGCTCATACAGGAAAAGATAAAACGCGAGAAAGATTCTTTGCTGGGTGTAAAAAATGAACATAAAAGATGAGCTTTTAAAAATTTCAACAAATGTAGTTATAGACGAGAAGAAGGCGCACTATAAAATTTTAATAGAGGATCCAGCAAAGCTACTTGATGCAGCGAGTACTTTAAAAAATTTAGGTTTTGACCACGTGGTTTCTGTTACTGGTGTCGATTATCCTGATAAAGTAGAAGTTATATGGCACGTTTCCAGCTATTCGGTAGAAGATTTGAAAGGTATAAATCTTGCATTAACATTTTCAGTAAAAAAGCCAGAGCCAGTAAACCATAATGAAGCACAAGGAAATTTAGCAGGTAAAAGACCGCCAGTTACTGTTCCTTCACTTGTTAAAATATGGCCAAGCGCGATTTTCAATGAAAGAGAGGCTTTTGAGATGTTTGGTATTATATTTGAAGGTCATCCTGATCTTAGGTATCTAATGCTACCTGAGGACTTTTATGAAACGTGGCCAATGAGAAAGGATTTTACGTATCAGAGAGCGAAGGTGTTCATTGAATGAGTGAAAAAATATTTAACATTGACGATCTTCAAAACATAAACGTTGAGGGCGAGAAATATATAATACTGCAAATAGGCCCATCCCATCCAGGCTCTGGGCATATGAGAATAAAGGTCTGGTTGGATGGGGACATAATCGTTAAGGTGGATCCAGATATAGGTTTTGTTCACAGAACCAGCGAATGGCTAAGTGAAAGGAGAGAATGGATAAAAGCCGTACCTATAGTTGAAAGGATAATGCTCCCTGACACGGTTCACGCTAATTTGGCATATATTTTAACTGTAGAAAAACTTCTGGGCATAGAACCTCCACCCCGCGCACAGTACCTTAGAAGCCTTGTAGCCGAAATAAATAGGATTACAAGCCACCTTTATGGCATAGGAATATTTGGTATATTTTTAGGCTCATCGACAGTTTATATGTGGGCTTTTGGAGATAGGGAGCCTTTTATAGATCTTATGGAAATGCTTACAGGAGCAAGGATAACCACTTCATATATAATACCCGGTGGTGTAAGATGGGATCTGCCCAATGGTTTTAAAGAAAGGGCTGAAACGGTTTTACAGTATATGGAAAGAAGGTTGAAAGATTATGAAGATATATGGGTTAAAAATCCCGTGGTTCAAGCCAGAACCATAAATGTTGGGATTCTAAAGAAAGAAGATGCTATATCGTTAGGCGTGGTAGGACCAAATCTAAGAGCTTCAGGAGTATACTATGATACAAGAAAACATCAACCTTATGCGGCTTATCCTAACCTAGATTTTGAAATTCCTACGATGAAAAACGGAGATTCTTATGACAGATTATTGATAAGGGTAGAAGAAATTAAGCAGAGCATAAGAATGATAAGACAAATACTTAAAGATTTACCTGAAGGAAAAATAGTTGCTGATCAGATTTATAACCAGTTAAACCCTGTAATGAAAAAGAATTATGAAGAAAAGAAAAGAGTCATGTTTCCAGCTTTTATGATTCACATGAGGCCGCCACCTGGCGAAGCAACCGCAAAGGTTGAGGCTGGTAGAGGAGAGATTTTCTTTTATATAAAAAGTACAGGCGACAAATATCCTTACAGGTTTAGATGGGTTACACCTTCTTTCAGAAATCTTCCATTCTTTACGCATGTTGCGGTCGGACACAGACTCGCTGATCTGCCTACAATTTACGGCAGTATAGACTACTTCCCCCCGGAGGCTGATAGGTAGATGAGCTTCATACCAATATCTCTGATAATATGGTTGATAGAAGATCTTCTTTATCTTATAATATTCCCAGGATTAGTAACTATACTTGTTTTA
>JAWDMM010000034.1:0-13077 GCA_046536595.1 Nitrososphaeria archaeon | reverse complement strand
AGTCATCTTTTTACCAGAGACCCACCCTTACTGACGGAGTAGTTTACAAACATGGAAGCACAAGTAAAAGCTTAAATTGTATGTTTTGTGTGGTAGATTAGATGAAGATTTTACTGCTCGACACGGAAAAGTTTGAGTTTAAAGCGATTGAGCCAGAAAGTTCAGTTCATGATGAATTTGAAAAAGGTAAATCAGAATCATTTAGAGACGTCTTAGTTGGTTTCGTTACTCTTGAAAAAGGAGACGACGATTCTGTTTTTGATGAAGTGTTAAGTGATGTATCTGATTATATGTCAAAAATAGGCAGAAAAGATTTGGTTATATACCCTTATGCTCATCTCAGCGACGAACTGTTGCCATCTTCACAAGCTATCAAGCTTTATAATTCTCTAGCCGACTTTCTTAAAAAGAACGGAATAAACGTAATAAAAGCCCCATTTGGATGGAATAAAAGCTATACTGTTCAGATAAAAGGGCATCCATTAGCTGAAAGCCTGAGAACTTATAAAGCTAAAAAGGGCAAAAAAGCAGGTTTTACACCTAAAGAAAAGTTTTACAAGTTTTTTGTAATAGACTCAGAAGGCAATGAATATGAAATATTTAAAGAGAAGCTCGATGAGTACGACTTTCTTAATAAGGATCCGGCACTAAAAAGGTTCGTTCAAAATGAGTTAATCGGCAAAGAGACTCACAAGGAGGAACCAGCTCACATTAAATACATGAGAAAGCTTGAGCTCGTTGATTACTGTCCAGAAAGCGATATAGGGCATCTTAAGTGGTTTCCAAAAGGTGTTGTAATAAGAGATCTAATACTAGATTATGCTGAGCAGCTCGCTATGAACTGGGGTGCCATTAAAATGCAGAACCCGTTAATATACAGAACTGACGTAGAAGCTATAGCCCTTTTGCAAGGTGAATTTCACGAAAGAGATTACAAAATTGAAGGAGAAAACATGGTCTTAAGGTTTGCAAGCGATCCTGGGGCTTTTCCTTTTGTTCAGAAAGTAAGTTTGAGTTATAGGCAGATGCCTTTTAAGGTTTATGAGGAGGCCCAATGTTTCCGTAAAGAACAGAGCGGAGAAGTAGTAGGGCTAATGAGGGTTAGAAGCTTCTTGATGACTGATCATCATGCATTTTGTCCAAACGAAGAAATAGCTAGAAAGGAGTATTATGAACTTTCAAAACTATTTGCCAAACTAATGAACGACATAATATCTGGCGAACACTGGGTCCTTGGATTTGAGATCGTAGATGAATACTACGAGAAATACAAAGACCTTTTTAAACAGATTCTTAAGGATATTAAAAAACCCGCGTTCTTTAAGTTAATGAACCGTATGACTCATTATTATGCTTTTAAGAATGAATTCCAAGCAATATTTCCGGATGGAAATAACCTTCAAATATCTACTGTGCAATGGGATGTAAAAAACGGGGAGAGATTTAAATTAACATACATGAACGAAGAAGGCAAAAAGATTTTTGTACCCATCATAATACACGCCTCAAGCTTTGGCAGTATAGAAAGAGCTTTGGCATCCATGCTCGAATCAGCCGCATGGCAAGAAAAAGAAGGAAATGTACCTCTATTACCGTTCTGGCTATCGCCAGAACAAGTAAGGGTGCTACCGGTATCCAGTGTAGAGCATCTTGAATATGCTGAAAAGATAGCTAACGAAGTTGATAAAAAAGGATTCAGAGTCTCTATCGATGACAGAGATATAACGTTGGGCAAAAAAGTTGCCGAAGCAAAAAGTGACTGGATTCCAGTTCTTGTTGTTGTTGGTGCAAAAGAAGTACAAAGCGGAAAGCTTAATGTTGTAAACAGGATAGGGTCTAAAATAGGCAAAGAACCCTCAGTAGAAATGAGCACAGAAGATCTTCTTTCTCTTCTTGATAAGTTACAAGCAGGAATGCCAAAAAGGAAGCTTTCATTGAACATTTATCTTTCTAAAAGACCCAAGTTTATCTAAAATTTATATTTAGGGCTATAACTATTCATTTTATGCTACCTCACATAAACGCTTTAAAAGGCGACATAGCAGAAGATGCTGTTATATCAGGAGACCCAGAAAGGGTTAGACAGCTTTCCTCGCTTTTAGAAGGATCAAAAGAAATAAGCTCAAAAAAAGGGTATGTTATTTATACTGGAAGCTTTAATCATCACTCTGTAACTTTAGCATCGCACGGGATAGGCGGGCCGTCAATCTCAACTTTGTTTAAAGAACTAAAAGAGCTTGGGGTAAAAAGGATTGTACGGTTCGGGACAACTGGAGCGCTGATTGACCAAATGGAAATAGGGGATGCTGTGGTTGCAACAGGGGCAAGTTACTCACCCGGTGGGACAATTTATGAGCTTTCCAGCGGCCTAGTTCTTTCACCTTCTCCTGACCTTGAGCTTACATACAATCTTTATAAAAAGTTAAAAGATAAGAAAATAAACACATACTTAGGGCAGGTATTTTCTAAAAACGCGTTCTATACTTTAGAAGACGTTCTTGAAGTTTATAAAAAGTATAATATAGTTTCTCTGGAAATGGAATGCGCCGCGCTTTTAACGCTTTCACAGATTGAAAACATCAGGTCAGCTTGCGTGTTAATGGTAAGCGATAGCGTTGTCAAAAAAACCAAGATGTATACCGCTGATGAGTTAAAGGAATTTGCAATGAACATCGGAAAAGCTATATTAGAAACTCTAGCAGAAAGCTAAATTTCTAAACCAAAACCCTCTGCAAACTTTGAAAACTTTCTATACTCTTCAAGAAATTTCAAACCTTTTCCTGTTATAATATAAACTTGGCCTTCTTCTCCGTTAATAAGCTTTACCATGCCTTTTCTGTTCAGTTCTTCCAGTATTTCGGTTAGCCTCACATAAGGGACGTTAGACTTTCTTACAAGCTCGGTTACCTTTAATCCATTGTTTGACTGTTCGAGCGAAACTAACAAATCAGCAATTATCCTGATTCTACTTCTCATTTCAGCGCACCAGTGAGCTCAGCATTATAAGGTAACCTATAGCCTGAATAATATAACCTATAGGTGAGTAATAATCTACGATTTGTATAAATATTGATAAAGAAACCAGGATAAGCCCTGCTCCAACAAGGAGGTTAATTACTCTTTTTGTTTTTTGGTAATAGATCAGAGTTTCTATTCCGGCGTAAAGTGAAAAAAATATTGCAACAGTACCGCCTGCTACATATGGTATTATTATAAGAGGCACCAAATCTTCCTTTAACTCTTTTATGTGTTCTAATCCTATTATAAGAAAACCTACAGCTTCAAAATAAAAACCCGCATAGGATATCAGAAAATCGCTTAGTAGCCCTAGCGTGATTAGTAAGAAAGCCACCCCTTCCTTGAGTAAGGTATTGCTTTCTACCTTAAGGTAACCGTAAAAGCTCATTGATGATATTATTGCTGTTGCAATTATTGAAATGATTAGCGAAATAAGCTCGATTGATGTAAACATGGTTTTAATTATTTTAGAAAAAACGGGTAAATAAACGTTTACAAAAGCTGAAAGCTTCGCAATTGCTGTCAAAAAATAGAACGGGCCCGGCGGGATTCGAACCCGCGGCCTCCGGCTCCGAAGGCCAGCGCTCTATCCTGGCTGAGCTACGGGCCCATCAAATAAAGTTAAATGGTGGATAATAAACACCTTTTTCTGTTATTATTGCAGTTATTAATTCAGGTGGCGTTATATCAAACGCTGGGTTAAAAGCTTTTATTCCACGTGGAGCTATTCTTTTTCCTTTTATATAAAATATTTCTTCAGGGGACCTTTCTTCTATTACTACATCATTAACTTTACTTTTCAGGTCTAGAGTTGAACTAGGAAGAGCTACATAAAAAGGTATATTAAAGCGCTTGGCAAGTGTCGCAACTTGGAACGTGCCTATTTTGTTTAGAGTTGTTCCATCTTTTAGAACTCTATCCGCTCCAACAATTACCTTTTTTACGTAACCTTTCATCATTGTTAGCCCTACTGCAGTGTCTGCGATGAGCGTCACATCAAAACCGTCCTTCGCAAGCTCATAGGTTGTAAGTCTAGCACCCTGCATAACAGGCCTCGTTTCCGTAGCGAATACTTTGATCTTCTTTCCTTTTTCTTTAGCAATTCTCAAAGGTGCAAGCGCAGTACCATAGTCTACTGTGGCAAGGGCTCCTGCATTGCAGTGTGTGAGAACTGTGTCGCCATCTTTAAACAAAGGTTCGCCATTTTCTCCTATTTTTCTTGCGTTGTCAAGCTCTTCATTAAATATTTTCGAAGCTTCTTCCCACGCTTTTACAAAATTTATTTCGTCTTTTGAAGAATTTAAAACCCGGTCCACCGCCCACATCAGGTTGATGGCAGTAGGTCTTGCAGTCTTTAGCCATTCACCAATTTTTACGTATTCGCTTACATCTTTAACTTTTTTAGCTGTAAGGGCAAGTCCATATGCTGCTACAACGCCTATTAAAGGTGCCCCTCTTACGACCATCGTTTTTATTGCATTGTACGCATCCTCTGCTGAAGAAATTTTGGTCCATTTTTCGCGTGTAGGAAGAAGTCTCTGATCGAGAACCCAGACTTCGTCGTTTTCTATTTTTATTGGTCTCATGCGTAATATTAAATACCCTGTTTATTTATTTTTTATTTTATCATTAAACATTTTTCAATTCTTTCAAATTATAAAAGATATCTAGTTTCAAAGACTCTTTTAAATGCATCGTAAGCTTCATCGTTAAACAGATATACCCTTATCTCTCTTAAAGAATCACCTTTGAAGTCCTTTAATGCATCAAAAAAGGCTTTAGCCGAATCTTCATACGGAAACCCATAGGCTCCTGTTGAAATGGCTGGGAAAGCTATACATTTCAGTTTGAGTTCTAAAGCCTTTTCTAGAGCTGATCTGTAAGCCAGTACCAAGTCTTCGAAGCTTCCTTCTCCATATATGGGTCCCACTGTATGGATAACATACCTTGCTTTAAGGTTCCCTCCTGAAGTTAAAGCTACCTCACCCCTTTTGAGGGGACCATGTTTTTTAACGAACTCATCGCTTTCTTTTTGAATAGAATACCCTCCTTTTTTAACTATAGCGTAAGCCACCCCGCCACCATGCTTTAAAAAAGAATTAGCTGCATTTACTATAGCATCACAATCAGCATCTGTCAAATCCCCCTTTATCAGTTTTAAATTAATAGAACCTATTTTTTTCTCCACAAACCTTGTTTTGTAATAAAATTATAAAAAGATTCTCATTTCTTCGTTATTTAATTTTAATATTAAGACATGACTTGCAAACATAATAAATCAAAGACAACAAGGTTGATTGGTTAAAGCTTTTAAAAGAAAAGCAATGCATATTTCATAAAAAATTAAGCTTAGCACCAAATTTTTATATAGAATATTTCAAACTATTGTGAATAATGGAAGTTCAAAATCCGTTTAAAGACTTTAAAAGCACACAGGATTTGATTTTCAAAAAATGGGAAACCGCAAGGAAAGATATCGACTCCGAAGATAGACCGTTAGTTACCTTCATAGAAGGCCCCCCAACGATGAATGGCGAACCTCATATCGGTCATGTTAGAGGGAGAGTAATAAAAGATCTATTTTACAGGATGGAAGTTTTAAAAGGCAATAAAGTTTTTTTCAGAGCCGGATGGGATACTCAAGGTCTTCCTGTGGAGCTTGAGGCTGAAAAAGAACTTGGCATATCAGGCAATAAATACCAAGTTCTCAATAAAATAGGGGAAGACAAGCTTGTTGCCAAATGCAAAGAACTCATTCATAAATATAACAAAGTCTGGAGAGAAGTTGATAGACAGCTTGGACTAATGTTCGATTATGATAAAGCTTATTGGACCTATAAAGATGAGTATATTGAAAGAGAATGGAAGATAATAAAGGCAGCTTATGAAAAAGGTTTATTGTATGAAGACTACAGGGTAGTTGCTTACTGTCCAAGTTGTCAGACAAGCTTAAGTAATAGCGAAGTAGCGCTCGGGTATAAAGAAGAAACAGACCCCAGCATGTATTATAAAGTAAAGTTAACAGATGAAGATCTTTACCTTGTAGTCTGGACCACCATGCCATTTACTCTGGTAACAGATGAGGCTGTAGCTGTAAATCCAGATGAAAAGTATCTCATTGTAAAAGTTGATGGAGAAAGATGGATAGTTGGTTCAACCGCTTTTAATTCTTTTATAAAAGATACTGGAATTAAAGCAGAAATTTTAGGAGAAATAAGAGGTAAGGATCTTGATGGAAAAAGATACATACCAGCTTTGCGGGACCTCGTATCTGCGCAAGATTACATGTATAACAACAGGCAGGCTTACTATGTTTTTGCAGAGGATTTTGTAGATATAACTACAGGAACAGGTATAGTGCACTTAAGCCCAGCTAACGGCGAAGAAGACTTTGAAGTTGGCAAAAAGAGAGGTCTACCTATATTTAATCCAATAGACGATCAGGTTAAGTTTACAGAGCAGGCAGGTAAGTATTCAGGCCTTTTTGTAAGGGATGCTGATGACATAATAGCTGAAGATCTTAAAAACAAAGGTATGCTAGTAAAATACGGAAAGATTAAACATACTTATCCCACGTGTTGGCGTTCAGGACATAAACTTGTATTCTTAGCAAGAAGGGAATATTTTTATGATATCCCTAAGATAGCCGAAAAAGCATATGAAGAAGCTTCAAATGTACAGTACTTTTTTGATTCGCCAAGAAACAGGTTTCTTGAAATAATAAAAGAAAAGAAACCATGGTGTATAAGCAGAGAAAGGGTCTGGGGAACGCCGCTTCCTGTTTGGGTATGCAAAAATTGTGGTAACAAAATATATCTTTTTGGACGGGATGAAATAATAAAGAACGCGATAAAGCTTCCTGATGGACCTAATTTTGAGCTTCACAAGCCTTGGATAGATAGAATTGTAATAAAATGTCCTAAGTGTGGCGGTGAGGCCTACAGAGAACCCTACGTTCTTGATACATGGCATAACAGTGGTGCAGCACCCTACGCTTCTTTAACTGAAGAAGAATATAAAAGGGTTGTTCCGGTTACATTTTTAACTGAAGGAATAGATCAGACCAGAGGTTGGGCTTATACACTTTTAATGGAAGGTGTTATATTTAACGAGAAATCGCCTTACAGAAGTTTTCTTTTTACAGGCCTAATAGTTGATGAAAAAGGAGAAAAGATGAGCAAAAGTAAAGGAAACGTCGTTTTTGCAAAGGATCTTTTTAACGCTTATCCTTCGGACCTTGTAAGGTTTTACCTTGTATGGAAGGCTAACCCAGTTGATGTTTTGAGCTTCGACAGAAAGGAAATGATGGAAAGACCATTTCAGGTGTTGAACACTCTTTTCAATCTTCATGTTTATTATAAAGTAAACTCTGAATACGATAAGTTTGTATGGGAAGATAAAGAAAAAGGAGAACTCGGAGAAAAGGAATACTGGATACTTGGGTTGCTTCAAAAAGCAAAAAAGGAATACATTGAAGCATATGAAAAGAAAAAACTTAATGAAATGGCCAGAATAATGGAGCACTTCATAATAGATGACCTTAGTCAGAGGTATGTTCCTCTTATAAGGAACGAACTGTGGAATGACAGCGCAGAAACTGAAAAGAGGAGGTTTGGGATATATTGGACTCTCGGTAAGGTTCTTAGAGAACTTGATGTGCTGTTACACCCTCTTGCGCCTTATACAACTGATTACCTTTTCGAAAACGTCTTTGGCGCCAAACAGTCGATACTTAAGGAAAGGTTGCCGGCACTTGATGAGGAATACGTTAACGAAAAGCTGATAGAAAAATACGAAAAAATATGGAATATAGTTTCTTTAATAAACAGCGCTAGGATGAAGGCCAAAATAAAAAGGCGCTGGCCCCTCAGTAAAGCTGTAGTATACTCGACTTCAGATCTGCAGGAAGACCTGCTTAGCATCATATCGCAGATAGCCAACATAAAGACGGTTCAATACGTAAATAGTTTAAAAGAGCTTCCTGTTGATGTAAAGATAAGGCCTTTAGTAGGCGAACTTGGCAAGCTTTTTAAGAAAGACTCGATTAAAGCGAAGTCTCTTATTGAGTTATCAAACCCATTTGAAATAGCAGAATCGCTAATGAAAGATGGTCAGGTAACGATCGACGATTTTAAAATACCATACCAAGCAATTGAGGTTCAGTTTTTGCCTAAACCGGGTTATGAAATAGCTTGGGAAAGAGGGCTGCTGGTATTTATAGATCTGCAGAGAGATAAAAGCTTGATAGAAGAAGGGTATCTTAAAGACGTTGCAAGACGAGTTCAATATGCAAGAAAAGAAAGAGGATATAATCCAACAGACGTTCTTGAAAAAGCAGAAATATATTCAGATGATGATGAAGTGGTTAACGCAATCGAACACAGGTTGGATGAGCTATCTTTTCTCACGAGGGTTAAAAAGTTTAACGTTTTCTTAGGCAAACCTGAGTCAGGGACTTACTTGGAATATGAACTCGATGAAAAAAAGCTATACATAAGGTTTGAATGATAATGTAGCTTAAGAAGAATTCTTTTTAAGAATTTAAAAATAAAAAGTTTTTATCTTTAGATTTTTAATAACAGAGCATATGAAATTTTATCTTAAATGTACAAAATGCGGACAAAGATATGATTCAGATTATGCATGGCCTAGGTGCAGCAAATGTGGTGGTTTGCTTGAAGTTACGTACGATTATAAAAGTATGGAACTCCCTACAGACTTTAAAACGGCTTTTGTAAAACAGTGGAAATACAGACCATTTATGCCGATTAAAAGAAGGCCTGTAACCGCAGGAGAAGGTGGTACTAGGCTGAGGAAAGTCGCATCAGTTCCAGATGTTTACCTGAAAATAGAACTCGATAACCCAACGAAATCATTTAAGGACAGGGGCTCAACCGTTGAAGTCACTAGAGCGCTCGAGCTAGGTTATCAAAGACTTGTAGTTGCGTCTACAGGAAACATGGCATTATCAGTTTCCGCATACTCTGAAATAGCTGGACTTGAAACCGTTACCTTTGTAGGTTCTGGTGCAAACCAGAATAAAATAGATATGATAAGGAACAAAGGTGGAAAGATTATTCAGGTTGAAGGTGATTTTAACGATGCTCTTTTAGAAGCAGAGAAGTTTGCCAAAAAAACGAAATCTTTCTTAGTCGGAGACTATCTTTACAGAAAAGAAGGGCAAAAAGGTGTAATATTTGAAGTTATAGATCAGCTTTCCTACAATCCGCCGGATTATGTTTTTGTGCCTGTGGGAAACGGCACTTTAATTTCAGCTACATATAAAGGGTTGTATGAATACAAACTTTTTGGTTTAATAGATAAGATGCCCAAGATTATAGGCGTTCAAGCGAAGGGCGCTGATGCCTTTTATAGGTACTACAAAACAGGAAAGTTAAAGAAAGTAAACATAAAAACTGCTGCTGACGCTATAGCTGTAGGTCTTCCAACATATGCAGATCAAGCAAAAGAAGCAGTTAAAGCTACTGGTGGGGACGTTATAACTGTAAGCGAGAAAGAGTTGACGAAAGCTGTAAAAGAAATATACAAACTAGCACAAGTGTGCTCTGAGCTTGGAGGCGCTGCAGCATATGCTGGCCTGTTAAAATATGACTTGCCAAATGATGCAAAGGCAGTCGCTTTTGTTACCGGTGGTAACATCTGATTTTAAGATTTAAGTAAACTAGCCCGCCTTTACCAGTAGATCAAAATCTCACTAACGTATAATGCGCTTTACCATTTTTAGATTGCAGGATTATGGTTTCCATAAAATGTAAAACTCCATCTTGTGCTAAAAAGTTTTGATCTACTGTTACGGACGGGGTCTCTGGTTAAAAGATGAAGTTAAAAATTTATTTATCTGATTGACTAGATCTTCTTTAGTTATTTCAAATTCCTGTCTGGTCTTCATTTCCTTAACTTTTAATATGCCTCTTGAAAATTCGCGAGGAAGTACAAGCAAGACAAGAGAAGCGCCATTTCTTTCAGCTTCTGAAAGCTGTTCATTTAATCGGTTCTTATGAGCGAGATCGCTTCTAAAACCCGCATCCCTTAGCTTTTCTGTAATTTTAAAAGCTTCTGTTTTAAGTTCATTGACGTAACCCACATAGATCAATGGCTCAGTTTCTTGGTTCAGTTGAGAAGCTAAGAGAAGCCTATCTACACCACCAGCCACTCCGAGAGCTTTAAGATCTTCCCTTCCGAACAAAACGGGCAAAGAATCATAACCTCCTCCTCCAGCTATCGCACCTAAATCTAGGCTCCCTTCGTCATAAGCTTCAAACACTATGTCTGTATAATAATCAAGGCCCCTTACTATCTTGAAATTTATGTTGACTGGAACATTAAGAGCCTTAAGCAGATCCCTAACCTCTAAGAGGTCTGGCTTGATATATTTTTTTACGACGCTCGAATTTTCATCAGCTTTTGAAACTTCAAGAACACTTCTTATAAGATCCCGCGTATATCCCTTTTCTTCATATTCCAAAACAATTTCCTCTTCGCTCTTTTTACCAAGTTTATCGATAGCCCTTAGAAGGTCCACGCTGAATTTTTCTCCAGCTATATCTTTGATAGCAGCTTCGACAGTTCGTCTGTCGCTTATAAAAATTATAGGTTTTTTAACCCCAGAACTTTTTAGCATTCTATACGTAAATGAAAGAACCTCGGCATATGATTCAGGGGTTTTATCTCCATAAACTTCTAGATCCCACTGATAAAACCATCTGTACCTTCCTTTTTGTGGTTCATCGTACCTCCACATGCTTGCAAAAGCCCCAAGCTTAACTGGAAGAGGAATATCCCTCCTTTCACATACATACCTGGTTATTCCAACAGTTAAGTCAAATCTAAGTCCAAGATCTCTACCGGATTTATCTTTAAAAGCGTATATTTCGTTTATTATTTCTTCTCCGCCCTTAGCCTCGAGCGTTTCTAAAAATTCCAGCGAAGAAGGTTCCATAAGTTTTACATTATAAGACCTAGAAAGCGTAACAAAGTTTTCACGTATCTTTTCTAACTTTTCATAAACTTCCGGATCATAATCCCTTAATCCTCTAGGTATTTTCATAAATCATCACCATAACCTGTTTATTAGCTGGTTTTTTAGTATATTTAACCTTAAGGTCTTAACATTTAGGATAAATAGCATCAAATTAATCCTTTTTCTGTCCTATAGAGCTCAGCTCTGCTAGTAACGCTGAAAGCTGTATATCGGGATGTGCGCCCTGTATAAGTCTAAAATCATATTCTGCAAATATTTTAGCTGCAAGGGCAAGATCGATGTCTTTCCTACCGTTAATAGCTGCAAACATCATCTTCAGTATATCAGTTTCAGGTAACCCATATATCATTATTAGTTTATAAAGTATTTCCCGCGCTTTCTTAAAATCTCCAGAAATCGCAGCTTCTACCATGCCGTTAACATCGCTTTCTCTAGTTATAGTAATTGTTGCCTTTACATTTTCTACGTTTACTTCACCAAGGGCCGCTGCTTCTTGAAGGTGGTTTATTGCTTTTCTCATATCACCTTCACTTATCTGATATATTAACTTCAAAGCATCAACGCTGCACTTAACCTTTTCATTATTGCAAATGAACTGTAGCCTTTTTATAACGGATTCTTCATCAAGCCTCTTGAACCTAAATATAGCGCATCTGCTCTGTATGGGTTCTATTATGTTGCTTGAAACGTTAGCTATTATTATGAATCTTGCGTTTGCTGAAGATTCTTCCATGATTCTTCTTAACGCTGTCTGAGCATCGGAAGTCATTTCATCAGCCTCATCAAGTATTATTATCCTGTATGGTATGCCTACTGATTTGTCTACAAACCTCGTAAAGTTCTTTATCGTCGTCCTTACAGTGTCTATACCCCTTGTATCGGAAGCATTAAGCTCAAGAGTATAGTTTCTCCAGTTTTCTCCAAGTATCTCCCTAGCCAAGCAGAAAGCAACAGTAGTTTTTCCTGTGCCGGGGGGTCCAGCAAACAAAAGATGTAGCATATCTTCGGGCTTTTTAAGAAACCCCTTTAATCTCTCCACTATCTCTTCTTGATCTTCTACTTCATCAAGCTTCTGAGGCCTATACTTTTCAACCCACATTATTTCCTTTATCATGTGTTTTTCCCCTTCTTACCTCCATTATATGTGGTAGAATTTCCATAAATACCTTTAACCCTTCTTCTACAGCATTAGGCGATCCCGGCAACGAAACTATTACAGAATCATTGATTAACCCAACGTTCATGTTTCCTAGCAGTCCCCGGGGTCCTATATTTTGATAGCTCCTTCTCCTGAACTCTTCAGATATCCCAAAAATAAGTTTTTCAGAAATTTTAAAGACTATTTCGTCTGTAAAATCTGTTTTTGACGGGCCTGTCCCTCCAATTAGAAGGATTATATCTGGTTTAAAATTAAATAACATAGAAGTTAAAGATCCTGTTATTGCCAGCTTGTCATCTGGTACTAAAGATCTACAACAAACTTTGTATCCTGAATTCCTTATCATCGCTGAAGCCAGCAGTCCACTTTCGTCTACGGCTTTTTCAGAGTAAAATCTTGAAGTGCTAACTGTTATTATTCCAAAGTAATACATATCCGCAAACTCGCTCATCTTGCAATAATAATTTAATGCGGTTTTATAAAAGCTTGTACCTTAGGGTGAACTACCCTGACCTTACGGACAGGGCTTCCCAGTTCATCGAAACGCTTACGTGCGGAATACTTTTCAAGTATTCCACCATCGCAGAGGCGTTTTCATCCCTGGGCGTCTCCCCTACGTTCCATAGGGAAAGCCCCTCCTTCAATATTACGATTGCTGAAGCCACATCCCTGTCGAACGTGGAGTTACAGGAGGGGCAAGTGAACTTTCTTTGAGACAGGTCAAGCTTAACGTATGTTCTACAGACAGGACAAACTCCTGTTGTCTTAACAAACCTTCCTACCTCCACAGGGGTGCTAGCCTTCCTCTTCAAGGCATTGCGGATTCCCCCTATGGAGGTCTCGTAGATCTTTTCGCCGAATAGCTTTTGCCACGAGCGTATGTCGTCATCTTGAAATA
>JAWDMM010000033.1:0-13769 GCA_046536595.1 Nitrososphaeria archaeon | reverse complement strand
GTGCTTGTTTTTTAAGCTTGCGCAGACAGGCTATGAAGAACAACCTGAAGCATCATGACCCTTATAATGTATGAGTATAACAAATTCATCATAAATTTATATAAAAATTTTTGATCTACTGGTAAGGGCGGGGTAATTCACTCGTTCAAAATCATGTTTATCCTTTTTTCGCTGAAGTTGTTCAAAAGGTTTTGAATGAACTCAACGTCATAAACTATCTCGAGTGGATACAGGAGAGTTTTCTTTCCGTTGTATTCTTTCAGCACCATGAAATCAGGGGATATGAGGAACGCCTTCCTTTTGAAGTTAAGGGGCTGTTTAGTCTTCATAGCCCCGTAAAGCCCTGCCATCTCCCCTTTTGTATCAGATACAAGCTCAAACTTTATGCCTTTCTGTACTGCAAAATTAAAGTGTGTTTCCAGAGGGTCTGGGCTTACACCTATGAGCTCTACCCCGAACCCTTTAAGCCTGTCCATGTTGTTCACGAAAGCGCTTATGTCCATTTCACACCCTGCCGCAAAGTCCCTGTGGTAGAAGAACAGGATTACCCATTTGCCATCGTACCTTTCCCTTTCGAGGCGACCGTAAGTAGAAGGCAAAGGAAGAAACCGGGGTTCGTCTCCCTCTCTTATCCTCATTGTTTTTTATCTCATGTTTGGGCTTAATAACGTTGCTGATGTTTCTTTGATTTATCGTGTTAAGAACAGAAAATTTAAGAACCCAGCGCACAATCATATTACCCATGAGTCTTAAACTGCCACGGATGACCTTCGGTACAGCTGTTGTTATTCTGACGTTTGCGCTGCTGCTTGCCCTGAACTTTTACGTCAGAATAATGCCAGCAAGCTACGGTTTTTACCTCAACGAGTTTGATCCATACTATCATTATTATGTCACAAACGTTGTATATCAGGACCTTATAAAATACGGCCTTTCAGGCATAAGCAAATACTATCACACCATAGACTATAACTTCTGGTACCCATGGGGCAGAAACCTCGCGGCAACATCGCCATCTGGCCTTTACTTTCTGGTTGCTGTTATTTATATAATTCTCAGAGAACTCGGTTTAAGAATAACGCTTTATGAATTTGCAGCGATCATTCCAGTGTTTGTTGGCGTCCTAATTTCCATTCCAGCTTATTTTATATCGAAAAAGATAACTGGCAACAAGTACGTCGGTCTACTTGGAGTCCTTCTGTTATCATCTGTACCCGGCCTGATAATAAGGACAGACTTTGGCTGGTACAAGGGCACACCGTTTGCCTTTTTCTTCATGCCTCTTGCCCTGATGTTCCTTGTATACGCGTTTGAAGATCAGAATGTTCAGCAGAGCCTTTCAGCAAGGATTTCTGCATATTCACTTGTAGCTGGATTGCTCGTCGGGTACGCGCAGACTATGTGGGGTGGGACTGAGAACATGAACGGCGTTGTCGGGCTGGCTTTTTTGCTTGCCCCGATTTATATGAGACCTGGGAAATCAGGCTACTATATAACAAATCAGGTTGTACTCAATGAGCTCCTGTACACGGCAGGAGCTCTTGTAGCTGTTATTTATCCAGTGCCCGGTATATCCTGGGCATATTCTCCTACCATGCTCCTCCTTTATCTTGCTCTGGCTGTTAACGCGCTATATTACGTTAACGAAAGGATGAAGATAGTTAACAGGAAGACCTTTTTTGGCATACTTGTAGCCATAATGGTTGCGGGCCTTGCAGGCGTTGCCTACGTGCTACCTCATCTGATAAACCTGAGGTACCTCTCTGCGTTGAACCCGCTTATAAGGGCAAAGCCTTCCGTGGTAAGCACTGTAGCTGAGCAGCTTCCGATTTCAGGAATAGAGACGCTTTTCACATACGGTGTTGGAGCACTTCTGGTTATGATAGCTGGATACTTTCTGACAAAAAGGAGGAGTATAGGTTCAGTGATAACAGCCTTCTTCCTTGTATGGGGATTCTACACGGGGGCTTCTTTTGGTGAGCTGATGGACTTCATGGGCATAGCGATGGTCATAGGCGCTCCTGTCGGGCTGTACTTTGCTGTATCACAGATAGGTTCTAATTTTCATGAAAAGAAAGGCAAGAAAAAGTTTCAGGATGTAAGCTTTAAGTATGAAAAGGCTGCTGCGGCCGCAGTTCTGGTAGGGCTTACGGCTTTCCCTGTTTACCTCTGGATACCCCAGAACAACATGCCTGTTTCGATCGTGAACTCGGCAACGATCATAAATGGACCTGTACCCGCGTGGATTGATGCCCTTAAATGGATGTCAAACGCTTCAAACATGCCCCCGCATTCTGTTGTTGTAGCCTGGTGGGACTACGGTTACTGGATAACCGTTATGGGCAACCAGACAACTGTTATAGACAACGCTACGCTTAACAGCACCCAGATTGGGCTTGTCGCAAAGATGTTCCTTTCCCCTGTAAACCAGTCGATAAACATACTGCATAAATTCCATGGAAAGTACGTGGTCGTTTTTGCAACAGGGGCCAACGCCGGAATGATGACGAAAGACCCATACCTCTACAACTACATGCTTTCTGGCGAGCTTTACGGTATAGGAGGTGACGAAAGCAAGGTGCCTGCGATGATCGTATGGGCGGGCTGGACATCAAACGAGTCAAAGTTCGTTAACCCGCAGACGCACCTCTTAACATCATATTTCTGGAACAACACGCTTCTTGGAAAGCTAGAACCGTTAAGGTATGAAGGCTGGGGTCTTATAGATCCCTCAACAGGAATGGTTGTGGGCGTACAGCCTCACTATCAGCCAAACATGACCAGCTACTATCAGATACCTTTATGGGTCTACTCTCCGTACTACTCTAGCAACTCAACTCCTTTCAGGCTTGTCTACTCTTCGCCAATTCAGTACACAAGCAACGGGATGTGGGCTCAGGTTCTGATTTACGAGTATGTTGGAAATGGAACAGCTGCAAACGGTTAAAAAGTTCTTCAGGTGGTATTATTTTAACCATTCAGAAAAAATCAAGGCTCCAGAGTCTATAGAATCGAGAGAGTTCGGTTACAGGGACTTTAACGGAAACATGGTCAGGCACCTCAGCTTTAAAAGCGATGGCGAGTACAGGGCTTTTCTCGTAAAGAACGTCCCGAAATCCGTTTATTATTCTGTTGCATTTTACATGGACCCAACAGCTCCAATGGAGTCCAAGGGCTGGATAAAGGCGGACCTTGCATTTGACATTGACATAAAGGATGTTAGCGAAAAGATAAAGGAAAACAGCTTCTGGATCTGCAGAAAATGTCACAGCTTTGGAAGGCTTCCTGCGCCAAATGCGTGTCCGAACTGCGGTTCAGAAGTTGAAGAAGTTGAATGGATATGCGACGAATGCCTAAACGAAGTTAAAGGTGCAGCGCTTGACCTTCTGTACATACTCACGGAGGACTTCGGGCTCAGCAAAAAAGAGATATCGGTTTACTTTTCCGGAAACAACGGTTACCATTTTTACGTTTACAACGAAGAGATGAGAAAGATGGGGCAGCAGGAAAGGATGGAGATAGTGGATTACATAACCATGAACGGTTTCGACAGTTCAGTTTATTCAAAGAATACTCCCGAGAACGGTTCCATGATTGGGAGAAAAAGGGTTCCTGTTGATCCCAACGTTACTGTTGACATAAAGAGGGTTTTCAGGGCCCCTGATTCTCTTCACGATGAAAGCGGTCTGGCAAAAAAAGAGGTTGATTCGCTCGAATCGTTCGACCCTCTTGAGAAGGCCGTTGTTCTTCCTGAAGAACCCGTTGAAGTCCTTGTGCACTATATGCCTTTGATACGTTTCAGAGGCGAAACGTTCGGCCCTTACAAACAGGAAAAGGTTACAGTTCCGGCTTACCTTGCCGTTTATGCAGTGTTAAAAGGCCTAGCCGAGTTTACTGAAAACCGGTCTGGTTGAGGTAATGTATTTTCTGCATCCCGTTCACGTAGTATCTGTAAAACCTTTCGCTGTGTTCATAGAACTTCAAAAGCCCTATGTTTAACAGGTTTGTGTTCACTAGCGATCTACCGGTAAGCACATCTCTGTAACTGTAATTGTATATCAAAGCCCTGAGGTATGTGAGGGGCAATCCCACGCTGGCGTTTAACCTAAGCGCCTGCTCAAGCGCATCGTTTTCTGTTATTATGGGCGAGAGGTAGTAAGATTCTGTTGAGTTAAAGAACCCTCTTTCGGATATGTTCATGTACAAGTACTTGTATCCCACGATCTGCCCGTTAAAGTAAAGGGGTTCGCCCTTTGCCTGATATGGAAAAAATGTAAGCGTAAAATAGTAAGCAACCTCTGGCAGTATGAGGCTCACTATCACAAATGCGAGGAGAGCTACAAGAGCTCCGTGCAAAACTTTAACTTTCAACTAACGCATCAAGAACAGCTGGGGTAACCCTGGCTATAAGTTTTTTCAGATCTTTATCTGACATCCCTTCTCCTCTTTTTTCTTCCATATCCTCAGTAACCATCAGCGCGCAACCTGACCTGAAGCCCCTTATGCTCGAAAGAACAAGCAGGGAAGCACACTCCATGTCAGCGCAAAGAAAATTCTTATCAGCAAGCGCCCCTGCGTCCCTGTCATAATACTTTGAATAGTATGAATCGTTTGAAAATGTGGGGCCTGCGAAAGCCCTTAACCCCGAGCCAGTCAGCTTTTCGAGCAGCTTCTGGCTTACCAGAAGGTCCGGTACAGCTGAGAGCACAAAAAAGCTTTCAGTAACGTATTCCCCTATTGTGCCCCCCGGTATGTAGGATGCCCCTGAAGAGACCACAACATCCCCCTTTGTAACCTTTTTGCTCAGAGATTTAGCTGTTCCCAGACGTATTATAAGCTTAACACCGAGCTGTGACAGTTCATCAAAAACGAGCGTAGCAGAGGGAGCTCCTATCCCGTGAGTGGCTATAGATACCCCTGAACCCCTGTACATCCCGGTATAAACGTAAAGTTCCCTGTTTCTGTTTACTAGCTTTGCTTTCTCCAGGAACACGCTAAGAGCTTCTGCAGTTTCACGATCTTCGACTGCAATAACTCTGTCAGCAACTTCACCCTTTTCAGCTTTTATGTGCATCGGCATTAGGTTTATTTTTGTTTGCAATTTTTATAAACTTTACCGTTTTGAATTCAAAAATGCTTTTTTAAAAACGCTTATTGAAAAACATATCCGGATTTTTCTACGATTTTCGAAAGTATAAGCTTAAGTATAAGTACGGTAGCTTAAAGAGCGTGCATTTAAATATTTGTTAAAAATTTTCCGTATAAATTATCAAAATGTTAATTTTTTTGATCAAAAAATAAACAGATTTTCCCACAAATTCCTTTAAAGATAAGGTTATATAACCGCTGGATAAATTATCTTTGATGACCTTTTTATGAACGAGTCCAAAACAAAAGTTTTTAATCATTCTGGGGTGAAAATTTCATGGAAAGCATAAGCAAAGGTTTAGAAGACGTAAACCTAAAATGGACAAGGCTCACAACAATAGATGGACAGAAAGGCATCCTGTGGTACATGGGCTACAGGATCGAGGACATAATAAACGCAAAGGCTTCTGCTGAAGAGATCCAGTATATGTTCATTTACGGTCAGCTTCCAACAAAACAGCAGCTTGAGGAGTTCAAGAAAAGGATTCAGGAGGGATACAAGATCCCGGATTATTCTGTGAAGTCTGTTACGAACCTTCCCCGTTCTGCCGATTCTGTTGCCCTTCAGATGAACGCAATGGCGTCGTTTGCAGCTACTGAAAAGTTTACCTGGAACAAGCAGACAGACAGGGACTATGCCGCCCGCATCATAGGTCAGATGGCTTCAGTAACATCAGTTGTCATAAGGCACGTGCTAGGCAAACAACCAAAGTTTCTTGAACCGAGTGACAGTCTCGCAAAGAGCTTTCTAAGGGCAGTTTTTGACAGAGAACCCTCAGAGAAAGAAGTAGAGGCAATGAACGACGCGCTGATTCTCTATCTTGATCACGAAGTTCCAGCTTCAACCACCGCCGGGCTTGTTGTTGTATCGACCCTGGCTGACATATATTCAGGGATAGTTGGCGCGCTTGCAGCGCTTAAAGGGCCGCTTCACGGAGGAGCTGCAGAGGCAGCGGCCATGCAGTTCCTTGAAATAGGAGACCCTGCAAACGTTGAGCCCTGGTTTGCTGAGAACATAAAGAGCGGCAAGAAGAGGTTGATGGGTTTCGGACACAGGGTTTACAAGACCTACGATCCTAGGGCAAAGATCTTTAAGAAGCTAGCGCAGGAGCTTAACCCGAAAGGGCAGGCAAAGACGCTGTATGAGATAGCTGAGAAGCTCGAAACGCTTGGGGTTAACGAGTTCGGGGCAAAGGGCATATATCCCAACACAGACTTTTATTCAGGAATAGTTTATATGTCACTCGGTTTCCCGCTTCAGAACAACATTTACACCGCGCTATTCGCCCTTTCAAGGGTTACAGGATGGATGGCTCATTTCCTTGAATATGTAGAAGAACAACACAGGCTTATCAGGCCAAGAGCAGTATACGTCGGTCCTTCTGAGAGGCCTTTTTTGCCTATAGATAAAAGGTAAATTTTTATCAAGTCTGTGCTAATATTTTTTGGCTATGATGATAAAGAAGCTATGAACTGTGAATTAGATCTTGAGCTCTGAGCCTTAAAAAAGCTTTTTTGGCATTAACAGGACAAAAGCCCATTTATGTAATTTTTTGCTTTCAGCACATTAACTTTAACTGGTGCGCAGCCCTATAAGGAATGCAAGAACTAAAAGCTCTTCTCAGGAGAAAGATCCTGAAAACCATATATTACTTGAAGTTTAGCGTAAAAAGGGTCTAAAAGGGCAAAATTTTGTGAAAGCCAGCGCATCGATGAACCGGAAGCTAATAGTATTGGGACAGCTCACTATACCTGATGCATTCGCTTTTTATATTATTGGGCTCAATTTTTCAGCAGCATCATTTAAGGTTAAATTTTCATAATTCAATGCTTTGGTATGCTTGAAGATACACTTAAAATAAAGTTTGATAAAGGAATTGCTGAAGCTGAATGCGACGATAACGTCACAAACATCCTTGGAATAGTGCACGGGGGTTTTATAACTGCGCTTCTTGACACCGCAATGGGTTCGCTGATCGAAAAGAAAGCCGTAACTGTTAACCTTAACGTGGAATTTATCGAACCTGCGTTTAAGGGCAGGCTCAGGGCTGAAGGTAAGGTAGTAAGGTACGGTAACGATCTCGTATTTACTGAAGGTGAAGTCTATCAGGATAACAGGCTGGTCGCAAGGGGTTCGGCCATATATTTTTTATTAAAGGAAGGTCAGCTCAAGCATGATAGATAAATCGAGAAAAAGCTCCGGCATTCTGTACAATAAGGGAATGTCAGCACGATTCAAAAAGTTTTTTTGAGAGCTTTCCAAATGATTAACCATGCAGGATATAATCAGCCTGCTGAACCAGGCTGTTTCAAACGAGCTAAGGAATGAAGAAAAGCTTGGCCAGCTTCCCGCTGGCTTTTACGGCATAATATCTTTAAGGCTTAAGCAGCTCAAGGTTATGGAGCTTACAGCTTCAACCGAGGAAGCAAAGCTTGCCGCAAAAGAGCTGAGGAAGAACATAACGGAGCTCGTAAACGCGCTAATGCAGATAAGGGTCAGAAAGATGTTCAACGCGCTGCTCAAAGGGGGCACAATAGAAGTCGATGAATACGAAAAACCTGTAGTTCCTGTCCTAGTAAAGTTCGTCTCTCAGTTCAACGAGCTGAGATCTTATATCGTTGAAGGTAAGACAAAGGATCTTGAACATTTTTACAAGGATGCCCCAACGGTGTACTACCTTGTGCAGTTCCTCAGCCCGGCAGACAAGTTCATGGGATCTGATCTAATTGAATACGGTCCGTTTGAAGCTGGCGACATAGCAACTTTACCTCAAGAAAATGCAAAAATATTAATAGAGAAGAATATAGTGAAGAAGGTGGGAGAGATATGAAGATACCAAGCATAATAGTAACTTACTGTCCGAGATGCAAGAAACACACTGAGCATGAAGTATCAATCTACAAGAAAGGTAAGGAAAGGTCGATGAGCTATGGCGCGAGGTACCACGAGGAAGTTAAGCACGGCTACGGTGGTCAGAAATACCCCGAGCTCAAAAGGACGGCAAAGACGACAAAAAAGGTAAGCCTCAGGCTCAAGTGCAAAAAATGCGGGTACACTATAGTCAAGGAAGGCATGCGCCTGAGAAAAGCCGAAATAGTTGAGGCAGTAAAGAAAAGGTGATAGAAGATGCCGCAGGTTAAACAGCTTATACTGACTCCTAGGAGCGCTTTCCTAAAGATCAAGTGTCCAAAGTGCGGTATGGAAAGGACAGTTTTTTCACACTCAACGCGTAAGGTTTATTGTGAAGGCTGTGGAGAACTTCTCGTGATCCCGACTGGCGGTAAAGCGATAATAAACAGCGAAGAGATCAGAAGGGTAGACTGATGAGCGTGCAGGAATTCCCAGAGGTTGGGGAGATAGTTTTAGTAACAGTTGAGAGCATCTCCCCATCGGGCGCCTGGGTAACGCTCGATGAATACAACAACCTCAGGGCGTTCCTTCCTGAAAGCGAAATAGCGAGAGGCACGATCAAGAACCTCGAAAAGGCCATAAAGCCAAAACAGAAGCTTGTTGCAAAGGTCATAAAGGCCGATAAGCAGAAGATCGACGTTGACGTATCTATGAAGCAGGTAACCCAGGAGGAGCAGAAGCTTAAAAGGATAGAGATAAAAAAGTCAAAATGGGCTGAAAGCGTTTTTAACATAGTCGCTAAAAGGCTGAACAGGCCAAACGCCGAAAAGGAGACAAAGCTCATCTCGCAGAAGTACGAGAGCCTGTATGCCGGGCTTGAAGAGCTTGTAAAGGATGGCCCTGAAGTTTTTGTAAAGCTCGGTATAGACGAAAATTTTGCAAAAGAGCTTTACAAGCTCGCGTCAGAAAAGGTTAAACCTCCGGTTGTATCGATAACAAAGATGCTTGAAATTTATAGTCCCGAGCCCGACGGAATAGAGGTTATAAAGAAAGCCCTGACTGATGCTGTAAACGAATTAAAAAACGGAAGAGCGGAAATAAGGTACATAAGCGCGCCAAAGTACATGGTAACATATTATGCTGAAAATTATAAAGAAGCAGAAAAGGGGCTGAAAAAGCTTGCTTCGGTTATATCTAAAAAGCTTGAGGGTAAGGGTTCTTTCAGGCTGATAGAGTGATGAAAAAGTACATAAAAAAATGCCCGGTATGTGGCACCTATACTCTTAAAGAGATATGTCCCAAATGTGGTAACCAGACGAAGATCGCTCATCCGCCCCCTTTTTCTCTCGATGATAAATACATGGAACTAAAAATAAAGGGCAGCTCATAGCTGAACTCCTTTCCACCTTAACGACAAGGGTTACCCTGGGTACCAATTGCTACTTCCTTTTAACGGAAGCTACTCTGTTATAAATTACCCAATCCTCACCAGTAGATCAAAACTTTTGTTGATTTTTATGATGTTTTTGCTATCTTACTAGATTTTAAATGCAATCTTTGCCCTAAAACTTTAGGCAAGGCTTAGTAAACCATCAAATTGCCCTGATTAACATAAATCATCATTTTATGCTATAAAAATAGCGCTTTAAGCCAAAAATAAAGCATAGTTTAAGCTAGTGAAGTTATCTCATTATGTTTAAAGTAAAAGCTATCTGAATATTTTAACGTATACGTTAGAGATTAAAGCTTCAATCATTAATATAAACTTCACATACTGAACCGTTACCTTTTCCCTTTTATAGTTAATAAAAACCCATATGTTGTATAAAAGAACTGCAAGGTAGAAGTAAAGCTTCCTTAAGCTGTAAAGCTTTGGCAAAAACTGGTTTATCATCCTGTAAGAAGTCTCTATGGCCCACCTCTTTCTGAACATCCTTCTTATAGCTTTAGGCTTAATGTTTGTGTTCGTTGCGAAAACTAACAGCTCTTTGCATTTAACAGCTACAATCCTAAATGTTGCCTGTTCATTTTTCTTTTTCCTCTTGCTGTTCGTTTCGTAAATTAAGTCATCCCCATCTTTGAACTTCCCTTTTGTCCTCATTATGAAATTTATTCCGTTAGAGTTAAGGTAATTTATTATATCAACTGTGTGCTGCATCTAAAAGCAAAATTTTAACCTTTATGCCAAGCTCAAACGCTTTTGATAGAAACCTTCTTACGCGTTCAACCTTGCTTTCGTTATTTACAGGCGTAACCGCAACTGTTAACTTTTCATCTCCCATAACAACAGCTGCCGTTGAGAACTGCTGCCCGTGTGCCCTCCGGTCCCTCTTGCTCTTTGTATGACCTGGCGTCCAACGCTCCTAAAAATAAAAAGAGTTATTAGTTAGAAGCTCCAAACTCCAAAAACGTGAGCTCTGAAGATTTAGAAAAGCTTGCTAATTTAAGGTCAAGGGTAGAGGAAAAGCTAGAAGAGCTTAAAGAAGAAGAAACTTTTTACTTGGACATTCTTAACGTGATAGACAGCATACTCAAGAAAGAATCTTTTGTTAAAGCCGTGCAGATGCCCATTGAGGGTAAGAAGGAGCAGGAGGCAGAGGTAAGGGAGATCAAGAGACCAAAGGACGGACAGCTCCTTGGGCAGGTCCTGATAACAAAGGATACAGCGATCATAAAACCCAACCCAGAGCTTAACTTAAGGGCCGAGGTCCCGCCCTTCAGGTCCTTTTTCATAAACAAAATCCTTGAACAGATGAAGCAGAAAGACAAAGCTGAAGAGAGCAGCGGTTCTCTAGAACAGGGCAGATCGCTCGATTACACCATAGAGATCAAAGACGGGATAATACAGCAGATTATCATAAAGAATTACAGGACTCAGACAAGGCTTAACGAGATAGTACACGCTGTTATCTGGACTTTCTCAAGAATGCTTGAAAAATCCTCTCAACCCCAGCAGGTTTAGGCCAAATCTGGTTTTTATAAATTAACGCGCGTTTTACAAATCTTTTATTTTATCGTAGAGTTCCTGTAGATCTGTATAAAGCTCTTTCAGCTTTTTATCGTCAAGCGTGTAAAGCTTTTCGTAAACAGTGCTCTTTAACTTTAAAATCATTTCAATAACCTTAACTCTTTCGTTTGGGTGAATCTTCTTGTTCAAAAAGGAGTTGAGCGCCTGTAGACCGTCGTCCCTCATCTTCTTTCCTTTTTCAGTGATAGAGTACATTTTTTTACCGTTCACCACTTTTTCTTTAACGAGCTCCTGATCTACAAGGAGTTCAAGCGTCGGATAGATGATTCCCGGGCTTGGTTCATAAATACCGTGAAACTTCTGCCCTATCTTCTTTATTATTTCATAACCATGAGCCTCTCTATCGTATAAAGAGTCAAGAATCAAAAGCTTTATCACTCCCTTGTTTAGAAAGTTCTTACCGGTTTTTACCATCCTAAAATAAAAACATAGAGCTTTTTATTAAATTTTTTCTATTTCCTACGAAACCTTTGTGCCAGGTGGCATCTCTTTGTCAGTCGTCAAAAGAGAAAGGTCTGTATCGTTAAAAGCGGCCAGCAGCATCACTTCTGAGGTATACCCTGCCATAGTTTTTGGTTCCAGGTTTGTCACAACTATGACAGTTTTGCCTGCTAGGCTTTCAGGTGTATAGTACTTGCTTATGCCAGCAACAGCCTGTTTTGTTCCCTCTTCTCCAAGATCTATAAGGACCCTCAGCAACTTTTTCGAATTTTCTATCCGGTAAACTTCCTTTACTTTTCCAACTTTGATTGTAATTTTTTGAAATTCATCAAAGCTAACCCTTTCCATATGTTAATTGTTTGTTAAAAACAATTAATAAAGACTTCGCAGTTTGTCACGTGCACCCGTTCAATTTATGAAGAATTCAAAATTTTGAAAATAATAAGTTCAACATTAAACATAAAATTTTTTTCTATATTAAAATAATTAATATTTTTTCAGTTTATTTTTATAAAAATTATTATATTACGCTTTTATGAAATAATGTTTAATAAATTATAATACATTTCAAAAAATTGAATGAGCACATCTGAAAAAAAGAAAGGCGATCCAACGGCAGTTGGCATATTTTCATACGGGTTCAGCCTGTTTTTTCTCTCACTTTATGCCATGGGCGTCTATCCCTGGGCAGAAAGCATAGTGATGATAGCTCCAGCTTTGCTCTTTGGAGGGCTCTTCCTTCTTGTGGCTGCAAACTGGGAATACAACAACGGCAACACCTTTGGCGCGACTGCTTTTGCAACTTATTCAGCTTTTTTCCTGACTTTTTCTTTTGCACACATAGGGCTTTTTACTTTCAAGTTTAACGGCATAGAAGTGGCACACCTAGTCGGGATGATGGCCGTCGCGTTTACAATAATGACGTTTGTTTACTGGATAGGTAGCTTCAGGATGAACCTTGCCCTCAACCTTACACTTTTCTTCCTTCTGATAACGTTCATACTTTACGCAATCCCTCTGACAACACTGACATCGTCGATGGCCACTATGATGGGAGCTTTTCCAGGTTGTCTAAAACCTGCAGGTTATGCAGGCTTTATAGACGTCCTTTTTACAATCTGGGTAGGCGCAGCAACGGTAATAAACGACAGATTGGAGATGTCCGGAAAGTAAGGTCCAGTTCCGTTGTTCCCTTTTTCAAAAGAAAAGAAGCAGTAATATTAAATGTTTTTTATTTTTGTCCCTGATTTCTGCGCCAGTAAAATGGCTGCTGCAAAAGCTCCTCTTTCTGCGTTGAGTTCCTTTTCGCTCCATGCTGCTATTATGACATCCCCATCTTCCAGCTCTTTTATGCCGTTTCTGAAAGCGCTATCTATCTCTGGATATTTATCAGTTATGCACTCTATTGAGGGGAACCAGAGCTTTCCCTTTTCGTATGTTAGTACCATCGCTCCCCTGGCCCCTAACCTTATGGCTTCATCCCTCTCTTCAAGCCCTTTGTAAACCATTCTTGAAGCGTTCTTTACTATAACCCCATACAGGTTTTCGTAACCCTTTAGAGCTATGTTTCCTGCCGGGTACAGTACTTTTTTTGTTTCGTTTAAAATCCTTTTACCCTTTCCCGTAAGCTCTGTTCCTTTTCTGCTCCTCCTGATCATGTGCTTCTGCTCAAGCCTGGTGAGCAGCTTTCTCACATACCCTTCACCCAGCGAGAGGCTCTTCGATATGCTCTTCCTACCGAACGTTCCCTTTTCTAGCATGAACAGTACCCTTAACGTGTCAACGTTCTCGACAATTTTTGATATAGATTCTATTCCTTCTTGCAAATCCTGTATTTTATTTTAAATAAGGAAATATATAGGTTTTTAACTTTATGGGGGTTAAGGGGACGGAAGTCCCCTTCCGCGAGGTAAGGGATGGATAGCCCCTTACAACAGGTTTTTATATAAAGAAAAACATCACATTGTTAGTGCCCAACTTAGAGAAGAATGCCAAGATCAGGGAGAAGAGGAAGCAAACCTTACTTAGGAGAAAGACTAAAGAAGCAAAAACTTTTGAGCTAAAACTTGATAAAAGCAAGATCTCCAAAACCAAGCTTGCAATCCTTAACCGCCTCTTTCTTGAAGCTAAATGGTACACTAATTACATCATTGCAAACGGAATACTTAACTTCAAACCACATGCGGACTACAAGGTAAAAACGGTTCATGTCAAGGTATGCAATACGTTTCAGGAAAGGGAAATTCAAGCGCTTTCATCTCAAATGAAACAAGCCCTGATAAAAAGGCTTCAGGACAACGT
>JAWDMM010000032.1:0-13884 GCA_046536595.1 Nitrososphaeria archaeon | reverse complement strand
GTGGATGAGGAAAATACATCTAAAAAGTGTTCTCTGTGTGGGGAAATACATGAAGACGGAAGGATTAAGAGAGGCTTGTTCAAGTGTCCTCACACAGGGAAAGTAATAAACGCTGATTTGAACGGGGCAATAAACATTCTACATATCCCCGAGTCCGTTAAGGATAGGGGTAAGTGGCTGAAGGCACAGCCTGTGGTCTATCGCTGGACGAACGGAGCGGGGTGGGTAACCACTAGCTATGAAGTCATGAAGATGAAGGCGGTAAACCACGAACCCATGATCCGCCTTAAAGAAATAGCCTTTTAGGCGGTGAGGATGTCAGAGAAAATTTAAAAACCAAACCAATAAAGGATCTGCTGAAAAGCGGGGGTCCCCTAGCCAGGTCGATGGGGGCGGACTTAAGATCCGCTGGCGTAGGCCTTCGTGGGTTCGAATCCCACCCCCCGCATCAAATGTTGTTTGTTCACACCAAGTCATCGATCTTTTTCAGGTTTTCAACAAGTATTTCTTCGTTGTTTGGGGCCTGTATGAAAACCGGCACGTTCTTCTGTCTTGTTGCTTTATAAGATACAAACAACCATTGACCAGTTTCCAGCTCTGTTGTCCTTTCAATAATGTCTGTGTTAAGTGAGAACGCATCAGCTATAACAAGCCTGTCATAAAGTCGAGGTAAGGTGCTCACAAAATAGCTGTGAAGCTGCTGCACGGCGTTTGTGTTCAGGTGGGCGAGTCTCTGAGTGCTAAGCCAGCAATGAGCCCTGTACTTTCTTCCTTGTCTTAAAAGCGCCTCAACTGATTTGTTTGACGCGTCTGAATAATCATCCCTTGAAGTTTTGTCAGGTATGAACTCCTGGGCTTCGTCCAGAACAACTAGGACCTTTTTTCTGCTTCCCGAAGTTTTCTTCAAATAAAGCAACCTGTCTATAAAGGCTGAAGCTATCGCCCTTGCTTTTTCAGGGTCAGGAACGTAAACTACAGTTAATCTATTGGAATGTTCTCCCAGAACATAGTCTGCCAGATCTTCAGGGTTTACAGCTTTGTTTTCCTTTTTTTCCTTCTCTGATAAGCTGTTCAGGTATTCGCTCAGGCTCTGCATTGACTTATAAATGTTGGATTTGTCGTTCACATACTTCATTAGAGATTTAAGGATATCTATGAGCTCACTCCTATCATTATCTTGTAAGTTAGAAACATCGGTTTCCTCGGTATAGCCTTTTTTAGTTATAAATTCTAAAATCCTCTCCAGTTCTATCATTCCAGTACCGGGTTTAAGCTCCTGCTGGAGCATTTCGTACAGCTGTCTTAGAGTTATGGTTGGGGGCTTTAGAGTAGAAACCAGCTTGACGGCTTTGCTCTTAAGGAATACGTCCACATGTTTTTTGAGCTCTTCGAGCGGTACTTTATCTTCTAGTGTGTCAGGTATTACCTGCGAATCCAAAAAAGTTTCTACACCATTTATCTTTTCTGTAGAAAACATTTCGCCTTCTTTAATTAGCTCATCAAGAAGGTGTATCCCATATTCGCCAGCTATGTCAAACACGATGACCTTGAGGTCTTTATCAGCCTCTAGAGATTTCCTTATCAGATAAGAAAGAAGGTTTGATTTACCAGAACCGGTGAAACCAAAAGCACCCATGTGGTATTTTACCATTGAATTCAGGTTTACTTTCAGATCAAGCTCAAAACCTAACAGCTTTCCTACGACAATTCCATCATCCATGCTTAGGAACCTTTCAACAGATTCCCTTGAAAGTAGATAAACCATTGAACCTGGCAAAGGTATTGAGTTATCTTTCACAAACTCAATACTTTCATCGTTTACTGTCATCCTGTATTTGGTCGGGACTGCCCATACATTTATCCACGTTTCGTTACTTTCTTCCCAGCTTTCATAAATGCTCTCCATCATTTCCCACCTGATATCTCTGGGTATTCTTTCGTCCATTCCGACCATTTGGTAGTGAAGCGGTTTTATGCTCGCTATTTCATATATAAGATACTGATTTCTCTTTTTTTCAACAGCAACAAATTGGGGTTCCTGAAGTTTTTCAAAAACCTCGTCGCTGAACTTAACCTCAAGAAGTGCTACCTGAGATGAAACTACTATTTCTCCTTCTCTTCCCCTGGTCGAGGCCACCCTTTCCCTCTGCTCCCTAAGCCTAGCTTCGAACTTCCCATTTACGTCATCAAAAACTCTCAACTTTTCCAAGCTCTTTCGCCCCTTCTTCTCTTAATCTCTCGCTTTCTGATCGTATATCTCTAAATCTCCTCGATATCATAAATATTTTTTCTTTCCTAGCATATGATTCAAGCTTAAAATCCGCAACGCTTCTTATTGACCATTTTATTGTGCTTATTTCTTGCTTTACCTTTTTGTCTGCAAGGAAAAGCAGGTGGTTGTGACCATAAGCTTCGAGTATTTCTGGATTATCTGAGATCGAGAGAATCTGCAGGATCATGTTATCCAGAGCGTTTAATCCATTTTCCATGTACATTTCAGCCTTAATTGTTTTGCCCTTTACATCAACGTTAAGCTCAGTAAACATCTGATCATCAAAAGCGCGATCTATAAACCTGTCATATGTAAAAACAGGCGATCTCATCATTGGATCTTTGGAGAAAGTTCTGAGCTGAAAGTAAGCCTTTGCAAAAAGGCCTGTCCTGCCAATCGATTTTTTAGCTGCTATAAACCTGCCCTGGTACATGGTTAAATAAGAGAAACCATAGTCATAGGATAAGGTCCTCCAGGGAGTCTTTACTTTATCATAATGTACAGCTGAGAGTACTGTTAAAAAAGCCTTATCGTTCTTAAGTTTCAATACGTTTTTAAAAGTCTGGGGCATTACAGACCTGGAAAACTCAGAAGCAGATGTATCTTTGGTTAGCCCGATCACAAGGTTCCTGTTCTTTAAAGCCATATCGTATATCATGTAGATTAAATAGACGTTTATTGCTCCAACGTCGTATACAGACAGCCAGTTTTCTTTGTCTATTCTCATAGGATGTTCGTTTCCCTCAAAAGCCTTAATAGTTACAGCTTTGACAACTTCGCTGACCCTTTTCCAGTAATACTTAACGTCTTCTCTGAGCTTTAGTTTCCCGAGTTCTGCAGCTTCAAGTAGTTCTCCGTTATATTTCTTGTCCATCTCTAAAATGGATTTCCATAGCTTTTCTTTCTCCTGTTCATTAAGGCCAAGCTTTTTCCCTATATCCTCAGCCGAACTTTCTCCTAGCTCAATCAGAACTTTGATTCCAGAATACGTAAGATACGGGAAACGGCGCGGCACGAAAATGTTTCCGGCACCCAAAACTGAAGCAATAGCAAGGTCAAGCTTTTTAGCGTAACCATCAGATGATTTTACCTTAGTTAGATTTGGGGTATCTGATTTTAGAGCTATCCTGAGGTCTTTAAGCGATGTCGCAAAGGTTCCTGAGAGCGGCCTATCCATGAAAAGGATGCCGTTCTTTAAATTCTGCATGACCATGTACGCTGACCAGAGCTCGGCCATCGTCATCATAGAATAAGGTATCCTTTCTATCGAAGTTTGAAGTTCAAAGTCAGAAAAAGCTTCGGCTTCCTGATAAACTTCAGTCAAATCTTCAAGCCAGAGAGGTATTGCTGCATAAGAAGAAAGCTCTTCATCTTTCTTTGCTTTTCTTATGTCAAACTTTATACTGTTTTCATTAATATAAAAGGGACAAGAATAAGCCGCGGAATTCACGTAAAATATGAGCGTTTCAAGCCTTTCATCGTAATCCATCGAACCGTCAATGCCATAAGCTTTATGTTCCCCGATGTCGAAATAAGATTTAGCTGTTTCAATTGCGCTTTTTTTATCGAGGTTTTTAAGTAGTCGCTCTATGATTTCAGGATAATCCCTGACTTCCTTAACTCTTTCGCTGAACCTTTCTATCAGCTCATTGGTCTCTTCCTCTATCTTCTTTACTATCCTTGAATAAGCTGAACCTTTATCCAACGTTTTAATATTTTTAAACGCTGAGATATAAACAGTTGTTTAAAAATTGTTTACTCTTTGCACTGTATAAGCTTCTCAACTTCCACCAGCTGATCAAATTTAACAAGAGAAAGCAGCCTATCGCCTACTTTTATTTCATCTTCAGGATTAAGGTACTTAACGGGTTTCCCTTCCCTGATAAGGACGATGTAATCAAAAGGAAGCTCCTTTAACTTTATCCCGTTAATCTTTGAACATTCCTTTACGTCTATTTCAACCATTTCCATTCCTGAAAGCTTTCTTGAACTGTCAGCTATAACGCCAATCACGCTTCCCGTAACTGTTGCAGAAGCTATTACGTTTCCGATCATCCTGTATATGGGCACCACAACATCTATGCCCGCTTTTTTAAGCCCATCATACATCTGCTCTGAGTTGTTTATAGCTATGGTTTTTATTTTGGAGTTAAGGTGCATAGCGGTTAGGGCGTAAAGCATGTTCATCTCATCGCTTTCCAGAGTTAAAACTATGGAGTTCGCGTTCTGAACGTTAGCGTCGCTCAGGGCATCTATCGGTGACGAAAGGTCAGAGAGTATGTAAGGTATGCCACGTTTCTGTAGCTCGTTAACGTTTTCTTTCTGCCTAGTAATAACGCAGAAGTCCCTCTTGGAAGTTATCAGCCTCTCTGCAACGTACTTGCCTATGTGTGTGTAACCGAGAATTATTATGTGCCCTTTCATGTACTTAACCTTACTCTTCTGAACTTCATCGAGCCAGAGGTCAGTTTTAACTACGCTGTTAACTACTCCCTGAACCAGAGAGGCCGCAGAGCCTACGCTCGTAAGTATTATCCCGATCAGCAGAAACTTTTCAACTACAGGTATCTCTGTTATCGGGGGCGCGTACAGACCTATTGTTGAAATCGTTGAGACAGAAGCCAGCAGAGCCGTAACGGGGTCAAGCTTTTGAAAATAATAGAACACGTATGCGCCGAACCCTATCATAGATGAGAGAACGGCTAACTGTTTCCATATATGCTTGAACACCGAATAAGGATGAAGAAAAAGGGTGTCAAGGAAAACCCTGGCTCTGATGCCCATTTTAAGCCTGTACTTCGACTTCTGAGGGCGAGACATGTAAGATCATCAAAAAGCTCGGCTTATAAGCTGTATGATATAAACGCTTTTTATTTGGCTTTTAATTTTTTCTTCATAGACATACCTTCTTCCCCTCATGTAGGAAAAAGGAACCTTTTAGTACTAAAACAACTTAAACGAAAAGTGAAACCCACAACACGTTTGTAAACTAACCCGCCCTTACCAGTAGATCAAAACTTTTTATCTGAATTTATGATGAATTTGTTATACTCATACATTATAAGGGTCATGCTGCTTAAGGTTGTTCTTTATAGCCTGTTTGCACAAGCTTAAAAAACAAGCATTATCTATAGATTTTTCCATGTCTCAAAAATATTATTGCGCTTTACCATTATTAGATCGTAGAATTGTTTATGGTTTGCAAAAGCGTCAAAACGCCATCTTTCGCTAAAAATTTTGATCTACTGTAACGGACGGGGTCTCTGGTAAAAAAATGAAAAGAGCGACTTAAAAATTCTCTGACCTCCTCACCGCCCTGAAGGGCTAGGTTTGTTGTTTGTTTTATCATGCCGTAGTCTACAGTTTCAAAATAGATAGTTTATATGTATTTTTGGATATGAACAATTTGTGTGTGCACGGACAGTAGGGTGGTAGCAAAGACCCAAACCTCCTTTAGAAAGAGAAGGAGGGGCACGTGCACACACAGAGGAGGAAGGGGACTTAAGATGGTCGGTGTTTCCCATGATGCCTTCAGCAACGCAGAAGGCATACGAATGGGTGGGTGCGTCCTGACAGGGGCGGAGCGGAAGACTCCCGATGAACTCGTGAGGGAGTTGCATGAAGTTGTGAAGCCCAAGCTCTACGCGTACGATAGGTATGCTGATGCGTACCTATGCGCGCCTACGTAGAGCGAAACCCAGACTACTTTCTCTCATTATAAAAAAGCTTTAAGACATATCCCTGCTTAGGTAGAATCCCTCTTTTATAAAGATTCAATAACCTGGCTATTCTTTTTTTAACTGGCGGGGTAAAAAGTAATAATTCAAACTTTGAGGGAACAAAACCGCTACCTGCATGCCAGCCCGGTGTGATCCCGGATACTTTAAGAAGAGCGCTTACTAAGGGTTCCACGCCCACCATCTTAGCTGCCGATTCATCTGCTGCGTATTCTGATTCTATTTTTATTAACAAAGGGTTTATTATGTTTAGAAAATTAAATATAGTACCAACAAGAGAGATTAAAGAAAAGAAAAAGTTTTCGTTGTCATTGTTAGCTACATGAGCAAGCTCGTGAGTTATTGCCGCAATAAGTTCATCCCTGTTAAAAGTTTCAAAAGCGCCTACAGATATAGCTATGTAAGGTTTAGATCTGTTGGCGTTAGTGTAAAGCTGTGGTTCTTCAGTATTTAAAATATAAACCTGGGGTGGGGGTATTTTTAATAAACTTGATACGTTGTTTACCATCTTTAAAGTTTCTTCATCGTTTAACGGCAAAAGAGAAGGTCTTCTGTGCGCCGATGTTATGCCATAAAAAAGAATCAGCACGCTTATAGAAATCCCCCAAAATATAGGATCGTGTTCTACTAGCCAAAACCTCTTCAGCATTACAATAAAGTCAATCTTTGCAGAAAGAACTGCCCTCGTAAATATCATAAATTCACCTATTATAAATCGCAAATCTACAAAAATATACGGTAACAAGGAAAGCATTGAAAATACCATTAGCAATTTTCCTGTAAAATGCTTATTCTTCCGCAAGAACAAAAAACTTAACAACCCTATGATTGATATGATAACGCTTAGCTTTATTATCAATGGTCTTAGAATTATTAAATATCCAAAGATTTTTACAAAAGTTATTAGGATCAATTTATTCTTCTAATGCCTTAAATATATTTTCTAGTTCATCGGGGGGTATATCACTGTTTGAAGCAAAATAAAATTTCAGAGGTTCCTTAAAAGCCTTTAGAAAATCTATAACTAAAGACATGGTTTTCTCGTTTTTAGATATGCTTGATGAAACCCTGTAAACATAAGATGGCTTTCCATCATTTATTAAAGTCCTTTCTACAAGGCCCTTTTTAAAAAGTCTGTCAAGAACTGTCGCAACAGTAGTAATTGCAATGTTTCCTTCACCTTTTTGTAGTGAATCATAAACCTGTTTTACTGTGCCTTCTTTAAGTTCCGATAAAGCAGAAAGTATCTTTATTTCCAATGGGCCTAAACCGCTTTTTTTCACGAAAGATTTTTCTCAAGGATAAATATTAATTTTTCCTTTTTTATCCTTAAACATCTTATAATTAAAGATAAAAATGTTATAAAAGTAAATAAGATACTTAACTCATAAAACTAACTATGAACAATGTATCAAGCGAAAAAATTGCTGAGTTGGATCTTTCAAGTGAGTTCAGCGAGCTTTTTGAATCTGAAAATGGTATAAAGAACTTTAAGTTTTTTATTGATGGAAAATGGGTGAACAGCCCGCAAAAGGATGCTTTAAGGTCTCCGGTAGATGACAGCCTTATAGGTTATGTTTATAAGGCGTCTGTAGATGACGTAAACCTAGCTGTAAAATCTGCTAAAGAAAATCAATACAAGATTAGAGAGATAGCTGGAATAGAAAGGATAGAATTGATGGAAGAAGCAAGGCATCTGCTAATGGAACATCAAGAAGACTTCATAAAAGTTCTGATGCTCGAAGGAGGAAAAACTAGAGAGGGGGCCAAGGGAGAGGTTGAATCACTTTTCCTCAGAATGAAGCTTACCATGGAGGACGCAAGGAAGATTTTCGGAGAATACCTTCCCGGCGACTGGTCAAAAGATACAGCTCAGAAGATAGCCCTTGTAATACGGGAACCTATCGGCGTTGTTGGAGCAATAGGTCCTTTTAACTATCCACTTTACATTCCTGCATCTAAGATTATTCCTGCTCTGCTTGCTGCTAACAGCGTAGTAGTTAAGCCAACATCTGAAACTCCGCTTTCAACTCTTATGTTCGTTCAAATCCTCAATCTGGCTGGTTTTCCCAAAGGTACAATAAATGCGATTACAGGGCCTGGTTCTGTCATAGGTAATGCCTTGGCCGCACATAAGGACGTTGGTATGATAAGTTTCACTGGTAGTACTGGAACAGGTAGATCCATAAGTTCTGTAGCCGGCATAAAGAAGCTTCATCTAGAGCTTGGAGGAAAGGCTTACTGTATAGTGCTTGCTGACGCTGATTTAAAGACGGCCGCTAAAAAGATAGTAGCCGGATCTCTTTCAAACGCCGGGCAGAGATGCGATGCTATAAGCGCTGTGCTGCCTGTAAAAGAAGTTGCCGATAAGCTAGTCGAGCTTATAGTTGAAGAGGCTAAGTTATGGAAAATCGGAAACCCTATAACTGATCCTTCTGTAAAAGTTGGACCAGTTATATCAAAAAACGCCGCACAG
Organism: Nitrososphaeria archaeon; assembly: GCA_046536595.1. GTDB lineage: Archaea > Thermoproteota > Nitrososphaeria > Conexivisphaerales > UBA164 > CAYFFZ01. The sequence goes on along the minus strand of JAWDMM010000032.1, from coordinate 5,399 downwards.
CGAATAAAATCTCTTATAGATGATGCTGTAGAAAAAGGAGCAAAAGTGTTGCTTGGCGGAAACGTTGAAGAAACTTATGTGCAACCAACAGTTTTATACGATGTTCCAGAAAACGCTAGAATACTATGGGAAGAAATTTTTGGGCCTGTAATACCAATACACAAGGTTAATAATGTTGATGAAGCGCTTAATCTAGCCAGAAAAAGTGAGTACGGTTTGGATTCATGCGTTTTTGGAAATAATTTCTACGATCTCTGGAAAGTTGCAAAAGGACTGCAGGTTGGCGAAGTCACAATAAATGACATGCCAAAGCACGGGCTTGGATATTTCCCATTTGGTGGTAATAAGAATTCTGGAACAGGAAGGGAAGGTGTTGGATATAGCATAGACGAAATGACAGTTCTTAAAACAATAGTATTTAATTTAGAACCAGCACAGCTAGGTAAAAAAGTACTGAAGTAAATCAGACTAGGCGGTCAAATTTTTTCATTATTTCTGGATAATAATTTATTACATCAGTTGCAGTAAAATGAAGCCCTTTTTCTTTTAGCGCAAGATCGCCTGCACTACCGTTTACATAAGCTCCTATAGCTGAAGCTTCAACAGCTTTTATTCCCTTAGAAAAAAGACATGTTACAAGACCTGCAAGAGCGTCTCCGGTCCCGCCGACAGTCATACCAGCATTACCGGTTGAATTAAGGTATAATTCTTTTGAATCGGTGATTATATCTATAGGGCCTTTAAGCAACACAGTAGCTCCTTTTTCTTTTGCAAAATTCATAACAATCTTTACTTTTTCATCGAAATTCTTGTCACTAAGAACATGATCGCTGATCCTTCTGAACTCACCTTCATGGGGTGTTAATATAAAATCTTTTTCAGAACCTGAAAGCGCATTAACTGCTTCTGGCAACAAAGCGTCCGCATCGAGTACAATTTTCTTTACAGAAGTTTCTGTTAAAAATTCTTTTAGACCGTTTATGATTCCTTTCCCCATTCCGTTGCCTATAAGAATAGCATCAACTTCAGGCATGATTTTTATCAACCTTTCTGCGTTACCTTTTGTAAATTTATAGTCAGGCAAAGGAATTACTATCAAGTTTGGATTCATTGATCGTATGGCGTTTGATATGGGTTTTGGTACTGCAACGTAAACCAAGTCTACACCACAAATTAAAGCGGCAAGAGATGCTATATATGGAGCCCCGTGGTATATCCAGTTACCACCTATAACTAGAACTCTACCGTTTTCGCCTTTATGTGAGTCTTTTTTTCGGGAAGGATAAAACTTTCTTACAAAATTTTCATCGATATGTATCGGTTCAATATCCAAGTTTATTTAGCCACCCTTTCAGCCACTCAAAAGCTTCAGCGTCGCTTGTTGCCTGAGCCGGTGGGTGTTTAAACAGGAAAGAAGAAGGTTCTATAAGTGGTCCCTTTAAACCTTTATCAAGTGCGACCTTCATGAGCCTTATTGCGTCGAGCATTACTGCTGCGAACATTGACTTATCGTCGACAGAAAGCTTAACTTTAAGCTCAACAGGAAAATCTGCGAAGCTTTTTCCCTTTAAATATATGTAACAGATTTTTGTGTTGCCAAGAAATGGCACGTAGTCACTTGGCCCTATTCTTATCTTACCTTTTTCTTCGAGCTCTTTTCCGTATGGTAGTATGCTCGTCACGGCAGAAGTCTTGCTTATTCTCTTGCTTTTTAGCCGCTCCTCAACAGTCATATTAAGGAAATCCGTATTCCCACCTATGTTAACTTGGTATGTTTCTTCAACTATAACTCCCCTCATATGGAATAAAGATACAAGGGTTCTGTGAAGTATTGTAGCTCCAACCTGACCTTTTACGTCGTCCCCCATTACAGGAACTCCATTCTTTTCAAACTCTTTTGCCCATTCTTTATCGCTTGCTATAAACACGGGAATGCCGTTAATAAAACCCTTCTTAGCTTCAAGCGCAGCCTTTGCGTATGCCCTTGTTGCCTCTTCGCTCCCTACTGGGAGCAGGTTTATCAGCAGATCTGCCCCGCTTTCTTTCAACTTATCGGAAACAAATGATATTTCAGATCCTTTTTCAACAGGCTCAAAAGATTCCTGCATGTGCGAAGCTACACCATCGTATACTGGACCGGGTTGTACCACAACTCCTAGCTTGGGCACATCAACGAACTTCTTAGTTAAGTTAGGGCGTTCAAAAATAGCTTCAGAAAGATCTTTGCCAACTTTCCTTTTTGAAACATCAAAAGCAGCTACAAACTCTATGTCGGAAATGCTGTAAGGGCCTATTTTGTCGCTTATGACCCCGATGGGTTCTTTATTTGAATAATAATAAACACCTTGGACTATCGCAGAAGCACAATTGCCAACACCGGCTATAGCAACTTTTATTTTACTCATGTATCTATACTTGAACTGTTATAATTGATAAATGTAACGTTACTATGTGGCTACTTTTTGTAAACTATCCAGCCCTTACGGACGGGGTCTCTGATAAAAAAATGGAGTCCTGCGCTCAATTAGTATTTTTTAATATTTTAAACTCATTTTAAAGATCAATGACAAACTTCATCATTTTAAGACAATTAATTTGGATTGTTTTAATGGAGCTAAACCCGGAAAACTACTAAAGAATAAGTTCTCGGACATATTCGTAATTAATGATTTGACGAGCTAGAATAAGATGGCCGCCACCGGGATTTTCGGCTAAGCGGATGCTATCGAACCCGGGCCAGGAGCTCCACAGGCTCCTGTGCTACCACTACACCATGGCGGCCACAAACTGCATAATATTGCTAAGCCTTTTTATTCTTTGCTCTGTAATCGGCGGGAAAGTTAATAAATAGCTGCGGTAGTAGTGCTAACTATGGCCGCTCGAATCCTGAGCGGAATATCGATAAAAAGAGATAAACTTGAGACTAACCCAAAGGGAGTTAAGCTTGCTTTTGAGACGTTTTTAAATTCAGGCCTTAACGTCCTTGACTTAAGGGATTCTTGGATAAGAATGGAAAAATTTGAAACTTTTCTGAAACCTATTAGGGAGAATAAAAATATAGTAATTTTGGCCAGATTTTATGGATTTTATCCTAATTATGAAAACATAATCCATCAAATATCCATGTTTAAAAATATACTAGGAAGACCAGCTGATGTCTTTGAAGTTAAAATTCCAAACTTTTTTGTTAGCCTAAAAGAAATATTAAAAGGGTTTAGAAAAGCTCTGGATGACGGAATGATAAACGGTTTTGGCGTTATAGGTTGGAAACCTGGCTATATCAAAGAAATATATCAAGAAGATCTTTTGGAAAAGTTTCAGCATGTAAAGATAGACTTTAATGCTTTAACAAAAAACAACCTGCGTGTTGTACAAAAACTTCAAAGTTTGAAAATAAACGTTTTTTCATCTTCACCATTGGCTGGCGGTATACTTACAGATAAAGGCTATATGTCGTTTAAAAACAGAATAATTCACGGATATGTCTTGAACAGGTTAAAAAAACTTTCCGAAAACAAAGGATCTAGCATTTCTGAAATAGCTCTTTCTTGGTTAAACTTTCTTAAAGTATCTTACGCGCCATCTACCAGTGAACCATTACATGTTAAAGAAATTTCAAGAAGTCTGGAAATAAAATTGAACGAAAATGAACTTGTTTTGCTCTGAGTTTTTATGTTAAAAGATTACAATAAAGGTTGGTTGTAAATAATGTTTCAGGACTGTGTTTTTTGTAAAATATCAACCGGGAAAGAGCACGCTTATAAGATTTTTGAAAATGAAAAGGTTATAGCATTATTGGATAGGTTTCCAATAGCACCTGGTCATTCGCTTGTCATAACAAAAAAACATTATCCGGATTTTATTTCAGTACCTGATGAAGATCTTTTTGACCTTGCGAAGGTATCAAAAATAGTTGGGCTAGCAGTTAAATCAGGGATGAACGCTGATGGTGTAAGGCTTTTTACTAACGTCGGCAGGGCGGCTAGCCAGATAATATTTCATGTGCACATACATATAGTGCCCATGTGGGAAAAAGAACCAAACTTTACATGGTTCAGAAGAAGGGCTGAAATAACGCCAAATGCTGCTAACTATGTTTTAAATAAAATAAAACCTTATTTGAACGAAACTTTATTTAGGCTATAATACATTTTATTTTATAATGTCTAGAACAGCTATACTTTGTGGTGGAACTTCTGGTGCAAAAGTTGTTGGAGGACTTTATAGAAAAGGTATAGATGTCAGCTCTATAGTAAATACCGCAGATGACGAATATTTTCTTGGGCTCTATGTCTCGCCAGATTTTGATTCTGTACTTTACTCTCTTAGTGGTTTGTTTGATTTTAACAAAAACTGGGGAATATCAGGAGATACGTTTAACACTTATGAAATGCTGAAAAAAATGAAGGCTGAACCTTACATAATGCTTGGCGATAAAGATCTTGCTGTTCATATTTATAGAACTTACCTTTTAAAAACAGGTCTAAAGTTAACTGAGGTCTTTGATAAGCTTATTAATGCGTTTGAGCTAAGTGTAAAAGTTGCTCCTCCTTCAGACAGCAGGCTAAAAACTGTTATCGGGACAAAAAACAGAGAAATTACTTTTGAAGAATATTATGTAAAAAGAATAGAAGAACCCATAACGTATATCAAAGTAGAAGGTTCAGGAAGTGCAAAAGCTTCACAGAGAGCATTAGAAATTCTTGACGAATCTAAGGTTTTGATTATAGCCCCAAGCAATCCTTTAGCTTCGATATTTCCAATAATTTCTGTAAAAAATTTAAGAGAGAAAATAAAAAGATTTAATGGAAAAAGAGTTGCAATAAGCCCGTTTAAAGGCGGGGCTACTTATAAAGGTCCTGCTTCAAGGATGATGCGCGAGATGGGTTTAGAACCTGATCCTTTTGGTTTGATAAAAATCTATGATGGTTTGATAGACTATCTAATAATAGATAAAAGTGATTATAATGAAAAAGAAAAACGTATTAAAGATGTAAAAATAATACCAGCTAATATAACTATAAATAATGATGAAGATGTAATCAGTTTGTACAAAAAAATATTAGAATTATGATCTGGTCAAAAATCTAAATAAGCTTAAATCGCTCTTTTTTGGAATTTATTTAGCCGGGGTGCCCGAGCGGCCTAAGGGGCTGGCCTCGAGATCCATTACAAGAAAGCCAGTGGGCTTCGGCCCTCGCAGGTTCAAATCCTGCCCCCGGCGTATAGCATAATTGCTTAAGCCGTTACAAACAATTTCAAAATAAATAGCTTTATATAGTGATTGTCATATAATATTTTTCGCCTGAAAGATCTTGAAAGAGGCATGTTTGCTCCTTGGCCTTCACCCAAGGACCATTATTAGATATTCAAAAGTTCCTTCTAGTATACAGAAAGAT
>JAWDMM010000031.1:0-14954 GCA_046536595.1 Nitrososphaeria archaeon | reverse complement strand
TTTGTTTACGGGACTGTGATGTTCGAGGAAGCTCAAAAACTTGGAGTTAAGGACAGGGACGAGATGAGGAATCTGCCTTACGAAAAGCAGTTTGAGCTGCAGAAATCAGCCGCAAAGAGGATAGCTTCTTCAAAATCTTTTCTGAAAGTGGTTGACACTCACTTTCAGATACCTACGCCCTTCGGATACCTGCCGGGGATACCTATGCACGTTGCAAAAATACTCAAGCCAACTCATCTTTTCCTCATAACAGCTCCAGCTGAGCTGATAATAAAGAGGAGGATGAACGACCCTACAAGGAAAAGGGAAATAATACCGCTGGAAAAGGTTGAAGAGGAGATAGAATACTCAAGGATGTACATGATATCAGTATCAAACATTACAGGGGCCCTTGCGTCTGAAGTTGTGAACGAAGAAGGAAAGCCTGAAGCAACCGCAGAAGAGCTTATAAAAAGGCTTGAGCTGTAAAAATTAGCCCTTAACGAAAAGGAAAAACTTATTTGGCCGTTCATGTTTTGATATATCATGATAAACTCAGAAGATTTAAAAAGAATCCTTGAACCAAAGAACTCTCTGTTTATAGCATGGGACGTACACAGAGCGCTGTTTAACTCCACCTTTAACAGAGACGAATTCCTTAAGGGCTTTCAGACAGCGCTCAACGCTGCTCGAAAAGCCAGAGTGCCGGTGATATTTACAAAGATAACGCCATTCCCTACGGGTTTTGAACCGGCAAGCGCAAAGCTAATGCAGTGGAGAGGAAGTTTCAGACCTGAAGATATGGAGCTCATAGTCCAGCCACAGCAGGAAGATATCGTTATAAACAAGAATACGTGGTCGATCTTTGTCGGGACAAACGTAGAGCTTCTCGCTAGGAACTCCGGCAGGTCAACATTTGTGTTCACAGGCATAGCAACAGATATAGGTGTTGAAACAAGCGTAAGACACGCTTACGCTCTTGGATTTGTTCCAGTGATAATAAGCGATGGCGTTTCTTCTCAGGACATTGAAGCGCACAAAAGATCGCTGGCAAACATGCAAAGGTTCTTCCCGGTAATAAGTTCTGAAGAACTATCAAAGATCTGGAGTTAGATTACTATAGAAACCCTTAATAAAGCGTATTTTTTATTTATCCTATGCCATTGTTCAAAAAGGAGATAACTTTGGAGAACGTCAAGGACATGCAGGCTCTTATAAACAAGTTTTCAGAGTACCTTGAAGACGAAGGGTACAAGGTTCAGACAAAAGTGGAAGGTGACAGAGCCATTCTGCAGGCTCAGAAAGGAGGCATACTTAGGGACATAATTGCGGCAGAAAGGGCTTTAACTTTCACTTTTGAAAAAAACGGGGAAAACGTGAAGGTAACAGTGGGTGTGGGCAAATGGCTTCAGAACTTGGGGGTAACGGCTATTGAAGTTCTTTTCCTGTCAGAACTTTTCGTGTTTGTAGATGTGCCAGAAATCCTATGGAACTCTCACGTTGAGAACGAACTCCTCAAAAAGCTTAAAGAAATAGCCAGAGAAGCTTAAACATAAACTATTTTTTTAATCGTAAAAGCTTATAATTAGATTAAACCAGAATATAATCATGAACATTGGGCTTGCTCTTGAAAACTTTGTTCCTCCTGGAGGAAATGTAGACGTCCAGAAGCTAGCAAAGATGGCAAAGCTTGCTGAAGAGAACGGGTTTGAATCGGTCTGGACCTGGGATCACCTTTTGCTCGGGTCGAAAAAGGTTTACCCGATACTTGAACCTATAACGGCTCTGAGTTACGTTTCAGCTTTTACATCTAAAATAAAGCTTGGAACAATTTACGTATTGCCCCTAAGGACCCCCCTTGTAGCCGCTAAGCTTATTTCTTCCCTTAACTATATTTCCAGAAACAGGCTCATGCTCACGGTTGTTGCTGGGTGGTACGAAAAGGAGTTTCTCGCTGTCGGAACCGATTTTGCGCGGAGAGGCAGAATTCTCAGCGACTATTTAAAGCTCATCAGACGCTTGCTGAGAGAAAGCGATGTCAATGAGAAGCTTGGAAACATGACTTTTGTGCATGCGAACTTAGAACCAAAGGGTGAAAACATCAAGATCTTTATAGGTGCCTATCTTGAAAACCCGATAAAGAGGGTGGCTAAGCTGGCCGACGGCTGGATGGCTTACTATTACAAGGAAGAGGACTTCGCTCAAGGATTAAAGATAATAGAAAGGCATTCCCTGGGCAGGGCTCTGGAAAACTCTGACATGATACCTGTTTATGTAGGGGAAGACGGAAGACAGAAAGTACATGAATTCACAAAAACGTACATGGACCTGCCTGAGTGGTCAAAGTGTTCGGTTGAAAGCGGAATATACGGCACAGAAAAGGACGTAGCTGACAGGATAGAGTCTTATAAAAAAGTCGGAGTATCACGGCTCGTGCTGATACCGGCTTACTATGAGCTTGAGCAGGTAGAAAAATTGGGAAAAATTATAAGGGATTTACAGCTTTAAAATCAAATAATGTAGAAGAGCGTTCTACAGCGATTTTTTATATACAGATCTTTTATTTAAATTATGTGTAATGTCAGGTTTAATAGAGCTTGTTCATAAAGATATTGAAGAAATTCCAATAGATCTCATAAACGAAGATTCGTTCGTAATAAGGACTAGTTATGAAGATATTGAAGAGCTTGCCGAGTCGATAAGGTCGCTTGGACTGTTTGAACCGGTTATTCTCAGAAGGTCTAATAGAGAAAAGCCTTATGAGCTGCTTGCAGGTCACAGAAGACTTAAGGCTTGCAGGATGGTTGGGCTGAAAAAGGTAAAAGCTGTAGTCATCGATGTAAACGACAAAGATGCGTACCTGATAGCCATAACCGAAAACCTTCAGAGAAAGAGCCTGAACCCGATCGAGGAAGCTATGGCTTACTACAATTATGTACATAAAAAAGGTTGGGGAGGCGTTACGGAGCTTGCAAAAAACATAGGCAAATCCTCAGCTTATGTCACGATGTACATAAAGCTTCTAGAACTTCCTCTTGAGGTTCAGGAAATGATAGCTAAAGGCGAACTGAAGCCTTTCGTAGCTGCCGAACTCGAGAAGGTAAAGGATGAAAAAACGCTCAAAAAATTGGTGGACGAAATTAAAGATAAAAAAATGAGCATGAGGGAGCTGAGAAACAAAATTAAAAAAATAAAATATGATTTTGAAAGAGAAGAAAACCCAAATTTAAAGTACTATACTGTTTTAAAGAGCATGATAGCCGCAACTAGGAACTGTCTGATTCAGTATGATATTTCTATAAACAAGCTTGAAGAAAGTTCAGATGCTTATAAAAAAGCTCTTACCTACAGGTTTGAGCTTCATCAGCTTCTGGATTCTATGCTTAATGAGCTTTCTGATGTTAAGAAGGAACTTTACTACGAAGGATTAAATCCCTGATGTTTTTTATTACTTCAGAGGGCAGTTTAGGCGTTTTAAAGTTTTTACCGCGAGTATCGAAGGTTGTTTTTCCATTATTTTCTATTTTGATATCAGTAGAAGGCTGAAATCTTGTGGCAAGCACCCAAAGCACTTGATCTTCGTCAGAGGGGTCTATGTCGCGGTCCACGAGTATGTTTATGTACGCATCTGTAACTTCATCAGTCCCTATATGAAGGATCCTTCCGCATCTTGATATATCAACATAATTTTTATTGTTTAAAATATCGTAATTTTCATGAGGTTTTACGATAAACACAACTTTGCTGCTGGTTCCCTCTGGATTGGCTGATGGGTCGAGCCTATTGCAAAGAACATCATGCAAAACTGCATGCTTGTATCCACAAAGCATCGATGAAAGCAGATTGAAAGTTGTAAGCTCCTGTTCGCCTTCAGAGATTATAACTATCTTAAGGTAATGATCAAGCCCAAGTGCAAGAAGCGCAAGCTGCATAGCTTCCCCAGGTGAAGGGTTCAAAATTTTACCAAAAAGCACGTAGTGGACACCTTTAAGCGGCCACTCCAGCCTGTAGCTGCTGACGCTTTGAAAAAAATTTTTGATTGTGCCCAGTATTATAGGTTCTTTTGAAATGCTTGATAATGTTATGTGCTCTTTTGAGTTAGAGGGGTTTATTTCAAGGTATAGCGGTTTATTTTTCATGAACATGGCTTCGATCAAAGCGTAATTGTTTGTGGAACGGTTCGATATATAGCCTGTGTATTCAGTGAAAGGACCTTCAGGATAGCTTTTGTTCCATAGCACTTTTCCCTCAAGGACTATTTCTGAATTTGCCGGAACCGGCAGATCGTTCGTGATTCCCGATGTAAGATAATCGTCTATAAAGCCCTCTATCTTAGAATATTCATTCTGAATTCTAGAAGCAGCCAGAAGATAGTATATTGGATGCGCTCCGATTATTACAGAAATTGGCAGGTCCTTTTTTAGCTTCAAAGATTTCTGAAAATAAGTCCACAGATGACCTCTGGAGTGCATGCTGAGCGCTATCTCATTCTTTCCTATTAACTGGATCCTTGCAAAGCTTAGATTAACGATTTTAAAATTTTCGGGATCCCTAGCAACTATTATACCAGAAGTTATATATCGACCGCCATCCTGTGGATAATGCAAAACGATCGGTAATTTATAAAGGTCAACCTCGGAAAAAGTATACATTACGTCTTTTACCGGTGCTTCGTCCTTCTTTACTTCGTATTTTACGTTTCTCCTTGATATATTATCCCAAAAATCATAAAACGAATCTTCATTGAGATTAAAATAAGAAAATATTCTTTTTCTTGAACTGTATACGTTGCTTATTAACACAAATTTATCATAGTTTTTAATCTTCCTAAAGATAAGGAGAGGTGCTGACTTTTCAAGTAGGCTTGCTATTGCAGTAATCTCATAATCTGTTGAAACTTCTTTATCTATTTCAACGACATCTTCTGGATGTTTTGTAATATAGTTGTCTATTATCTCTTTTAAAGACATATAACGTTAATTTCGGGATTTTTTATTTAATTATTTGTATGAATAGCTATCTATGGTTGATGAGCCACTAAAAATTTGGGCAGAAAATCTTAACGGGATCCAAAAATATATTCTATTACCCTGTTTGTTGCATAAAAAATTTTAGTCGTCTAATGATGTTAAAAGCAAAAAAGATTTAAAAAATCGGACTGCATGATCAAAACTGTAAAGATAAGAGAGTAAAAAATATATGTTAAAAAGTTAAATTTGGCATGTGGAACTTAACTTTTCAAAAGAATTTTTACAGATTCTTAGCGAAGCCTCTATAACCCCCAGTCAGTTTGAAATCTACGTTTATCTTCTGAAAAACGGTCCTAGCTCGATAACAGACATTTCAAGCAATTTAAAAAAAGATAAGGGTGTTGTTTATAAACATATTGAAAGCCTGATGAGGGCAGGTCTTGTTGAAAAAGATCTCAGAAAGGGATTATTTATAGCCAGGAACGTAGACGATTTTAGAAAGATTTTAAGCGAAACTTTGGAAGATAGTTACAAAAAGAAAAAAGAAAAGCTTGAAGAAGTTTTTAAGCAGCTTTCTGATAAATTATCGCCGGGCTTTTCATACGCTCCGCCAGAATACAGGCTCATATTTGGTAGAAAAAGGCTCTATAACGAGCTAAAAACGCTTTTTGACCAAACCTTTTATGAATACAGACTTATCATGTCTGGCAATGGTCTTCTTAGAAGCATACGACATGGTTTACTGGATTCATATCTCGGTATGATAAATCGAGGTGTAAGCGTTATGATAATTTCTGAAGTTAATACAGAAAATATAAAAGAGGCTTCTTATCTCTACGAACACATACCATTTAAACACCTAGCAGGGGTTCAAATCAGATTGAACATATTTGATAATGATAGAGTTTTGATTGGGGCTATTCAGCATGATGAAGATATGAACATAAACAGGCCCGATGACAGTTATATTTTAATAAAAGATTTAAAATTAGCCAAAGGCCTCATCATACTGTTTGAAACTTTATGGAAAAGCGCCAAAGACGCTGGAGAAATTATTGAAAAAATTAAATACGTAGCATCAGAAAAGTAAGGTTAGCGTTTACTGTTTATCGTTTAGCAAAAGGTATGTCTCCCCTGTGCTCTTCCAATAAAACCTTGGAGGATCAAATTGTCTTTCATTAGGGTCACTAACTCCAAGCTCTTTGCCGTTTAGCTTTATGTACTTTGTAGTAGGCCTGCTATCCCTTCCTCTTAGTGCTGCTATCTTGCCGTCGACCATTACCATCGCTGTCCCGATTAAATCCCCATTTTCTATAGCTCCAAGAGCATCGGTTCCAACGCTTCCAGGCGGCTTATCAATGAGCAAGCAGTCAGCTTCAAATCCTTCTTGAATTTTACCAGTGTTTATCCATTTTTTATAATAGTTATATGTATTACCGGTAGCCATAGCTATTGCCTTTTCAGCAGGCACGTTTCCTACTGCAGATACAAATTTGACCCCTTGCATCATAGCTATAGGGAACCAACCTTGTCCTGTGGGCGTGTCACTGCCCAAAATAACCCTGTGAAGTTCGTTCTTTGTTCTTAAATAATCAAGTATTTTCAATGACATCTTCCAGTTTCCGTATGTTACAAGCTCAACAGCTGCCTTAGGTGCAGCGTCAATAACTTCCCTAGTGAGGTCCCACGGAGCTGCAGTGCTTCCTCCGTTTGCGTGGGCTAGCTTGTCTGGCTGGAGATTTTTTACAAAATCTGCATCTAGATAAACAGCAGTCTTCAGCACACCTGCGCCAAAGTTTGTTGGAATAAACATGCCATACTTTCTTGCCCATGAAGCCATTTCAAGCAGTTCTGCGGGTTTAAGATCAGAGCTTCCACCTATCTGAGCCACTTTCCATATTCCCAGATCGCTCAACTCTTTAAAGTCGCTCTCTTTAAGCCCTTTGACTAAAATTATGCTTCCTCCATGTACTTTCATCAGACCGCCGGGCCTGTAGTTTTTCCACGCAAAATAATGAACAATAGCTGATGACTTTACACCTTGCGGATTTGGGGGATAAAAATCAGGTTCGCCTTCATACCTTGCAAACTCATCTATAGTAGTTGTGGTGCCCTGATATAAAGCCTCTAGCGCTACTCCCACCATCCCATTTTCTGGGCCCCATTCTCCAAAACCTAAGTGTGTATGGGGGTCTATCAACCCTGGTATTAAAACCATACCGTTTGCGTCGATCCTTATGTCTGCCTTTTCAGGATGTATTTCGTTTTCGTAACCTATCTGCTTAAATTTTCCGTCCTCTATCAAAACTGAATCAGCTTTTAATATTCCTTTGTTCCAATCTCCACTGACAATTTTTCCTGCGTTAAAAATAGCTATTTTCATTGCATTTATTCTTATGTTTTTTATTTTTTAAACTTAAACTATTGGTTATTAATTACTGTTATTGAATTGTTGTGCCAAGACACTTATGTACACCTTCTAGCACATGGTAATGAAAAGCAATGACTCGAGCATTTTAACTTAGTATGTCATTGTTTATCAATGAATCCATTGCATTTATCATTTCAACCATCTTCTTCTTAACTTATTCATTATCCTCTCCAACTGTCTCTTGCTTAGAGTATTCATTTCTGCAGCTACATTTTCTTGTAATCCTTAAAAGAGTTGGCGCTTGTTGCCGTAAAATACCTCTACTTCGCATGCTTTTCCTCTTTAATTTGTTAATTTGTGAATAGGGTTATGCAACATCGAAATCCATCGCATTATTGTTTTTATCATCGATGTCATCTCCATACTTCAGACGGTGACATTATGGTTATTGGTGTACTACTAGTAGCATCGCAAGTACAAAGAAAAAGTATAAATTATAAATTATGCAAGTTCATTTTAATGAGTAAGGATCTAAAATCTTTTCTAAAAGCCGTTGAAAATGAGATAGTTTATGTAAAACATCCTGTAGATCAAAGATACGAACTAAATGCCTACGTTGATGCATATGAAAAGCTAAAAAAATATCCTGTACTTTATTTTAACAACGTTAACGGGAAAGTTGTTGTGACAAATTTGTTTGCATCAATTTTTAGAATGGGCAAAGCCCTTGATTGTGATAAATGTGATATTCCGTCCATTGCTAACAAATTTTTTGAACTTTCACAAAAGGAATTAAACCCCAAAGAGGTGCCAGACAGCAATTTTGACATAAATACCGAAGACCTTTCTGGATTGCCGCATATAGTTCATAATGAGCTAGATGGAGGGCCATATATAGATAGTGGTTTAGCTATATTGAAAGATCCTGACACTGGCGCTCTTAATATGGGAATTTATAGGCATCAAATATTTGACGATAAACATTTAGGCATATTAACTGACCCAGGTCATGACGCTCAATACATAATTGAAAAATATAAGCAAATGGGAAAGCCTGTTCCCATTACCATATCCATAGGTCATCATCCAGCAGTTTACTTTGCTGCTGTTTCCAGGCCAAAAGGTATCGGCGGAGAACTTAATATGGCCGGTGGATTTTTGCAGGAGCCATTAGAAATTACATATAGCAATGATTTAGATCTTCCATATTTAACGCGTAGCGAAATCGTTATTGAGGGATTGATAGAAGATCCTTCCTATCTAGTTAAAGAAGGGCCTTTTGGTGAATGGCCAAAATATTATTCTGGAACGCAGATGACACCAGTAATAACTGTAAAGAGAGTTAGATCAAGGCATGATTCAGTTTATCTTGATATTGCCGCTGCATATAGAGATCATCTTAACCTTGGAGTGAATTTACCTCACCTTGCTGCGGTTTATAATTATGTAAAAAGCGTTTCACCCTATGTTAAGAATATAAGGTTTGGGTATGACTTTGCGCCGTTGCTTTACATTCAAATTAAAAAAGTAAATGAAGGCGATGCTAAAAGGGCTGCTTTAGCAGCTTTATCAAGCGAAATTGCTATAAGGGTCGTAATAGTTGTAGACGAAGACGTAGATATTTATAACGATGAAGAAGTTATGTGGGCTGTTTTAACTAGGGCATCCAGGGAAACCAGTTTTACCATAATACCAGAAGTGATCGGAAATATTTTAAATCCAGCAAATTATTCGATAGAAGGCAGTCCACGAACTCTTGATAACAAAATAATAATAGATGCTACTAAACCTATTTCTAAGTTCCCGCCAGTAGCTCGGGCACCGCAACACCTTGTCAGTAAAATTTTAAATGAACTGAACGCCTAACCTTTTATTAAAATAGAGGTTATATTTCTATAATATTCTCCTGTTGGGCCTGAACTTGACCAGATGTATTGCGACATTACTAGTAAACCATTTAACGAATAAAAGTAATTAATTGATAGATTATAGTTTGAAGGCCCTATTTTACCAGTACCTCTATAACCAAGATGAACTGTTTTTATTTTTCCAAAAGCAGGTATAGTTATTACGCTAATTCCATAATTAGAAAAATTGTATGATAATAAATTTATAGTAGTTAAATTTGAGTTGCTAATGAATGGCAGATATATATTTTCACGTTCTCCTTCATTAGCATTTAATGAGATAGAGGTATTGTATATGTAAACTACTGATTTTACAGTGTAATTATTTAAGAATATTGTAACTATATATTGTTGCTCAGGCTCCGTTACAGTTATGTTTAGTAAGCCCTTATAAGGATAACCAAATTTATATTCCATATATTCTGAAAAGTTTATAAATTTTCCATTAAACCCAAAATCTCGTTTTATCAAGTAAGTATAAGTATGACCATAGGGGCTTTTGCTTGTATATTCACTAAAATAAATATAGCATGATGATGTTATAAGAACTATTAATAAAATTGCTAATATCTTTTTGTTTTTCACTTTTCCTCTCTTTTATATGGTTTACCAAGAGCTGAAGGCATTAACATTCTTTTAGAGATCATCATTACTACTACTAGTAAAGCTATAAAAGGAGTCATATCGAGAAATTCATAGGGTATTCTGTAACCAATTACCATTAATGATGGGCCAAACGCGCTAACCACGCCAAATATTAATGAAGCCAAAAGTCCATAAGCAGGATTTAGGCCGCTAAACGCCGCTATTCCTATAGCAATCCACCCCCTGCCTGCTATCATACCTACCTGATAAAGTCCAGCAGTAAGAGAAATGATGCTACCAGATATTCCTACCAAAGAGCTGTCAAACAGCACCATAATATATCTTATTCTGTTCACGTTAATTCCCAAAGAATCTGCTGCACGCGGATTTTCTCCTACACTTATAATTTTAAGCCCAAAATTTGTTCTGAACATTATGTACCATAAAAGTGGAACACTTAAGTATGCGGCATAATCAACCAAAGTGTGATCAAAAAGCATCTGCCCTATAATTGGTATGCCTGAAAGATATGGTACTGGTACAGTAGGTAATTTTGGTACAGTAATCAAATATGGTGTTCTACCAAATGATATTGTGTATATAAAATCTGATAATCCCATACCAACTAGCCACACGCTTAAACCAGCCAACACTTGATTTACTCCTATAGTAATCGAAATAAATGCAAAAAGCAATCCTAATATAAGTCCTGCTATCAATCCACCTACAAGACCAAAATATGGATTACCTGATATAAATGAAAAAACGTATCCTAGAAATGCTCCCATAGCCATGACGCCCTCTAGTGAAAGGTTCAATACACCGGCCTTTTCTGAAAATATTTCACCTAAACTAGCTATCAGATAAATCGTGGTATATGATATGCCTATGCTTATTACAGCTATAAAAAATGGAATTAAGGGTATGCTAGCCAAGTTTCATCACCCTTTTAATTTTACTTTTTGTTGCCTCAAATATTATAATGCTGATGAACGTTATTCCCTCAAAATAATAAATAAATAAAACTGATACGCCGGTTATAGCCTCCATAAAATAACCTCCGCTGAGAAGTGTAGACATCAAAAGCGATGATAGAATTACAAAAAGTGGATTAAGGGATGCTAGCCAACTGGTAAATATTGCCACATATCCCATATATAAGATATCAAATGATGAAGATAAGATATGTGATACTGATAATATTTCGATTGAGCCTGCTAATCCCGCAAGCGCGCCCGATATCGAACCTAGGTAGATGTATACTTTGCCTCTATCAATGCCAGCATAGTCTGCAGCATAGTGACTTGACCCTATGACTTTAATCTTAAATCCAAAGAACGTCTTTTCTGCTAATATATATATAATTGCTATTGCAAAAACCATTATTACTGTTAAAATAACTGGATTTTCCAGATAAAGGCTATAGGGAATAGGATACGATTCTAGGACAGCCGCATGTGGATCCTTCCATGGTCCAGTAATATCAACAAGCCAAGTCATAAAATATATTGCTATAAAGTTCAGCATCAGTGTAGATAAAACTTCATTAACATTCAATTTTACTTTAATTATTGCGGGTATTACACCATATATAGCCCCACCAAGCGTTCCCATTAAAAGCGTAGCAACAATAACCAACCATGGAGAAAACAAATGTTCAAGTGAAAATATTGTCTGCATGCTAAATATGGCTCCAAATATTAACTGCCCATCCCCTCCTATGTTCCAATATTTTGCTCTATAAGAAATAGCAAGACCGAGTGATATTAACGTAAGCTCTACTAAGTAATAAAATGTAGCAGTTCTCCCAAATGGCGTAAAAAGCGCAGTTGAAACAATTAAAGATAGCGCGCTAAATGGGTTTATTCTCATTATTGTCCAAATAAGAACAGCGCCAAAGCCAATAGCTAATAGAAATGCTGTAGTGTATACGATAAAAATTAATATTAAATTCTCTTTTGTAATTTTCAATTTAGTTTCTCACCTCTAAGTAGTTTATACCGCTCATTGCTTTGCCTATTTTATATTCATCAAATTGCTCTCTGGAAAATTCTGCAACAATATTTCCATTGTAAATCACATACAATCTATCGCTTAAAAACAATAATTCCTCCAAGTCCTCAGAAAATAGCAATACGCTACCGCCTTTGTTTGCATATTCAATCAGCTTGTTTCTAATAAAGTATGTTGCACCAATATCGAGTCCCTTGGTTGGCTCATATGCAAGCAATAAATCAGGGTTCATCGAGATTTCCCTAGCCAAAATCACTTTCTGCAGATTTCCGCCAGATAAATTTTTAACAGGTACTTCAACATTAGCTGCTCTTATATCGTATTCTTTTAGTAAAGCATTCGCCATTGCATCGATTTTATTATTGTCAATAAAGTACCATTTGCGAAATTGTTGATTATCATATAATTTGAGTATTAAGTTTTCCTTTATGCTTAAATCAGGGGCTAAGCCAGTTAAAATTCTATCTTCTGGTATATAACCTAAACCCAATTTTATCCTTTTATGCGTTGGGCTGTGAGTAATGTCTTTACCTTTAAATATAATTTTTCCTTCTTCAATTTTTCTGAGCCCCATTATAGCGTCAAATAATTCTCGCTGACCGTTTCCTGCTATCCCAGCTATACCTACTATCTCGTTTTTATAAACATTTATTTTTGAATTAAGATTAACAGCTAAATGACCCCGACTGCCCTTTACCTTTAAACCTGATACATTCAGTACTTCTTCCGTGCTTTTAATCTCACGTTTAATCTCAACTTTGGGAAGCTTCTCTATCATATATTTTATTAATTCATCTGTAGAAATTTCTTTTGTTACACCATTAAATGTAACTTTACCTCTACGCAGAACCGTTATCCTATCGCTTACAGCTTTCACTTCATTTAGTTTATGTGAAATAAAAAATATTGTTTTTCCTTCAGCAGCAATTTTACGTATAGCTTTTAACAAATTATCAGTTTCAATAGGTGTTAAGACGCTAGTGGGTTCATCAAAAATAAGAATATTAAAATTAAAGTAAAGTAATCTTAACACTTCAAGCCTCTGCCTTTCGCCAGCTGAAAGTGAGCTGACCTTTGCGTTAAGATCTAAATTAAGATTTAAATTTTTTGAGAGCTCTAAAATTTTTTCTTTATCTGTGTTTTTTGCTAATGAAATAAGTTTAAAATTTTCGAGAACGTTTAGCGTGGGAATCAGGCTAAAATGCTGATGAACCATTCCTATACCCAACCTTAAAGCATCATTAGGACTTTTAATAGATACCTTTTTGCCATCAATTTCGACATGCCCTGAATCTGGTTGAATTAATCCATAAAGTATATTCATAAGTGTGGTTTTTCCAGCTCCATTTTCACCCAATATAGCGTGAACTTCACCAGAATATGCTTCAACTGTAACATCATCTAAAGCTTTAACGCCTGGAAAACTTTTATCAATATTATATAACCCAACTGTAACCTTACTCATAACTATAACTCTTCATAATTATAATTTATATTTAAATTTTAGCCATTAGCTTTGTTGATAATTGCCTAGTAGTTTAGAACATAAATTTTAAAGGTGTTAAAAAATCAAAAAATTAGTCGACTAAAAATTATTATACAGCTCCTGATGGCGGAAGAACTGGATTGTATGGTACCTGTATACTACCATTTATTACTCCCTGATCGATTTGTTCTACATGCATCAACGTACCAAAGAGCTCCGTCTGTGTAAATAGTCTTCCTACCATACTTCTTTACAAGCTTCCTTATGAAATAGTAAGCATCAAGAGAGTTCTGGTGCCAGCTTATGTGGAATGATAGGAACGCTTTGAGTTGAGGTTCATACGCTACCCATAGCCAAGCTTTCTTCCCACCAACGTTTATTTCAGTTTCATCAATAAATATGGTATTGACACCGTGTTTATCAACGTCAAAAGAATCAAATATGAACGAATACTTCTGGATCCATTTCCATATTGCTTCTCTTGATTATTGGCTCGAGTACATGGGAGGCCCTCCTCAAGCTCAAACTGGAGAAATAATTAAAGATATAAGGCATAGAGTATAAGTGCTATTGGGGTCCTGTTTCTGGTTTGTGTAATCATTTGCTAGAAATAGGACCCGCTAAAAATAAATTTTAAGCCTTAAGTTAACGGCACCAGTTTTTGGATAAGTATTGTTAAGAAATACAGGATGAGAAGACTTAGCAATGAACAGATAGAGTGGATAATAAAAGCAAAGGTTAATGGTAAGCTAACCAATAAAGAGATAGCAGATGTGCAGGGTATATCAATTAGCAGAGTGCAACAGCTTTATAGAGAGTACAAAAGTACAGGGGTTATTCATGTTCAGAAAAAAGTTGGGAGACATAAAAGGCCTGTTCCTGAGAGCGTTAGGAATGAAATCGTTGAGCTGTACAGAAAATACAGAATTAGCGCAAGCTATATCGGCAAAATCCTCAGAGCTAAAGGATTACACATCAGAAATGAAAAGATCAATCAAGTACTCAAGGAGGCTGGCTTTGCAATGAGTGAGCCTAAAAAGTGGCACAGAAAGAAGTGGATAAGGTATGAGAGAGAATACTCAAATTCATTGTGGCACGTTGATTGGCACGAAATAAAGGATCCTAGGTGGAAGGGTTTATGGTTAATAGTGTATGAAGATGATTCTTCTAGGTTCATAGTTGGCTATGGCGTTTATCCAACTCCGACATCTAAGTACTCAGTTGATGTATTAAGGAAAGCAATAGAAAAGTACGGCAAGCCTGAGGAGATTTTATCAGACCACGGAACAACTTTCTATGCTGTTGAATCAGATGAAAGGGAGAAGGGATTAACTGATTTTGAAAAGTTCTTGATAAAGGAGAAGATAACTTTGATAGTTGGCAGGGTAGATCATCCTCAGACAAACGGAAAGGTTGAGAAGTTCTTCGACATATTTGAGAAGAAGGTAAAGTTCTTCAATTCCGTTGATGAATTTATGAATTGGTACAACTTCATAAGGCCACATGGAGCCTTTGATATTGAAAAGCTTGAAACTCCAGCAGTTATATACTATAAGAGGCTTCCTAAAAAGGAGATCATTGATCAATCATTCTTTGATATGCTGGAGAGGGGGGTGTAATAATTTGGGAATAAAACAGCCAAA
>JAWDMM010000030.1:0-15017 GCA_046536595.1 Nitrososphaeria archaeon | reverse complement strand
CCCCAATAGCACTTATACTCTATGCCTTATATCTTTATTTCTCCAGTTTGAGCTTAAGAAGGGCTTCCCATGTACTCGAGCCAATAATCAAGAGAAGCCACGTTGCAATATGGAAATGGATTCAGAAGTATTCTTTCGTATTAGATTCCTTTGACGTTGACAAACACGATGTCAATTCCATATTTATTGATGAAACTGAAATAAACGTTAGAGAAGCTTGGCTATGGGTAGCGTATGAACCTCAACTCAAAGCGTTCCTATCGTTTTACATAAGCTGGCACCAGAACTCTCTTATGCTTTTTCATAAGGAAGCTTGTAAAGAAGTATGGCAGGAAGACTATCTACACAGACGGAGCTCTTTGGTACGTTGATGCTTGCAGGTGGGCAGGGGTAGAGCATGTTGTATATGAACAGAGCCTGAAGAACCTAATGGAAAGGATGAATGAATATATAAAGGACAGGACAGAAGCTTTTGACGACCTTTTTCCATGCAGAAGGCCAAAATTTGAGCACGTAAAGAACTGGTTCAAAGCATTCAGATTCTTCTATAACTATGTATTCACAAACGAGGAAATTGGTTCAGCGCCACTTTCAAATGAACAGCTGTCTGAATGGATTAAGCCAATTTTGTTAATTGCAAGCATGAGGTGATCAGAATGAGCTTAAGTTAACGGCACCCCTCTAGAAGAGGCGGGGCTTTCGTTCATTTTGTAACAGCCCTGAGAGTTACAAACAGAGCATAGTTAAGCCCGTGTACTATGAACAGTATTCCTACAAGGACGTCGCCGGTCATTATTATAGCTAGGCTTGTAAGGAAAAGCGTTTTTCTCCCTTTATTATCAGCTAGGTACCCAAGTATAACAGCCCCAAAAAGTTCACCTATAAGGAATATAGGGGTTACAGCCAGAGCTTCTATAGTGCTGAGATGGAGCAGTTTCTCTATTGTTCCTAGCTGAGTACCAGCTATGCTTACTGTAAAGCCTTCCAAAAATAGTCCGCTTCCAAGTATGAAAAGAATGTAATAGTGCCAGCGAGTTATAGGAACCCTGTCAAGCCGTGGAGGGATGTCAGTTACTACCTTCCCTTCTTCTTGCTTTGACATAAATATTGTTGTGTTTTTTCGCAGATATAAACCTATCTTTTTCAGTCTTTATAAAATAAAATTGTGGTCCTAATAATTTATCAGTTTCTCTATCTTTTTATCGTAGAAAAGCATTTTATCTTCTACAAATCTAATCTTTATTTCCATTCCTGCTTCAAGCTTTACCAGCCCTGTGTACTGGGCTGAAAGCTCCGTATTGCCCACTCTTATTTCCGGATAAGCTACAGCTCCCATGGGTTCAACGTTCTTGATCTTGGCATCCAGTCCCTGATCGTTCGCGATCGCTATGTGTTCTGGCCTTATCCCCAGTATTGTTTCTGTTTCGTTATCGAACTTTATCTTTTAAATCAGAGACCCCTCAGTGAGGGCGGGTATTTTACATAATATATTTAAAGATAAAAAAAGATTTTATCCTGAAAGAAAGTGAGTGGAGCGACTGGATCCTCACCAATGTAGACGGTGAGTTGATCGTTTTCTGAATCAAACTTGTAAGGTTAAAACTTTAAGAAAAACCAGAAGTTACTGTTTACATATCTCAGGCATTTAAAGCCCGGGGATGGGCCTATCCAGCTGGTTTGGAAGATACGCTATTAGAAACGTCAAGTCAATGGGTTGAAGGTTTTGAAATACCTTTTATTTCAGATACAAAAAGGCCTTAGACCTGAACTGCGCGATGTTGCGCCGACGATTTCTTATATACTTAACATACCCGCGCTTTTGGATTCTGATGGAAAAGTTATATACGAAATTTTAAAATAATTCCTTCTTTTTTTAAGAATATTATAATAGTTGATGGTTTTTTAGCTAAACATTAAAATGCTAAAACCAATAGGCTAACATGGAGAACTCGGAAATACAGCACCTTGCAAAACGGTCAAAGACAGACTGGTTAAAGGAAATTTACCTCTTCTATACACAGCTTGCGGCTGGTTCTTTATTGATAATTCCCGCTATAGTACTTCCTCTTTATTATAATAGCAGCGTTTCAACTGAAGAGTACATGTTCTTTCTTGAATTCCTTGGAATGCTTGCAGGTTCCGTATGGATTTCAGGAGCATCGGACAGGGTAGGAAGAAAACCTGCTTTAGCCATTTCTATAGCGCTTTACTCTGTAGGATCGTTTATTCCGTTTATAGATCGTTCTTTTTATGCTCTTATCCTTTCCATGCTTATAATGGGCTCAGGCATAGGGGCTAACGTACCAGTCGCTAATGCGATTATGAACGAGTTCTCTGAACCGTCAGTAAGAGGCACCGTAATGTCAATTGGAAACTCCATATTTAATCTGGGTTTTGTACTAGCACCCCTTTTCATATTTTTCTTTGGCGTAAAATTCATCTTTATTTTCGGGATAGTACAGCTAATTACTCTTGCCCCTATCCTCAGGATTCCAGAAACAAAAAAGCCTTCTCAAAATTCTGGTTTCAAAGATCTTTACAGAGGTGAACGCCTTAAAAAAACGCTAGCAATATCGTTAGCAACTTTCTTTGTGTTCTTTGTCGTTTACGGAATAGTTGACTGGCTCCCTACGCTTTTATCAAGAGGATTGGTAAAAGTACCATACATACTCCAGAAAGACTACATACTCATAACTAACCTCGGAGCTTTCCTAGGAGCCCTATTCATGGCACCTTTAGTAGACAGGACAGGCAGAAGGATACTTGGAGTAGCAGTAAGCTCCGTTGCAGGTGTTGCAGAATTTTTAACGCTTTTATTCTCTAGAATAATGCCCGCTCTTGCAGTAGCGTTTACCTTTGTATCCCTGTTTTTCATGGAAGGTGCTCTGGCAATAGTAACAATAATGGCTTCTGAACTCTACGATCACGACATGAGGGGGAGAGGTCTGGGAAATTCTCTTGCATGGGGTAGGATCGGCGGTATGACATCGCCCCTGGTTCTTGGCAGCGTTCTTGAAATATTCCGAAATCCTGGACTGCCTTTTATTGTCCTCGGCATGAGCTCAGTTTGCGCTGCAGTGCTTCTTCATAACCTGCCGGAAACCATGCAGATAAAGAAACTTTAGAATCATAAACCTTTTTCATAAATTATTGTAATGGCCTGTTTCATTTTATAACGTTTAAAGTTTTTTAGTAAACCTTTTAAACAAGTAAACATGTATTACCTGTATGACTGAAGAAGGAGAAGATAAAAATAAAGAAGATGAAAAGACCGTTACTATAAAGGGTGTACGCAGTGATCTTTTTAAAAAAATTAAGGAAATGGCTTACCAGAGCGGAAAAACTGTAGGAGAAATTACAAACAGAGCATACGAAAGTTTGCTCAACGGAGCCCAAGGGCTTGGAGAGATCTCTAGGTCGTTCCAGAAGGGCATTCAGGAATCCGGGTCGATTCTCATAAGTTCTCTGGACGAGCTTTCAGTAGACTCAAAGGAAATTCTTAGCGAAGGAAAAAGGGTAGTTTTCAGAAACATAAAGAAACTCACTCTTACCTCTCTTGATGACGCAACAATAGAAAAATACATAGGCGGCATATACGAGGTAGAAGAGCTCAACGCAAGTGGCAACTTTTCCAAGATAAAACTTCTTGCCAGATGTAATCACGTAAAAAAACTTAACCTTTCACAGCAATAAACATTTGCATTATAAAAATAATTTTTTATTTTTCTTTTTTGATAAAATAATTAATCTTCTATTGGTTCTCTCATTTCTTTTAGTTCTCCTTTGATCAACCCTTCAACTGATTCCAGCAATGTGTGCCCTTTTGGTAAATATATTTTTATGCCCATCTGTTTTAAAGCGTTGAAAGCTCCTGGGCCCATTATGTATGTTATGAAAGCATCGGGCTTCTGATCAAAGATTATCCTTAAAAAAGCGCCTCCATGCCCTCCGTGTTCATGATGCCCGCGGTGCTCGTGTTCTTCATTTTCTTCTTTTGCGTGTTGGTTCTCGTATATCTGGTAACTCACTATTTTATCTCCGTCAACTTCAACAACCGCATAAAAAGGGGCTCTCCCTGGGTGCCCTGTTACCCTTGAATTAAGCCCGTTATTTTCCTTAAGAGGTACAAATATTCTCATACAAAAAGGCTCGACAAAATAAGTAAAAAGGTTATCTGTTTATTTTATTTCGAAATTATTTTAATGATTTTTGAAAGTTTCTGCTTTTAGATTTTCAAAAGGTTTTATATCTTTAATATTTAAATTAGCATATGACAACAGCGGTGCTTTTTGCATTACTTTCGTTAATACTGTTTACAGCGGGAGATGCATGGCTAAAGGTACCTTCTGAGAGACAAGGAGCGCTGAAAACTACCTTCTTTATAACCTTATTTTCTGCCATTATCCTTTTTGCCGTTTCTATATTTTGGAAAGGGACTTTAAACGCTAGCTCGATTGAGTTTTCAACGATTTCCGGACTTCTTATGGGCGCGGGGCTGCTTTTCGTTCTTATTTCATTGGAAAAGGAGCAGATGTCCGATACCATGAGCCTGATACCTGTCTCTTATCTTGTGCCTGTTCTGTGGGGTTCGCTTGTTTTACACGAAAGCATAAATGTCTATGAGGTTGCTGGAGCAGTCCTGATATTTATGGGGACATTTTTTATCATGTTTAAAACTCTCAAGCTTAATTTCGGGCTTATCCCAGCCCTCATTGGTAACATATTCTGGGGGTTTCAACTTGTAGCTTTCAACTATGCCGTTTCCAGCTCATCTAACTATCCATTAGTAGGGGCTTTTGGAAATTTGATCTCATTCTTGCTGATACTTGTTTTTGTTATTTTAAGAAAAAGCTTTGATTTTGATAAAAGGTATGCATCTCAATCATTTATAATAGCGCTGTTGCAATCTTTTGCGCTTTTATCTGCGTTAATCGTTGAAGCGTATAAATATATGGTTGTAGGCTTTTCGGTTGTTGCCGCTGAGCCAGCATTGCTGACACTCATAGGGTATTTTGTTTTTAAGGATAGAATAAACGCCATTCAGCTGCTTGGTGTTCTGAGCATGTTTGTAGGCCTTTTTATTCTCTCATAAATTAGCTAAAACAAATTAGAAACTATTAATGTCCATTTTTGATTGCTTGAAAATTATTTCCGGCAGACTAGTTTTATTTATGTGAACTAATATGTGAGCAGGATTAAGGATATTAGGAAATCAGTTGACATAACACACATGTATGTTGGATTGGATCTTCATAAGGCAATGATAAATGCGACTGTAATGGATGAAAATGGCACTGTGTTAAATGAAGTAAAAATAAAGTCTGCTAATAGCCTAAGGAACTTTTCAGACTCAATACCGTTTGGATCGGATATAGCAATAGCTCTTAAACATGGTACTGGGAAGGATATTGTCCGAAAGGCACAATGTTACCTTATCAAACCCGCTAAAGCTATAGCTGAATCAAAGGTAAAGACAGATAAGGTAGATTCTCTTACGCTTGCAAACCTGCTAAGGGGAGGATATATAGCATAGGCATACCTCCTATGGAATTGATGCAGCTGAGATAGCACAGGGCAAGCCTTGTAAGAGTTAGGCCAATAATAAAGAACAGAATACACGCTCATTTGCTGATGTACAACATAAAGATTGATGGCACTCCTTTTACAAAAGAATTCATTAAAACGTTAAGGGAGCTAAACGATTACAAGATAAACGGCTACCTAAACGTCCTTGAAGTGTTAAACAAGGAAATAGATGACATATCTAATAGAATAAAGGATATTGCAAATGACAATGAAGACGCAAAGCTTTTGATGAGCATTCCAGGAATATCGTTCTACTCTGCGCTTTTCATAATCAGCGAAATAGGAGACATAAACAGGTTTCCAGACTCAGGGCATTTGGTTTTATATGCAATAGCTCCATCAACTCGTTCTTCAGGAAATAAAGTGTACTATGGACTTGTTACTAAGCAGTTACTTAAGGTGGATACTCAGATTAAGTGGGCAAACATAAGGAAAGAGCCTAACGGAACAGTTGGCAACTTCTACTCTAAGCTAAAGAAGAAAAAGGGAAGCGCTAAAGCAATAGTTGCTGCATCTGCAAAGATGCTTAGGATAATTTACTGGGTGCTTAAAGAGCACAGGCCATATCAAAGTTAATGGGTCATGACCGCAAGGTTGGGGTTGGGGTAAGGCCTCGATGAACTAATTGCGGGCTGACCCGTTAACAAGGTCTTACGCTTTGATACTGGGGATTGCCCCGAATGGGTAAGTGATAAATCCCTCATAAAATGACAGAGATACACTAGCTCGCTCTATAAGCCATGACTAAAAATGCTAAATGCCATCGCTCTAAACAGCATAATAGTTACTATTGAAACGCTATTATACAGGAAAAGCATCGCCGATAAATTAATAAGCAGCTCACATGGGTATAAAAGGGAAAAAGTAACAGTTAAGTAAGTTTTTATTAATGATTGAAGCTTTAATCTCTAACTTATACGTTAAAATATTCAGATAGCTTTTATTTTAAGCACAATAAGACTTCACTAGCTTAAACCATGCTTTATTTTTGACTTAAAGCACTATTTTTATAGCATAATAAGGTTAATCAGCGCAATTTGATTGCTTGCTTAGCCTTTCTAAAGCTTTTGTACATAGATTGCATTTAAAATCTAGTTTAAAATCTGGTAAGATAGCAAAAGCATCATAAAAATCAACAAAAGTTTTGATCTACTGTAACGGACGGGGCTTTGGGGTTAAAAGATGAACTTCCCCATTAAACCCCATAAAGTTAAACTTCAACGTAATAATTTTCTTCATATAACTTCTGGCACATAATTTTTTAGGACGTTTTTGCGGTCATCCCTGAAAATCTTAACAGCTTCAGGAAGGTTCTGGAGTATATCTTCAGCAGTCATTCCATCTTCACCTTTTCTAGCCGCAACAAGGTCACCAGAAAGCCCGTGAAGAAACACACCGGTTCTCAGAGCATCTCCGGGTTCAAGCCCTAACCCCATCATAGCAGCAACAGTTCCGGTAAGTACATCACCTGATCCAGCAGTTGCCATGCCTGAGTTGCCGCTCATATTTATGAATTCTTTACCGTCAGGATATGCAACTAAGCTGTGAGCTCCTTTAAGCACCACATAAGATTTTAGATTTTCAGCGGCCATTTTGACTGTATCGATTCTTTTTGACTCAACCTCACTTATGCTCATATTCATGATTCTTGCCATTTCACCTGAATGAGGGGTAAGGATTGTCGGCTTCTTTCTTGATTTTAACACTGAGACGTTTGCAGAAAGCGCCGTGAGACCATCTCCGTCAATTATTGCTGGCACATCAACTTCAGCTATAAGATTCCTAATCAGCGACTGTGCTTCATTATCAAGAGATACACCGGGGCCTAGAATGACAAAGTCTATCTCGAGATGTTCTATGAGCTCAAGTATTTTCTTTTTGTTTGAACTTGAAAGAGCGCCGTTTTCGTTTTCTTCCATCGGTAAGTAAACAACTTCGCTGGCCTTTGTTGCTATAAAAGGTATAATTGATTTAGGAGCTGCAAGCATTGAGTATCCTCCTCCGGCCTTAAGAAATGATAGAGATGAAAAATAAGGTGCGCCATAGTAGTTTCTTGCGCCTGCGACTACAAGAAGCCTACCGAAAGTTCCCTTGTGACCCCACGGCAGCCTTGGTGGAAGCTCTGGGGGTTCGTTGATTTCAACCTTTATTTCATCAGAATCGTAAAGTTCTTGCGGGAAAGATATGTGAGAAACGTACAGCTTTCCGCCATAGTTATACCCGGGATACAGGAGGTTTCCGAGCTTTGGAAGTCCAAAGGTCACAGTGCAGCAGGCTTGTACGGCCGAGCCGTAGACCTTTCCGTCGTTTCCTCCTATGCCTGAAGGTATGTCGACACTGAAAACTGGTTTTTTTGCAAGATTTGTTTCTTCTATTACAGCCCTGTAGATCCCGGTTATGTTTCCGGAAAGCCCAGTTCCGAAAAGGCCATCAACGACAGCATCACACCATGATAGTGCTGACCTGAATTCTTCAAGAATTTCATTGTCTCTGATTGTGCCTGAAACCAGGCCTATCTTCAAAGCGATGTCATAGTTTTTTAGGGCAGGACCTGAAAACTTTGCAGGATCGCCCACAACAAATGCCTTTACTCTGCCCCCACCGGAGTTAAGCTTTCTTGCTACTACCAGAGCGTCTCCACCGTTGTTTCCGGTTCCTGCGATTATAACGAACTTTTTGCCGAAGACTCCGAGCTCCTTCTGGATAACGCTGTATACAGCGTTGCCGGCGTTCTCCATAAGCAGCAAATGATCTATGCCGTATTTTTCAACAGCAATGGAATCAAGCCTTTTCATCTCTTCAACTGAGCTTACCTTCATCTTTTTACCACCCTTAAAGCATTAAAATTATTGGCCATAAATGATCAATAGTAAGAAAGTATATTTATAGTTAGTTGATGGTAATAGAATGGCTGCATCAAAGTTAGGACATATATATCATTCAGTTTTATAAAAAGTTTTAAGAAATTACAGCGGGTTGATTATAATATAATCGACGAGGTTAGCCGGCAGTTTACTCTGCGAGCGTATTGTTTAAAAACTGCGATGTATATTATAATGTAAAGTGAAGGACAAGCGCCTTGGGGAATTAATAATAAGTGCTATAAACGATTACGGAGATGAAATGCTGGCTAAGGCTCTATTGTGGCATATGGAAAACAAAAAGAAGATGAACATTGATGAAATATCTGAAAGGCCTGAAGAATTTGTAGCATTCCTCAAGGATGTTTACGGTCCTTTTGAACATTTTATTGAAGAGAGGATAATCGAAAAAATATCGCAGGAGTACGGCATCCCTAAAGAAAACGACCTTGTAACTATTATAAAGAAGCTCTATGAAAATAAAAGTTAGAGCAATGATTGTTTTACTCCATTAAAAGTTGAGCAGAAATAGCATTTAGTGTTGGAAGAGCGGTTAATATTTTCGTAAAAGCTTTAAGATTAACGTTAACTTTACAAGGTATAGCTTAAAAAGTGCATGATCTTTGCACTATAAAAATACATTTTTTACAGTTTAAAAGGGTAAACGTGCGTGACAAAGTTCAAATTTGTGAATATAAGTGAAAAATTTGTTTCACTTTTTAATGTTTTTTACAATTTTGTTTCACAAAGACGTTTTAATCTGCATCATCATATTATATGGCATGGATGAATGTACTGAAAGGCATGTGCTTTCTATCATGAAACACAAAGGTATTAACGACATAACGGAATCAATTTCAAAGTTAACGGGTAATTTTGATATGTCTGAGGAAGATCTTTTAAGCAGCCTGGAAAATGCAGATCTGAATAAAGTCTACGACTTTGAGCCAATCATTGAAGAGATATCAAGGATAGGCAACGTAAAAAGGTGCGCGCGCGTTGTAGGGGAATCTGGCGCACAGTATGTTTTTGATATGCTTGCTGATTTGGACGGGTTCAGGATAGCCGTATACATAAAAATCGGCAGGCCAAGCCTTAAAGAAATAATAAAGTTCCTTACAGCTGTATACGATGCAGGGATAGACGACTGGATATTCATAGCTTTCCCCGTTACCGGAAAGGACTTCTCCTCTTACTCAACAAACATAATAGAAGCTAAGGACTTAAACGACGCAGTAAAAAATTTAAGGGTTGTTCTAGAGGATAAAAGAAAGGGTTATCAGCTGCAGTACTATAATCATAATTCTGGTAACGTTCTTTAACTGTTTTATGTAGCTTCTATCGAGGTTTGGCCTTTTCAGAACTGATACGTTCTTCATAAAAAAGGCAAAAAGAATAAGAGAGAACCCAATGTACAACAGGTTAAAAATTTTGAAAGAAATCAACAGCGCTGTTTCAGCTACCAGCTGAGCAACAAGCAGCACCTTCAGCAACTTTATCGCATTATCTTTTCCGTAAGCCACCGCAAAAGTAATTACCCCTGTTTTCTTATCACCTTCATAGTCAAATATATCTCCAAGATTTATAGAAAAGTCCCCCCAGAGCATCAATATCAACGCCATCAGAATGACTCTGACCGAAAAGCCTGTTATGGATATAGCTGTGAGTGGCGCTATGAAAACGCCAAGGCTGCTGATCCCTATCTTTGACCACCACCTAGACTTTGCTCTTATACTATTTCCTGAATAAGCATATGCTAAAACCGCGGAAACGATCAGAAAAGCTTCAAAAAAAAGGTTTATGAAATAACCAAGAACGAAAGCCAGCACATATGACGCGATTATAAATAACTGCGCAGTCCTTTTGCTGACCTTTCCCGACGCGAGAGGCCTTTTAGGGTTGTTTATTCTGTCTTCTTCAAGGTCAAGCAGGTCGCTTAATGTGTAGTTTGCCAGAGATATCAGATAAACTGACAAAGTTGAAATTATAAAGATAAAAGGTGATATCCTGAAACCTGAAACGGCAAGCAGCGTTGCATCAAAGGCCACCACGTATACAATAACGCTTAACCTGGCTTTAATAAGTGACAGTATTTCAAGCATTTATATCACCTTTAGGCTTTACAATGTTGTAAACCGGATCTTCTTCTCCTTTTTCGAACAATTTTTCAAAAACGCTATCGAGCTTTTCTGCGAGAGTCGGACTTTTGAACCTGAAAGCAACAAGCGGTGAAGAGTCAAAAGGATCTGGTATTTCAATGCCTATTTCTTCTCTGTCAACGATAATAAAGCTGAACTGCACATTGCTTACTTTTATCTGCAGGTTTGGTGAAGAGAGCAAATAATTTAAAGTTTCTACAAGTGTATTATCGAGATTAAGATAAGAAAGGTTGGCGAGCCTGGCAGCTACAGCCTTTCTATCGCTTATGATCTTTACATGAACACCTTTTTTAACTGTTTCTTTAAGGTACTTAAGGATCACCGGATCGCTGTACTTTGTGGCTATCTTTATGATCCTTTTTGCGTTAACTAGCAAAGACAGATCCGAAGACAGCGATTTCCAGTCAGTATAGACCCTTATTGGTTCAAAGTTAGATAGCCCCACCATCTCTTCTAGGTCCTTCAGGAGTGTATAAGAAAGTTCGTCTCCATTATCCCTGTTGAGCAGCTCCGTTATGCCTTTTATCTCGTTTTCCTTTAAAAACCACTGAAGCAGTTTGTCCTGTACGCTGTAAAGAAAATAACCGAAGGGACTCAGGTAGTACTTTCCATCTTTTTTTACAGCTATACCGCTATCCTTAAGCTCCCTGAGCGCATAGTAAAACGTTCTCCTTTCAAGGCCTAAAGACTTTAACGAGCTTTCACTTGCGTCTATACCATTATAGAGCGCTTTGAAAAGCTTATAGTTGCTTCTTTTTGAGAGCACCTTCTGTACTATATAAATTTTGTCTTCTTCCATATATAGCAAATAACATTACGCACTTTTATTTTTTACTGATTATGTTATGTATTACCGTTTATTTAATAAAAAACGCAGGAAAATCCGCATCAATCTACTAAAAAAATTAAAGCAGCGTTTGAATTTAATCAGTAAAGCTAAAAAGCTGCTAACGCTTTTAGCTAGCATGTTGCAGGAGGTTTACGTCTTTATAGAGATCCCAAAAGGGAGCAACATAAAGATAGAGTACGATGACAAGCTTAAGGGCCTTAGGGTGGACAGGATACTGTACACAGCTACGGTCTATCCATTTAACTACGGTTTTATTCCTGGCACAATAGGTGAAGACAAAGATCCATTGGACTGCATTGTTATAACATATGATCCTCTGCCTCATGGGGTTTACATAAAAGCAATCCCGATTGGCATGCTGGTAACTGAGGACGAACACGGCATCGATAAAAAAATCATAGCCGTGCCTCATCCTTCTATAGACCCGAAGTTCAGCAACGTCAAGAGCCTTGAAGACCTGCCTCCGGGAATTAAGGAAGAAATAAAGCACTTCTTTGAGCATTATAAGGAGCTTGAAAGCGGCAAGTGGGTAAAGGTGCAGGGTTATGAGCAGGCTGAAGAAGCAATAAAAACTATAGAAGAGGCGTTCTGGAGAGCCAGCAGTCTCTGAAAACCTTTTAAAAAACTGTAAAAGTTAAAAAGCAACGGTTAAATCAGCATAAACTATATTATGGATGCGTTATAAAGCACGCTTCCTGTGCTGACAGTTCTGTGCGGTGCTACCTTTGTTCCGACAAGCTCAGAGCCCTCGCCTATTATCGCGTCGTCAGCTATTACTGAACCCTCTATCCGTGTAGGCCTTTCTCTTGTTGACCTTACTTCAACATGCCTTCCTATTATTGAGCTTTTAATAACTGCGCAGTCTCCGATCGTTGACCTGTCCATCACAGCGCTTTCCTCTATTTCAGCGTTCTTGCCTCGACAAAAAAGGTCGAGTTCCTTGCGCAGACGTACTACCATTGTGTAACCTCGATCTGAGGAATCCGCGATGCCTTGAATAAGGCTAGCACTTTAATCGTGTGAAATCAGCAATAAGGGGCTCTGTCTGTGGAACGCAGGCCTGGGGTACGAGCTGATAAGGCTCCTGATTGAGCTCGCGAGGTCTGAAGGATTCCAGGCTTATAAAGCTCGAAGTCTACGCGCGAAATGCCCTTGCGGTACACCTTTACAGGAAGTTGGAGCTCGTTCAGACTGGAATTATACCTAAAATGGGCCTTTTTGAAGATGGTTATGAAAACGCTCTTATAATGTGCCTAGAACTTTAAAAATTAAGCATATTACTGAGCTTAAGGCGTAAGGAGTCTGTCAAACGCGCGTTCGACCCCCTGTTTAAAGTGGTTTTCTATCCAATTCTTTGTAGGTAAGTAAATTGCGCTCATACTGACATCATACACGCAAACCATTTTCTTCTCGCCTTCATCTATCCAGACCTTTATAGACCCCTTTACAGGACCTTTATAGTTTTTAAAACTGAGAACCTTCATTTTTTCATCAACCTCTATTATGCTTTCTCCTAGATTCCCGTTGCCAAATGAAGGAAAGGCGTACCTGATCTGAACCTTATACACATTTCCGTTTCTCTCCAGAACCTTGACTTCTCTGTGGCCGTGCCAGAATTCAGGTATAGACTCTATATCGCTGAGCTTTTTCCAGAGCTCATCTACATCATAACCTGTTATGTTTCTTTCTATTTTAAAGCGCACGTTCACGTTTAGAATTTATCGACCATGGTAAAAAGTTTTGATTCTCTTTTTATCAATCATTTATAAATAACCTGATTTTAGATTGTTTATCTAGTTTTCAACTGACCTCCTCACCGCCCTGAAGGGCGATGGTTCCGAGGTCTAGAGGGTTACACCCCTTTAACGGGGGCTATTGAGCTATATAAAAAAGAGCGAACATAAAACCTTTATTATCGGTTCTGGCTTAATTACTTTATCTCTGCCGCAAGCGGCGAAGCTTTTATTGTTTGTAAGATACAATGTAAGAAATTAACATCAGAGCTATGAACCAGTAAGATGTTTTAAAGAAAACTTTGTACTTGGGTTTTGCCTTATACTGCGAAACTAGGGTTATGCCTAGAAAAGTTGCAAGCTCTACAGATCAGAGCTTTGAATTTAACCCTGATATAATATCGGGTAACTCTTCAAGGCTCTTAAGAATGTAATCGGGCTTTATTTTTTCGTATATGCTAAAGCTGTCCCTCAGTACCAGAGCTGTAAGAGATCCTGCTTTCTTACCAGCTATTACGTCGTACTCTCTGTCACCCACGGCTAGGCAATTTTCTGGTTTAACTTGCATAAGCTCCATGGCTTTAAGAAAGACATGCGGCTCCGGTTTAGGTTTTTTCACTTCATCTACTGTTACCCAGCAGCACAGATAGCTGTCAAGCCAGAGACCCTTTATAACAGAGTCTACAAGATCTTTCCCTAAACTCGTTGCTACAGCGCTCTTTACTCCTAGCTCTTTTAAAGCTTTCAGAGCGTACAGCGCATCAGGAAATATCCTGAAACTGCTTATGCTTTCTATTACGTACTTTTTTCTAGCCTCTTTTATTTTTTCCAGTAAAACTCTGTCAGGATTCTGAATAAATTTTGAAACTATATCGTAAAACGAAAGCCCTAAATACTTTCTTATTTCATCCGGTTCTGCTCTGTATCCAAATTCCCCAATGGCCTTTGAAAGGGCTGCAGAAAGAGCATCAGCGTTATCTATGAGTGTTCCGTCCAAGTCAAACGCAACTCCGGCTATCATACAGCTGTATGATATTTGAAAAATTTAAATCGTGCTCAAGCTTCAGAAAAAAGGTTAAAAATAAAATAAAAATCGATTTAAACCTCTGAACTATTAAAACGCATAAATTAAAAACCTGTATAAGCATTATTCAAGCTTAACTTTAGAAACGAGTTCTCCGTCACGGAATATGTAGAGCGCCCTTGGTTGCATTGGGACCCATTCTTCATCTGTAAGCTTTTCTGTTGATATTACAGATGCCTTCAACTTTTCCCTTTTTTCATCTTTCATATTCTCTTTTAAACTTACCGGGTTAAGCAGGTAATGAAGCGTTCTTTCCCCGTTCATATAAGCCAGAAGGTATTCCCCGTCGCTTAACAGAAAGTTAAACTTTCCCAGACCGCCTATGTCTTCTGCGTATTTCCATATTTCCTCTGCCAGCTCTTTTAGATTTACAAAATGAACGAAAGCCTCGCCTCTAGAAGAGGCGGGTGCTGTGTTGAATAATTATTTATAGCGCGGCTGTCAATTCCTTAAGTATGTCCACAAAAGAAAAAGACAGCCGCAATAATAATAACAAAAGATGGGGTAATAAATTTGTCGACAAAAGGAACTGGAAGAGTTACAATGAAGAGCTTGTAGTGAGGGGTGAGTTTTTGCTGCCGATAGATATGTTTGACAACTGGTATGAAGAATTGGATAAGATGAATGAGGGCAAGAAAGGTAGGCCTTATGAATTCCCTGAATCTTTCATTAAAATCCAGGCTGTATGGCATCAGTGTTGGTTAAGGGAGACTTGAGGGTATAGCAAGGTCATTGGAAAAGTTA